>NZ_JBHVRT010000002.1:0-402210 GCF_042885555.1 Kitasatospora sp. NPDC058048 | reverse complement strand
CACGCTGTTGAGTTCTCAAGGAACGGACGCTTCCTTCGGACCGCCTTCCAGCGGACCCTCCGGGCTTCGTTCTTTCGTGTTTCCAGCTTATCAGACGCTTTCCGCTCCGTTTTCCGGAGTTTCATTCATCGGATTCGCTTTCCGCTTTGCTGCCCCGGTCTCCCGCGGCGACTCCGGAACTGTACGGTGACCGGCCCGCCACATGCAAATCGTCCCGCCCCGCTGACGCGGGACGGGACGATCCGTGGTTCGGGCACCGTCAGGCGCGGACCATCTCCTCGGCGATGGCCGCCGCGAAGGCGTCGATGTCGGCCTCCGTGGTGTCGTAGGCGCACATCCAGCGGACCTCGCCGGTGTGCTCGTTCCAGAAGTAGAAGCGGTAGTGCTTCTGGAGCCGCTCGCTCACCTCGCGCGGGAGGATCGCGAACACCGCGTTCGCCTGGACCGGGCGGACCACCTCGACGCCGTCGATCTTCCGGACCGCTGCCTCCAGGCGGCTGGCCATCGCGTTGGCGTGGCCGGCGTTGCGGAGGTAGAGGTCGCCGGAGAGCAGCGCCTCGAACTGGACCGAGACGAAGCGCATCTTCGACGCGAGCTGCATCGAGGTCTTGCGCAGGTACTTGATGTTGCGCACCCGCTCCGGGTTGAGCACCACCACGACCTCGCCGAACAGCAGGCCGTTCTTCGTCCCGCCGAAGGAGAGCACGTCGACGCCGACGTCGGTGGTGAACTCGCGCAGCGGCAGGCCGAGCGAGGCGGCGGCGTTGGCCAGTCGGGAGCCGTCCACGTGGACGAGCATGCCCAGCTGGTGGGCGTGCTCGGTGATCGCGCGGATCTCGTCGGGGGTGTAGAGGGTGCCGAGTTCGGTGCTCTGGGTGATGGAGACCGCGAGCGGCTGCGCGCGGTGCTCGTCGCCGAAGCCCCAGGCCTGCTGGTCGAGCAGCTCGGGGGTGAGCTTGCCGTCCGGGGTGGGGACGGTGAGCAGCTTGATGCCGCCCATCTTCTCCGGGGCGCCGCCCTCGTCGACGTGGATGTGGGCCGACTCCGCGCAGACCACCGCGCCCCAGCGCGGGAGCAGCGACTGGAGGGCGACCACGTTGGCGCCGGTGCCGTTGAAGACGGGGTAGGCCTCGGCCTTCTCGCCGAAGTGGCGGCGGAAGACGTCCTGGAGGTGGGCCGTGTAGTCGTCCTCGCCGTAGGCAATCTGGTGACCGTCGTTGGCGAGGGCTATCGCGGCGAGGACCTCCGGGTGGACGCCGGCGTAGTTGTCGCTGGCGAAGCCGCGGACGGCGGGGTCGTGCCGCCGTACCGCGTCCGTACGGGTGAGGTCGGTCATCGGGCTGTCAGCCACAGGTGCTGTCCGTTCAGTTCTGCTGCGGGGCGGTCCCAGAGGCCCGCCAGGTGTCCGGCGAGGTCGGTGGTGTCCGTGAAGCCGGCGAACTTCGCCTCCGGCTTCTCGGCCCGCATCTCGGGGCTGACCAGCGCCTTGATGACCAGGATCGCAGCCGCGGCGGTGGGCTCGCCGTCGGGGTCGGTGGTCTCCTTCTTGAAGGAGTCCGCCATGGCGAGGGTCCACGCCTCGGTGGCGGCCTTGGCGGCCGCGTAGGCGGCGCCGCCTGCGGTGGGCTTGTGCGCGGCGGCGGCGGAGATCATCGCGTAGCGGCCGGCGGTGCTGCGGACCAGCGCGGGCTGGAAGGCCAGCGAGGTGTGCTGGAGGGTCCGCACGACGGTGTCGTGCAGGAAGTCCCAGTCGTCCAGCCGGGTGTCGAAGAAGGTCTTGCTGCCGCGCCAGCCGCCGACCAGGTGGAACAGGCCGTCGACGTGGCCGTGCTCCGACTCCAGGTGGTCGGCCCAGTCGTGGACCTCCTGCGGGTCGAGCAGGTCGATCACCTGGCCGCTGACCTTGGCGCCGCGGACGGCCACCCGGGTGGCGTCCAGGGCGGACTCCAGGCGCTGGGCGTCGATGTCGGCGCCGATCACGGTGGCACCGTCGGCGGTGAGGCGACGCAGCACGGCGCGGCCGGCCGGGCCGCTGGCTCCGGCGACGGCGATGACCTTGCCGGCCAGCGGGGCGTTGGTGGAGGTGGTCACGCGGCGGCTCCCTGGATCCCGGCGCCGGTGATGCCGGCGGTGGCGGCGATGACGCCGCTCAGCTTCTTGTTGAGGGCCTCGTAGAACATGCTCAGCGGGAACTCGTCCGGGAGCACGGCGTCGCACAGGGCCTTGTTGAGGGCCTTGCCGTCGGTGATGTCGAGCGGCAGCGCCTCGGATCCCTTCGCCCAGGTGGAGGCCGGGTGCGGGGTGAGGTAGCGGGAGACCAGCTCGTAGGCGGCGATCCAGTGGGCCGGCTTCGGCCGGTCGATGCCGTCGCGGTAGAGGGTCTCGATCTCCGCGCAGAGCGCGTTGGTGACCTGCGGGGCGCGCTCCCAGTCGATGCTGAGGCGGTTGTCGCGCCAGCGCAGCGCGTCGTGCTTGTGCAGGTAGGCGAAGAGCAGCTGGCCGCCCATGCCGTCGTAGTTGCGCACCCGGTCGCCGGAGACCGGGAAACGGAACAGGCGGTCGAAGAGGACCGCGTACTGGACGTCGCGGGCGTGCCGGTTGCCCTCGGTCTCCAGCTTCACCGCCTCCTTGAAGGTGGTGAGGTCGCAGCGGAGCTCCTCCAGGCCGTACATCCAGAACGGGCTGCGCTGCTTGATCATGAAGGGGTCGAACGGCAGGTCGCCGTGGCTGTGGGTGCGGTCGTGGACCAGGTCCCACAGGACGAAGGTCTCCTGCGCGCGCTGCTGGTCCTGGAGCAGGCCCTCGGCGTCGGCCGGGATCTCCAGGCCGAGCTGCTGGACGGCGCTGGTGGAGACGGCGCGGAAGCGGGCGGCCTCGCGGTCGCAGAAGATGCCGCCCCAGGTGAAACGCTCCGGCGCCTTGCGCACGGAGACCGTCTCGGGGAAGAGCACGGCGGAGTTGGTGTCGTAGCCGGCGGTGAAGTCCGTGAAGGTGATCGGCACGAACATCGGGTTGTCGAAGCGGGTGCGCTCCAGCTCGGCCAGCCAGTCGGGCCACACGACGCTCAGCAGGACGGCTTCCAGGTTGCGGTCCGGGTTGCCGTTCTGGGTGTACATCGGGAAGACGACCAGGTGCTCCAGCCCGTCCTCGCGCTGGTCGGCGGGCTGGAAGGCGAGCAGCGAGTCCAGGAAGTCGGGCTCGCGGTAGCCGGTGTCGGCCCACTTGGCGAGGTCCGCGTCGACGGCGGCCAGGTAGGCGGCGTCGTGCGGGAAGTTCGGAGCGAGCTCCTGGACGGCGGCGCGGACGGTGGCGACCAGCGGGTCGACCGTGTGCCGCTGGACGGCGGCCAGGTCGATCGAGCCGTCCTTCGACTGGAGCGGGCGCAGCGTCTCGACGGCCTCCTTCAGGCGCAGCCAGGCCGGGTGGCCGGCGAGGGTCGAGACCGGGGCGTCGGCCGCCACAGCGAGCCTTGGCGAAAGATTCTGCATCGTGGACTCACTTCGACAGGAGTTATTTCAACGGGGACACCATAAGTACGAAAGGTTCTCCTGTTCAAGAGGGCCCGGACCGGCAAAGCTCCGGTGCACCGCCCCTCCGGCGCCCAAACCTTCGACGGGAGGCGGATTGTCCGGCATGTGGACAGTGGTCTGGATGTTCTGGACAGATGCGCTGTTCTGATGCGAACCTCCCCGCATGCTCCCGGCGGTGATCACGGTGGCCGTACGCCACGACAGCCCCTTCCGGGCGCCCTCCCGTCGGCACGTCTGCCGTCGCTGTCGCGCGCGCGGCCTGAGCTGCCGCTGTCGCCGCTGCTGTTGACCGGCCTGCCGCCGCCCCGGCTGCTGCCGATCCGGCTCGGGGGGCGCCGCGGACGCGGGCCCGTACGCCGACCATGCCGCGTGTGTTCCGGCGCCGCCACCGGGGGGAAGTGACCCGCCGGGATGCGGGCCGCCCGTCGCGCCCTCCCGTGCCCCTCCTCGTTCCCCCCCCCGTCCCGCCGGTCCTTCCCTGGAGCCCCGTCATGACCCTCCGCAAGCCCTCCGCCGTACTGCCCATCGCCGCGCTGGTCGCCGCCGCGGCCGTGCTGACCGCCTGCGCGCCGCAGGACTCGAAGTCCGACGCCGCCTCGGGCGCGGGCGGGACGGCGGCGGGCTGCGCGCCGGGGGCGCTGGCCACGCGCACCGCCGGAACGCTGACCGTCGGCACCGACAAGCCCGCGTACGACCCGTGGTTCTCCGAGGACAAGCCGGAGAACGGCAAGGGCTTCGAGTCCGCCGTGGCCTACGCGGTCGCCGAGAAGCTCGGCTACCCGAAGGAGAAGGTCGGCTGGGTGGTCGCGCCGTTCAACAAGGCGACCTCCCCGGGCGCCAAGGACTTCGACTTCGACATCAACCAGGTGTCCGTCAGCGACGAGCGCAAGCAGGCCGTGGACTTCTCCTCCGGCTACTACGACGTGCGCCAGACCGTCATCGCGCTGAAGAACTCCAAGGCGGCGGGCGCCAGGAGCATCGCCGACCTCAAGGGTGCCAAGCTCGGCGCGCAGGTCGGCACCACGAGCCTGGACACCATCACCAACACCATCAAGCCGAGCACCCAGCCGGCCGTCTTCGACTCCAACGACCTGGCCAAGGCCGCGCTGAAGAACGGCCAGATCGACGCCCTGGTGGTGGACCTGCCGACTGCCTTCTACATCACCGGCGCCGAGGTCCCGGAGGCCCAGGTGGTCGGCCAGTTCGAGGCCGCCGCGCAGGCCGAGCAGTTCGGTCTGGTGCTGGACAAGGGCTCCAAGCTGACCGGTTGCGTCTCCCAGGCCGTGGACGCGCTGCGCGCCGACGGCACGCTGGCGAAGCTGGAGAAGCAGTGGCTGTCCGACGCCGTCTCGGCACCGGTGCTGAAGTGAGCGCTGACCTGAGCCCCGGGCCGGGCGGGGAGGCGTCGGGCCTGGAGACACCGGGCCTGGAGACACCGGGCCTGGAGACATCGGGCGGGAAGGCGCCGGGCGCCGCCGGTCCGGCGGAGCTCACCAAGGCGCCGGCGCCGCGCACCGCACCGCCGACCGGGGCGCCGACGACGGAGGACGACTACCGTCCGTCCGAGCGGCGGCTGGCGCACGAGGCGTACCGGCGGTCCCGGGCCCGCCGCTCGGCGCTGATCGCCACCGGCTCGACCCTGGCCACAGCCGTCGTGCTCTACCTCCTCATCGTCAACTCCCCCGGGTGGGAGGTGACTCGGCGGACCTTCTTCAACCTCGACTACGCCCGTCAGGCACTGCCCGAGGTACTGAAGGGACTGCGGCTGAACCTGGAGCTGATGCTCGGCTGCGGGGCGCTGATCCTGCTGTTCGGGCTGCTGCTGGCGGTGCTGCGGACGCTGCGCGGTCCGGTCTTCCTGCCGGTACGGCTGTTGGCCACCGCGTACGTGGACTTCTTCCTCGGGCTGCCGATGATCATCTGCCTGCTGGTGATGATCACCGGGGTGCCGGCGCTGCGGCTGACCGGGGTGACCACCGATCCGCTGCTGCTGGGCGGGGCCGCCCTGGTGCTGACCTACTCGGCCTACGTGTCGGAGGTGTTCCGCTCCGGCATCGAGTCGGTGCACCCCAGCCAGCGGGCCGCGGCGCGGTCGCTGGGGCTGACCAACGCGCAGACGATGCGGTACGTGGTGCTGCCGCAGGCCGTCCGCCGGGTCGTGCCGCCGCTGCTCAACAACCTGGTGAGCCTCCAGAAGGACACCGGGCTGGTCTCGATCGGCGGCGCGATCGACGCGGTGTACGCGGCGAAGATCATCGCGGCCCGGTCCTTCAACTTCACGCCGTACCTGGTGGCGGGCCTGGTGTTCATCGTGCTGACCATTCCGCTGACCCGGTTCGCCGACTGGCTGACCGCCCGGATGAACCGCCGCCAGCTTCAGGGAGGTGCGGTGTGACGTCGAGCGACGTGCTCCGGCTGGAGTCGGTGCGCAAGACCTTCGGCGGCCAGGTGGTGCTGCGCGACGTGGACCTCGCCGTGGCCGAGCACTCGGTGACGGCGCTGATCGGGGCGTCCGGCTCCGGCAAGTCCACGCTGATGCGCTGCGTCAACCTGCTGGAGGGGATCGACGACGGGGCGATCTTCCTGGACGGCGAGGAGATCACCGATCCGCGCGCGGACGAGGACGCCGTGCGGCGCCGGATCGGCGTGGTGTTCCAGTCGTACAACCTGTTCCCGCATCTGACGGTGCTGGAGAACATCACGCTCGCCCCGCGCCGGGTGCACCGCGTCGCCCGGGCCGAGGCCCGGACCCGGGCGCTGGAACTGCTCGACCGGCTCGGGCTGGCGGCCAAGGCCGAGGAGTACCCGGACCGGCTCTCCGGCGGGCAGCAGCAGCGGGTCGCCATCGTGCGCGCGCTGGCCACCGGGCCGCGGCTGCTGCTCCTCGACGAGATCACCGCGGCGCTCGACCCGGTGCTGGTCGGCGAGGTGCTGTCGGTGGTGCGGGACCTCAAGGAACAGGGGATGACGATGGTCCTCTCCACCCACGAGATGGGCTTCGCCCGTGAGGTCGCCGACCAGGTCTGCTTCCTGGACGGCGGGGTGGTGCTCGAACAGGGGCCGCCGGAGCAGGTGTTCGGCGATCCGCAGGAGGAGCGGACGCGGCAGTTCCTCAGCCGGGTGGTCGCCTCGGGGCGGCTCCAGGGCTGAGCGCCCCCACCTGGTGGCGGCCGGGTGAGCGGTCCGCTCGGCCGGGGAGTGCGACCAGGCGTGCGACGGGTGCGCGACGAGTACGCGGCGGGTGCGCGGCCAGGGCTTTCGCAACGACGGGCACCACTGTGCGCCCCTGTGCGCGCCCTGGCCGTGCCCGGCCGGGTGCGGTGATCGTGGACCGGACGTCCGTCGCCGCGCACGGGGGCGGCGAACAGATGACAGCTCACGGATGACAGATGACAGCCGACAGATTTCATCATCTGTTCGCTGTCATCTGTCCGCCGACCGCTGTTCGCTGTCCCCTGTTCGCCGCCCCCGGCGCCCACCGCCCCGGGAGGCCGCCGTTGCACGGACCCACCCTGGTCAACTGGCTCCTCGCCCTCCTCGCCACCGGCGCGGGCACGTCCTGCCTGGTCCGGCTGCGCCACTCCCCCTGCGCCCCGGGCAGTGGGCACCGGCCGCTCGCCCGCGAGTCCGACGCCGCCGAGGCCCTGATGGGGTTGGGCATGGCCGCGATGGCCGTCACCGGCGCCACCGTCCCGCCCGCCGTCTGGGCCGGGCTCTTCGGCCTCCCCGCCACCGCCTTCCTGCTCGCCGCCGCCCACGCCCCGGCCGGCCGGGCGCACCGGCTGCACCACGCGATCGGCGCGCTCGCCATGACGTACATGGCCTTCACGATGGCGTCCACCTCCGGGCACGGCCACCACCGAGCCGCCGCTCTGGGCCTTCCACTGCTGACCGGGGTGCTCCTCCTCTACTTCGCCGCGTACACCGTCTGGACCGGCAGCCGGCTGCTGCGCACTCCGGCGGGCACCCTCGCGGTCGGCACCGCCGGGCTGCCGCAGGCCTGCCGACTGACCATGGGCATCGGCATGTTCGCCATGCTCCTGACCATGTGACGACCTGCGGGACACCCGCCCGGCACCCCACAGCCTCCGCCCGCCACGCCGAAGCCCCCTGCCCCTGCCTCCGCCCCCTCCACACCAAAGCCCGGGCCCGGGCCGGGCCCGGCGCCCCAAAGCCCCCGTCCGAGCGTGGCGTTGGTCACTGGCCGGTCGAAAGCCGTTCCACCGGACGTCGCCAGCGCATAGGTTGGCAGGGAGCGCGTTGTCGCGTTCCGTGCGTACTCGGGGAGCCCATCGATGCCTGCCCTGATCGGCCTGCTGCTGCTCGGCCTGCTGCTCTCGACCCTCATGCCCCGGCTGCTTGCCCGGGCCCGCTGGGCGGAGCGCGAACCGGTGCTGGCGCTGCTGGTGTGGCAGTGCCTGGTGGTGGCCGTTCTGCTCTGCTGCGCGCTGGGCCTCCTCCTGGCTGCCTCCGCCGCCCTGCCGGAGCTGCGCTCGCTGCTGTTCGCGGGCGCACCGCGCGGTGTGGAGGCGGCGTACGGCCTCCAGGAGGCCGAGGGCTGGGGTCGGCTGTGCGCCGCGGTGCTGGCCGCGGGCGGGGTGCAGACGGTGCTGGCGCTGACCCGGGAGGTTCGTACGGCGAAGGCGCTGCGCAGTCGACGGCACGCCCAACTGACAAACCGGGCACCGGAGTTGCCCGACACCATCGAGACCGCCCGGAGCCGCCGGGAACGGCTGGTGGTCCTGGAGAACGTCCGTCCGGAGGCCTGGTCGCTGCCCGGCCCGGACTCCCGGCTGGTGGTCACCACCGGCGCCCTCCAGCAGCTGACCGACCGGGAGCTGGCCGCCGTGCTGAGCCATGAGCGCGGTCACGTCCGGGCCCGGCACCACTGGCTCCAGCAGTTCGCCCAGGCGCTCGCCTCGGGTTTCCCGGGGGTCGGCGTGTTCAGCGCCTTCCGGGACCAGGTGGCGGAGCTGGTCGAACTGGCCGCCGACGACCGGGCCGCCCGTCGGCACGGCCGGCACACCACCGCCCTCGCGCTGGCCGAACTCAACCTGGACCGCGGGGTGTTCGGCTCCTGCCCGCCCGGCCTGGCACAGTCCCCGAAGCGGGTGGACCGACTGCTCGCGGGCCGTCCGCGGCTCTCCGTCCCGCACCGGCTGCGGCTCACCGTCGCGGCGCTCGCCGCGCCCGCCGTGGTCGTACTGCTGGCCGCGGCACCGGGGCTGCACTCCCTGCTGTGAGGTCGACACCGCACCGGCGCGGCGCCTCTGACGGGGCGTCAGCCGGAGGCTGATCCGCCGACCGGGCCGGGACCGTCACCGAGGGCCTGCTCCAGTACCCGGCGGTGGAGCGGCCTGGCCTGCTCGTAGCGCTCCCGGCCGGCCTCGGTGAGGGTGAGCTGGACGCCCCGGCGGTCGCTCTCGCACATCGCCCGGGTGACCAGTCCGGCCTTCTCCAGGCGGGCGATCAGCCGCGAGAGCGCGCTCTGGCTCAGATGGACGGTGTGGGCCAGCTCGCTCACCCGCACCGACTGGCCCCCACCGCCCCCGCAGTTCTCGACGAGACGCTCCAGCACCTCGAACTCGCTCATGCCCAGCCCGTACCGGTCGCCCAGCTCGCGGTCGAGGGCGCAGGCCGCGGCGGCATGCCGGGCCAGCAGTTCGCGCCACTGCGCGACGAGACCGGCCTCCGCCGGGGAGTCGAGTTCAGCCACGCCGCCACCCTAGCACGTGCATCGACAATTAATGCGTTCACATTTAATTCATTTGCATTGAATGCATGTGCATGTACTGTCCTCCCCATGACCACCGCGACCGTCATGTCACCCGACGCCCCGTCAACCAGCGGGCCGCACTGGACCCCCCGCCTCTGGGGCACCCTGATCGTGCTCTGCGCCGCCATGTTCCTGGACGCCCTGGATGTCTCCATGGTGGGCGTCGCCCTTCCGTCCATCGGCTCCGACCTGCACCTGTCCACCTCCACCCTGCAGTGGGTGGTCTCCGGCTACGTACTCGGCTACGGCGGCCTGCTGCTGCTCGGCGGGCGCGCCGCCGACCTGCTCGGCCGCCGCCGGGTGTTCCTGGTCGCCCTGGGCGTCTTCGCCGCCGCATCGCTGGTCGGCGGCCTGGTCGACGACGGCGGCCTGCTGATCGCGGCCCGCTTCCTCAAGGGCGTCAGCGCCGCCTTCACCGCCCCGGCCGGCCTGTCGATCATCACCACGACCTTCGCGGAGGGCCCCGCCCGCAACCGCGCGCTGTCGATCTACACCACCTGCGGCGCCAGCGGCTTCTCGCTCGGCCTGGTGCTCAGCGGCCTGCTCACCTCGGTCGGCTGGCGCTGGACCTTCCTGATGCCCGTCCCGGTCGCGCTGCTCGCCCTGCTCTTCGCCGTCCGGCTGCTCCCCCGCCCGGTCGAGGAGCGCGCCCAGGGCGGCTACGACGTCCTCGGCGCGATCACCGGCACGGCGACCGTCATGCTGCTGGTCTTCACCGTGACCGAGGCCCAGGGCGCCGGCTGGCTGAGCCCGCGCACCCTCGGCTCACTGCTGGTCGTCGCCGTGCTGGCCGCCGCTTTCCTGCGGGTGGAGAGCCGCACCGCGCACCCACTGGTACGGCTCGGCATCTTCCGCAACGGCTCGGTCGCCCGCGCGAACGTGGTCGCCTTCGCGATGACCGGCGCGTACGGCGGGTTCCAGTTCGTGGTCACCCTCTACCTCCAGCACCTGCTCGGCTGGTCGGCCCTGGAGATGGCGCTCGGACTGCTGCCCGCCGCGGCCCTCATCGCGCTCTCGGCGCCGTTCATGGGCCCGATCGTGGACCGCTTCGGCACCGGGCGGCTGCTGCCGATCGGCCTGGCCTCACTGGTCGCCGCCTTCGCCCTGTTCCTGCGGCTGGACGAGCACAGCTCGTACCCGGGCCTGGTGCTGCCCTCGATGCTGCTGCTCGGTGTGGGCTTCGCGTTCGCCTTCCCCTCGGTGAACATCGCCGCCACCGACGGCGTGAGCGACGAGGAGCAGGGCCTGGCCTCGGGACTGGTGAACACCGCGATCCAGGTCGGCACCGCGGTGGTCCTCGCCGGGGCGACCGCGATGATCACGGCCGGCAGCGCGGGCGGCGACAGCCCGCAGGCCCAGCTGGACGGCTACCGGCCGGCGCTGCTGTTCGTCACGGTGGTCGCGGTGGTCGGCCTGGTGGTCGCGACGGCGGGCGCCCTGGTGGACCGGCGTCGCAAGGCGGTTCCCGCACCCGTGCCGGATCGTGACGAGCCGCCGGTCGGGTCGACCGCGGCCCGGGCCGACGTCCTGACCGGGCGCTGACCCCCGGACCCCCGTGACCGGACCCCGCCCGTAACCGGACCCCCCGTGACCGGCCTGCGCGCCGTCGGGCCATGGCGCCGGCTCCACCAAACCCCCGTGTCGGTGGAGCCGGCCGTCTTCGTGGCGGCCGCCCGGGCAGTGCCCGCCGGGGCACGGTACCCCGGTGCGGCTGTCGGCTCCACAAGTATATTGGCCCGGAGCCAACGAACGTTCGGAGCAGACACGATGGCACCTCGCGGGGATTCGGTCAATGAGGAGATGCGGCAACGCTCCCGCCGGCGGATCATGCGGGCCACCGTCGAGCTGGTCGACCAGTGCGGATACGCGGGCACCACGCTCACGGACATCGCCGAGCGGGCCGGTCTCGCCCGCGGACTGCTCTCGTACTACTTCGACGGCAAACGGCTGCTCATGCAGTCCGCGACGCACCGGATGATGCACCAGTCACTGGCCGCCACGCTGGCGGAACTGGCCCCCGGGTCCTCCCCCGACGCGCGGCTGGCCGGGGCGATCGACACCGTGCTCGGCCTGGCGATGGACCACCCCCGGGTGATGCGCTCGCACCTGGCGCTGATCCTCGACCCGGACAACGGCGCCTTCGTCCAGGACCCGGAGCAGCAGCAGCTCGGCGCCATCCTCCAGGGACTGCTGCGGGACTGGGGCGCGCCCGACCCGGTCGCCGAGCACGCGGTACTGCGCAGCGCGCTGATGGGCGGCTGCATCGGGGTGCTGCTGCCGGGCGCCGAGAGCCCGCTGGCGCTGATCCGCGCCGACCTCTTCGGCCGCTACGGCCTGGCCTGGGAACTGGGCCGCCCGCCGCAGCAGTCCCCGCCGGAACGCGAACGGCCGCCGGCCCGCGGCTGACGGCGGGTGGGCGGCCTGGTGACCGGCTGCCGGGGGGCCTCGCGAGGGAGGGAGCTCACAGGCCCCGGACGGCAGCGGCTCAGCGTTCCTTCAGGATCGAGGCGAGCAGGTCCACCGTGCGTTCCGGCGTGAGGCTGTCCACGCAGAGCCGCTCCATGACCTGGATGTAGGCGTCGACGTCGTCGCGCTTGTCCAGGTAGAGCGCGCTGGTGAGCTGCTCCAGGTAGACCACGTCCGCGAGGTCCTGCTCCGGGAAGCGCAGGATCGTGAACGCCCCGGACTCGCCCGCGTGCGCGCCGAACCGGAACGGCATGACCTGGATCACCACGTTGGCCTGCTCGGCGACGTCGATCAGGTACTGCACCTGACCGCGCATCACCTTGGGCCCGCCGACCGGCCGGCGCAGCGCCGCCTCGTCGATGACGGCCCACAGGCGCGGGCTGGCGCCCTCGGCCAGCAGCTTCTGGCGGCGCAGCCGCAGGCTGACCCGTCGCTCGACCTCCTCCTCGCTGATGACCGGCCGACTCTGTCCGAAAACCGCCCGTGCGTACTCCTCGGACTGGAGCAGCCCGGGGATGAACTGCACCTCGTAGGTGCGGATCAGCTGGGCGGCCTCCTCCAGGCCGACGTAGGTCTGGAACCAGCCCGGCAGCACGTCGTTGAAGCTGTGCCACCAGCCGGACTTGTTGGCCTCGCGGACGAGGCCGAGCAGGGCTTCCCGCTCGATGCCGTCGTCCACGCCGTACAGACTGAGCAGGTCGGCGACGTCGCGCTCCTTGAAGCTGACGCGGCCGAGTTCCATGCGGCTGATCTTGGACTCGGAGGCCCGGATCGCGTAGCCCGCGTCCTCGCGGGTGATGCCGCGCGCCTCACGCAGGCGGCGCAGCTGCGAGCCGAGGAGGATCCGGCGGACCATCGAGCCGCCGCCCGGCTGAACTGTGGTCATGCGGTCGAAACCTCCACCTAGGGCAAACAGCGCACAGTCTGCCATCAGTTGAGCGCTCACGGTGCCGATACTGACGGATGTTCCTATCAGTTCCGCACTCCACACACCAGGATGCACGTGCATCCGGCGCTTGCATATGCCAATAGTGCGACTGCACGTGAATCGACTCTTGCATCTGCAGTGAGCGCACACCACCATGGTGCACGTGCACCTGCACATCCCTGGCAATCCCGCGGGCTCCGTGTCGACCCCACGCGCGACTCCGTGCACCGACCCGACGACGTCCCCCGCGTCATCGGGCGTTCGAGTGCGCGTGCGCCTGGTCGAGGGGGCGGCCGAGCGGCCGAGCGAGTCGGAGGTGACCGGCATGACCCCGGCGGGTCCAGCCGTGTCCGCCCCCTTATGGGAGGAGCTCTTCATGAGCACCGGTACGGCTTTGGCGGTTGACCCCCTTGTGGTCACCTGTACGCTCGCTCCTCGCTTCGAAGCCGTCAGAACCGCGCGCGACTTCGCTCGGAGCACGCTCCAGCACTGGGGCCTGACGGAGCTGTTCGACGACGTCGCGCTGGTGGCCTCGGAACTCGTGACCAACGCGCTCCGGCATGCGATCGGCGCACGGCCCGACCCGTCGGGCGGCACCCAGGGCGAGTACGACTTTCCCATACAGCCGACCCCGGAGGGCCGGCTCCCGATCCGAATAAGCCTGGTGCACCGCGCACCCCAGGTGGTCTGCGCGGTGAGCGATCCGAGCAGCATCGGCCCGATCGCACGGGAGGCCGACTTCGTCGCCGAATCCGGCCGCGGGCTGCACCTGGTGGAGTCGTTCAGCCGCTCCTGGGGCTGGCACCCGCTGGGCAGCGGCAAGGTGGTCTGGGCGATGTTCGAGGCGGAGACGATCGTCGGCTCCCCGCTGGACGGGCACCCCGGACTCGGCGGCCGCTCACCGCTCGACGGCCCCGTCGAGATCGGCGGACGGCATCGGCGCTCGGCCTAGGACGGGCCGTGCGCCCCGGCCGGGCCCCCGACCCGAGCGGGCCGCGCGCCCAGGACGGCCCCTGCGCCGGGCGGCGCACGGCCGGTCGACGGAAGCCCCGGGAGGACCACACCCCGGGCCCTTCCACCCGGCACCGCCGAGGACTTCCGGTCCGGTGCGGACGCCTCCGGAGCGGAGACCGCCGGCGAGGAGGTCCCCGGAGGAGACAAAGACAAAGGCCGTCGTGGTGTCGGCACCCACGACGGCCCCCCGATGATGGAGCACGGCGGTCGGTCAGACCGCCAGGTGGTCGAACTCCCCGTCCTTGGCCCCCAGCAGCAGGGCAGCGATCTCGGCCCGGGTGTAGATGAGGGCCGGGCCGTCCGGGAACCGCGAGTTGCGCATCGCCACATCGCCGCCGGGCAGGGCCGCGAACTCGACGCAGTTGCCCTGGGAGTTGCTGTGCCGGCTCTTCTGCCAGACCACCCCCTGGAGATCGGCGGCGGCCATCCCGTTGTAGGTGTCGTACGAGCCGTGCGTGTCCTGCGAGTCGTGCATAGAAATCTCCCGAAGAGCTTCCGGAGTTGTCGTCCAGCGCGGCGCCCCCGGCACCGTCGAAACGAACGGACCGGCCCCGTACCGGTCCGGCACAACGCCTCACTTGACGCGATGATAGCTGCAGTGCACGTGCATCAGCACGGGACGTTGCAGGTGCACGTGGCCTTTTGCCCGCAGCCGCGAACTCTTCACGGACCCTTCTCCTGACGGTACGTAAACGGACATAGCCGATGAATCGTCGGGCGCGCGATAACCGGCCGTGAGCGCCTCCCCGCTGAATGTTGATCTTCGAATGCCGGGAGTCGCACCCCCGTGACCCTCCGTCAAACCATCCTCATGCTGTGAGACATCTCACGCGCCCCAGGTGCAACGTCGGCCCCCTCGGGTCACGTCGAGGCAACCACCGGCGGTCGCGCGGGGATTGGGAGCGGAATGTCCGGATTGTAGGCAAAGTGCCCGGACCGGCGCCGGAGACGCACCGGGCTCCGGACCGCTGCCGCGTGAAACCCACCCGGCAGCCGACTGCAAGCCGGACGGGCAGATGTCCTACGATCTCCGGCATGAGCACCGCAGCCATCCCGGGCGCGCCACTGCCCGTCCGTACTCCAGGCTCCCGTGCGCGGGGGCGCCACCGTCGTCCCGAGCGCCCCGAGATCCCGGCCGGCGCCCCGGCCCTGGTGCTCGCCGTGCCCGCGACCGCCGGGCCCGAGTCCCGCTCGGTCGTCGAGGAGTTGCTCTCGATCGTCCGCACCGAGCAGAACGGCGTCCGGACCGCGGTCGGCTACCTGCCCGGCAACGGCGGCGAGGGCGCGGGCGGCGAGGACCGCACCGTGGCCGAGCTGCTGGCCATGGCGGCCGAGGCCGGGCTGCCCACGCCCGTCCTGGTGCCGCTGGTGCCCGGCCCGCACACCTTCCTGACCGAGCTTCACGCGCTCGCCGCCGAGTACGGCGCGCCCGTCACCGACCCGCTGGGCCCGCACCCGCTGCTGGCCGAGGCCGTGCACGTCCGGCTGTCCGAGGCCGGGCTGGCCCGGGCCGACCGCGCCCGGCTGTTCGCCATCGCGACCGCCGCGGACGGCGTGGTGCTGACCACCGTCGGCGGCGAGGACGCGGCCGCGGCGGCCGGTATCACCGGCGTGCTGCTGGCCGCCCGACTGGCCGTGCCGGTCGTCGCCGCCGCGCTCGACGTGCCCGGCTCGGTGGCCGCGGCCGTCAACCACCTCAGGGACACCGGCTCGCAGCGCCCGGCGCTGGCCCCGCTGGTGATCGGCCCGGAGGCGGACTCCGAACTGCTCGCCACCGCCGCCGAGGAGACCGGCTGCCCGTCGGCCGCGCCGCTGGGCTCGTACCCGTCGGTCGGCCAGCTGATCGCCTCCACCTACCTGGCGGCGCTGCCCGCGCCGTCCCCGGAGGACCTGGCACGGGCCGAGGCGGAGGCCGCGGCCGCCGCCGAGGCCGAGGGGGCCCTGGAGGGCGTCCGCGGCGCCCACGCGGCCTCCCAGGAGCCCGCAGGGCGGTAGTCGACGCCGCGCGCCGGTTCGCGCGCACCGAAGGGCCCGGAACGGCATGCGTTCCGGGCCCTTCGGTTTTGCTCCGCCCGCCCACGGCCGTCCCGCGGAAGTCGGACGGCAATGAAGTGGAATGTCCGTTCTGGCCTATTTGAAAGGAAATAGGAAACGCGGTCGCGGGCGCTCGCATCACTGCCGCCGCAGCATCCGCCGGGGCGCTCCGGCCCGCGATTCGACGCGCCGTCACACCACTTCTGAAGCGCTGCCAGTTGTGGGCTTCCGCAACAGGGTTGCCTGAAAACGATCATTTACGATCATGAAGAGCGGCAATTTTGGCAGTTCCCACTAAACCGTGATGCGCATCACAGCCGTTTGCAGTTTGAACTTAAGTCTGATTAACGTGCTCCCCGTTCGTGACCACACGAACCCGGTTCATCCGCGACGCCGAGTCCTGCCGTCGGATGTCCTGGCAGCGCGAAATCGCACCACGGCAGGAGCGGGGGACCCACAGGTAAGTCGCCCCGGACCGATCTCCGGAACGGTCCAGGGCTAGGGGTGAAGCCGCGCCCACAGCGCGGCCGGGCAACTCCAGCCCGAATCCGACAGCTCACCTCGCAGGCGTGGGAGAGGACCGCGTCTTCATGCTGCCCACCAACGGCACTCGTCTGTCCAGCCGCACCCATCGCGTGATCGCCGCCCTCGGCGTCGCGGGCGTCGGCCTCACCGTCCCCTGCATCGCCTCCGGCACCGCCTCCGCCGCCACCGTCGCCACCTGGGACAAGGTCGCCCAGTGCGAGAGCGGCGGCAACTGGAGCATCAACACGGGCAACGGCTTCTACGGCGGCCTCCAGTTCACCTCCAGCACCTGGTCCGCCTTCGGCGGCAGCGCCTTCGCGGCGCGCGCCGACCTGGCCACCAAGGACCAGCAGATCGCCGTCGCCGAGAAGGTCCTCGCCTCGCAGGGCCCCGGCGCCTGGCCGGTGTGCTCGGTCCAGGCCGGCCTCACCAAGGGCGGCGCCGCGGCCGCCGTCGACACCTCGGCGGGCTCCACCGCCGGCTCGACCGCCGCCAAGCCCGCGCAGCCCGCCCAGAGCGCCAAGCCGGCCGCCCCGGCCGCCAAGCCCGCTCCGCAGACCCAGGCCCCGGCCGCCAAGCCCGCCGCGCCCGCCCAGGACGGCACGCAGGCCGGCACCGACTCCGCCGCCTCCGGAAACCGGAGCGACTGGGTCCAGAAGCGCCAGCAGCAGGCCCAGAACGGCGACTACACCGTGGTCGAGGGCGACTGGCTGTCCGCGATCGCCGACCAGCACAAGGTGCAGGGCGGCTGGCAGCGGCTGTACGAGCTCAACCGCGGCACCCTGACCGAGGGTCCGGACAGCATCTACCCGGGCCAGCAGCTGTCCTTCGGCGGCAACGGCCAGGCCCAGGCCGGCCAGTCCGCCACCGGCAAGTCCGGCTCGGACTTCACCTGGTTCGACCGCTCGCAGAAGTCCGGCCAGTCCGCGAACGGCGGTGCCGTGAACGCCCAGCCGACCGCGCAGGCCCAGACCCCGGCCGCCAAGCCGTCCACCAAGCCGGCTGCCAAGCCCGCTCCGCAGACCCAGGCTCCGGCCCAGACCCAGGCTCCGGCCGCCACCGGCAGCATGGCCGCCGCGGTCTCCTTCGCCGAGTCGAAGGTCGGTCAGGCGTACGTCTACGGCGGCACCGGCAACGGTGGCTGGGACTGCTCCGGCCTGACCCAGGCCGCGCTGCGCGCCGCGGGCGTCTCCGTCCCGCGCGTCGCCGCCGACCAGGCCGCCGCCAGCACCCACGTCTCGCTGGACAGCCTCCAGCCGGGCGACCTGCTGTTCTGGTCCAACAACGGCAAGGACTCCGGCGTCTACCACGTCGCGATCTACGTCGGCAACGGCAAGTACGTCGAGGCCGCCAACCCGAGCTCGGGCGTCCGCGAGCAGAGCATCGCCAACTGGGCCCCGGACTTCGCCGGCCGGGTCTGAGAACGGCGAACAGCCGACGGACGACGGACGACGGATAACAGCTGACGGATAACAGATAACAGATTTCATCATCTGTCAGCTGTTATCCGAACGCTGACCGCCCACGCCCCCGGGGAGAGTCTGGTCGCTCCTCCCCGGGGGTTCCGGCATGCCTCCGGCCGTACCTCGTGGCGAATCCCTGCGGCGAAGCCCCGTGCTGAATCCCCATGGCGAATCCCCGTGGTGATTCCCCGCCCCAACGGGCATGCTGCTGCTCTGCACCCGAGGAGGAGTCACATGGCCCAGGTCACCGTCACCCTCGACGCGAACCTCGCGATCGACGCGATGTTGCTCTCCGGCACCAAGAACCCGCAGGACGCCGTCGAACTGGTCCTGCGCGACTACCTGGCCCGCGGCCGCCGTACCGAGACCCGTACCGGCGAGGCGGCCGACGGGCACCGACCGACCGTCGACCGCCCCACCGCCCAGGAGGGCTGACCGCCCGACGGCCCGGGGCGGCCGACCGCACGCACGCCGAAGGGCCCCGGAGAGCAACCGCCCTCCGGGGCCCTTCCGTCGGCCGTGACGGCCGGGGTTCAGCGCGCGCAGGCCCCGGTGGACCCGCGCATCACCAGCTCCGGCTGGAACATGAACTCGCCGCGCTGGGCCGCGTTTCCGCCGACCTCCTCCAGCAGCGCGTCCACCGCCGCCGTGGCCATCGCCTCGACCGGCTGGCGGATCGTGGTCAACGGCGGCTCGGTGAAGGCGATCAGCGGCGAGTCGTCGAAGCCGACCACCGACACGTCCTGCGGCACCGACAGCCCGCGCTGCCGCACCGCCCGGATCGCCCCGAGCGCCATCATGTCGCTCCCGCAGACGATCGCCGTGCAGCCCTTGTCGAGCAGCGCGCCGGCCGCCGCGTGCCCGCCCTCCACGCTGAACAGCGTGTGGTGGACGAGGTCGTCGGCCTCCTCCCGGGAGAGTCCGAGCACCTCGCGCAGCGCGGCCGTGAAGCCCTCGATCTTGCGCAGCACCGGCACGTACCGGCGCTGACCGACGGCCAGCCCGATCCGCTCGTGCCCGAGTTCGGCCAGGTGCTGGACGGCCATCCACATCGCGGCCCGGTCGTCCGGCGAGATGAACGGCGCGTCGATCTTCTCGCTGTAGCCGTTGATCAGCACGAACGGCACCCCGCGCCCGGCCAGCCGGGCGTAGCGGTCGTGGTCGGCGGTGGTGTCGGCGTGCAGCCCGGAGACGAAGACGATGCCCGCCACGCCCCGGTCCACCAGCATCTCCACCAGTTCGTCCTCGGTGGACCCGCCCGGGGTCTGGGTGCACAGCACCGGCGTGTAGCCGTGCCGGCTGAGCACCTGCTCGATCACCTGGGCCAGCGCGGGGAAGATCGGGTTGCTCAGCTCGGGCGTGATCAGACCGATCAGCCCGGCGCTGCGCTGGCGGAGACGGGTCGGCCGCTCGTACCCGAGCACGTCGAGCGCCGCCAGCACGGTCTGCCGGGTAGCGGCGGAAACGTTCGCCTTGCCGTTGAGCACGCGGGAGACGGTGGCTTCGCTGACCCCCGCCTGCGCCGCGATGTCTGAGAGTCGCGCCGTAGTCACGGTCCCAGAGCCTATTCCAACCACGTCAGACCGCCCACCAGCCGGTGCTGTCCGGAGCGAGCACCGTCTCGCCGCCGTCCACCACGAGGTCGGCCGAGCCCAGCAGCAGCGTGCCCGGGGCGGCGATCCGCACCGGTTCGCCGGTGGTGTTCACGGTGCAGACGAAGGCGCCGCGACGGAACGCCAGGGTGCCCTCGGGGCTCTCCAGCCACTCGACCCCGGTGCCGGCGCCGAGGTCGGGCTGCGCCCGGCGGACGGCCAGCGCGCTGCGGTAGAGCTCCAGGGTGGAGGTCGGGTCGCCGGTCTGCGCCTCGACACTCAGCCCGGCCCACTCGGCCGGCTGGGGCAGCCAGGACGGCCCGCCGGCCACCGGTCCGAAGCCGTACGGGGCCTCGGTGCCGGACCACGGGATCGGGACGCGGCAGCCGTCGCGGTAGCCGTCCTGGCCGGCCTGACGGAAGAAGGACGGGTCCTGGCGGACCTCGTCGGGCAGGTCGGTGACGTCCGGCAGGCCGAGCTCCTCGCCCTGGTAGACGTAGGCCGAGCCGGGCAGCGCGAGCATCAGCAGGGTGGCGGCGCGGGCGCGGCGCAGGCCGAGCTCGCGGTCGCCGGGGGTGCGGATCTGGGTGCCGAGGCCGGGCTCGTTGGCGAACCGGGTGGCGTGCCGGGTGACGTCGTGGTTGGAGAGCACCCAGGTGGTGGGGGCGTCGACCGGGCGCATCGAGTCGAGCGAGAGGTCGATCACCTCGCGCAGCGCGGTGGCGTCCCAACCGGTGCCCAGGTACTGGAAGTTGAAGGCCTGGTGCAGCTCGTCGGGGCGGACGTAGTTGGCGGTGCGCTGGACGGTCGGGGTCCACGCCTCGGCGACGCCGATCCGCTGCCCCGGGTACTCGTCGAGGATCCTGCGCCAGCTGCGGTAGATCTCGTGCACGCCGTCCTGGTCGAAGAACGGCATGACGTCGTTGCCGAGCAGCTTGAGCTGGTCGGCGCCGCCGAGGTCGGGCAGGCCGGGGGCCTTGACCAGGCCGTGGGCGACGTCGATGCGGAAGCCGTCCACGCCCATGTCGAGCCAGAAGCGCAGGATCGAGCGGAACTCGTCGGCGACGGCCGGGTTCTCCCAGTTGAAGTCGGGCTGCTCCGGGGCGAACAGGTGCAGGTACCAGTCGCCGGGGGTGCCGTCCGGGTTCTCGCTGCGGGTCCAGGCCGGGCCGCCGAAGATGGACTCCCAGTCGTTGGGCGGCAGTTCGCCCTGCTCGCCCTTGCCGGGGCGGAAGTGGTAGCGCTCGCGCAGCGGGGAGCCGGGGCCCTCGCGCAGGGCGCGCTGGAACCACTCGTGCTGGTCCGAGGAGTGGTTGGGGACGAGGTCGACGATGATCCGCAGACCCAGGTCGTGGGCGTCCCGGATCAGGGCGTCGGCGTCCAGCAGGGTGCCGAACATCGGGTCCACCGCGCGGTAGTCGGCCACGTCGTAGCCGGCGTCGGCCTGCGGCGAGGCGTAGAACGGCGACAGCCAGACCGCGTCCACGCCGAGGTCGCGCAGGTAGGGCAGGCGGCTGCGGATGCCGGGCAGGTCACCCATGCCGTCGCCGTTGGAGTCGGCGAAGCTGCGCGGGTACACCTGGTAGATGACCGCGTCCCGCCACCAGCCTCTGGACGCGCTGACGTTCGCCTCGTGAGCGGTGTCGGCGGCAGGCCGGGAGGTGTCGGCCAGGTTCTGGGTCATGGACGGTATCCCTTGGGGACTAGAGGAGCGGAAGGCGCTGGGACGTGGAGGCGCGCGACGAGGTGCGGTTCTGTGACGACGTGCGGTCTTGCGACGGCGTGCGGTCCTGTGACGACGTGGTGGCGCGTGACGACGTGGCTGCCCGTTACGACTTGGAGGCACCGGCGGTCAGGCCGGTGACCAGGTGGCGCTGCACCAGGTAGAAGAAGGCCGCGGACGGGATCGCGATCAGTACGGCGGTCGCGGCCATCAGGTTCCACTGGGCGTCGTGCTCGCTGACGAAGGTCTGGAGGCCCACGGCCAACGTGTACTTGTCGGAGCTGAGCATGAACGTGGAGGCGAACGGCACCTCGGCCCAGTAGGTGAGGAAGGAGTAGAAGGCGGCCACCGCCAGGCCCGGGCGGGCGAGCGGCAGCACCAGCCGCCAGAAGGTGCCGAACGGGCTGAGCCCGTCGACCCGGCCGGCCTCGTCGATCTCCACCGGGATGGTGTCGAAGTAGCCCTTCAGCAGCCAGGCGCAGTACGGCACGGTGGTGGTCGAGTAGACCAGGATCAGGCCGGTGTAGCTGTCCAGCAGGCCGAGTTCGGAGAGCATCGTGTACATCGGCACGATCAGCACCGCGATCGGGAACATCTGGGTGACCAGCAGCGACCACATCAGCGGCTTGTGTCCGGGGAACTTCATCCGGGAGACGGCGTAGCCGGTGGTGGCGGCGAGCATCACGCCGAACACGGTGGTGACGCCGGAGACCAGCAGGGCGTTGCCGAACCAAGTGAAGAAGTCGGTGTCGGACAGCACGTGCTGGTAGTTCGACAGCGTCAGTTTGCCGAGGATCTGGCCGGGGTGGAGGTAGTCGGTCTTGTCCGGGCCGAGCGAGACGAACAGGATCCACGCGACCGGGAAGAGCGCGATCAGGCCGGCCAGGATCAGGGTGCCGTGGGACAGCGCCCGGGCCATCGGGCTGCGCTCGCCGCGGCGGCGGACCTT
Source organism: Kitasatospora sp. NPDC058048 (assembly GCF_042885555.1). Classification (NCBI taxonomy): domain Bacteria; kingdom Bacillati; phylum Actinomycetota; class Actinomycetes; order Kitasatosporales; family Streptomycetaceae; genus Kitasatospora; species Kitasatospora sp. NPDC058048. The sequence goes on along the minus strand of NZ_JBHVRT010000002.1, from coordinate 380,210 downwards.
GGCGGGCCGGGCGGCCGGGGCCGCGGCCGCCGGGCGGGCCGGGAGTTCGGTGGTGGTGCTCATCGGGGTTACCTGCCTTCGTGGGTCAACTGGGTCCGGGGCCTCAGCCGTTGGCCTGCTCGTTGCGGGCGAGCCAGCGCCGGTAGAAGGCGGTGAAGACGATCAGGATGGACAGCAGGATCACGCCGTAGGCGGCGGACTGCGCGTAGTCCCGGGGGATCTGGCCGAAGCCGAGCCGGTACGCCCAGGTGACCAGCAGCTGGGCGTCGGGGGCGCCGGTGCCGAACAGCAGGAAGATCACGTTGAACTGGTTGAACGTCCAGATCACGCCGAGCAGCACGACCGTGGAGGAGACGGAGCGCAGCCCCGGCAGGGTGACGTACCGAAAGCGCTGCCAGGCAGTGGCGCCGTCCATCTCCGCGGCCTCGTACAGCTCGGCCGGGATCGACTGGAGGCCGCCGAGCAGCGAGATCATCATGAACGGCACACCGGCCCAGGTGTTCACCATGATCGCGGCCGCCTTCTGCGCCCACGGGTCGGTGAGCCAGCCCGGCTCGGGCAGGTGCAGGAAGGAGAGGATGTTGTTGACGACGCCGCCGTCGGCGAGCATCAGGCGCCAGGAGAAGACGGTGACGAAGGTCGGTACTGCCCAGGGCAGGATGAGCAGCATCCGGTAGGCGGCGCGGCCGCGCAGCTTCTGGTTGAGCAGCAGGGCCAGGCCGAGGCCGAGGGTGTAGTGCAGGAAGACGCAGACGGCCGTCCAGGCGATGGTCCAGACGAAGTGCGACCAGAAGCGGTCGTACGAGCCGGGGCCCCACAGGATGTCGGCGTAGTTGTGGAAGCCGACGAACTCGTAGCTCGCCGGGATCTCGTTGACGCCGATCTTGCGGGCGACGTTGAGGCTGTTGGCGTCGGTGAGGGTGAGCCAGATGCCCTCGGCGAGCGGGTAGAGCACCAGCGCACCGAGCACCAGTACGACCGGGGCGATCATCGCGTAGGCGTACCAGTGCTTGGCGTAGGAGCGCTTGACGCGTTCCAGCAGGCCTGGACGCTGCTCGCGTTCCCGGTTGCCCTTGCCGGTGGCGCCCTGCACGGCGACTGACATCGTTTGCACCTTCTCGGGGGGGAATTCTCGGGGGGAGCCGACGGCCCGGTCCGCAGTGGGCGACGGGTGCCGCGGGGCGGGTGGCGACGGGCCGCGGACAGCGAACGGATGACAGCTGACAGATGATGAAATCTGTTATCCGTCATTCGTTCGCCGTCGCACGGTCACCGCCACCCACCCGCTGTCATCCGTCGACCGGCGGGCCGGGCACAGGGACTACTTGGCGAAGCCCGGCAGGAGCTTGGCGTAGTCGGTGGAGACGGTGTTCAGCGCGTCCTGGGTGCTGGTGCCCTGGACGGCCTTGCCCAGGTTGGTGCCCAGCGAGGCGAACAGCGAGCTGTACTCGGGCAGCTCGGGGCGCGGCTTGGCGCTGCTCAGCACGGCCTGGAAGCCGGCGATGCCCGGGTCGGCCTTGACGTCCGCGGTGAAGGCGTCGGAGCGGGTGGGCAGGGTGGAGTTCTTCTGCGCGATGAACGCCTGGCTCTCGGCCGAGGTCATGAAGGCGGCGAACTTCTCCGCAGCGGCCTTGTGGGCCTTGTCGGCGCCCGCGTAGACCGAGATGTTGTGGCCGCCGGTGGGAGCGCCACCCTTGCCGCCGGAGCCACCGGGGACGGCGGCGATGCCGAGGTTGTTCTTGTCGGCGAAGGCCGAACCCTTGTAGATGTTGGTGATCTCCCAGGGGCCCTGGACGATCGCCGCGACCTTGCCGCTGTTGAAGGCGTCCATCATGTGCGCGTAGGCGTCGGTGGTGACGTCGGCCTTGACGGTGCCCGGCGCGGTGAACATCGACTTGTAGGTCTCGACGGCCTTGACGGCCTCCGGCGAGGCGACGGTGATCTTCTTGCCCGCGGCGTCGACGGTGTCGGTGCCCTCGCCGAACAGGAACGGCATCGCGTAGTAGCCGTCGGCGGCCTTCAGCCAGAAGCCGTCCACGCCGGCCTTCTCCTTGACGGCGGCGGCGTCGGTCTTCAGCTCGTCCCAGGTCTTCGGCGCCTCGGTGATGCCGGCCTTGGTGAACAGCTCCTTGTTGTAGAGCAGGCCGAGGGTGTCGGTCACCAGCGGCACGCCGTACAGCTTGCCCTCGTACTTGGCCTGCTGGATCAGGCTCGGCTGGAAGGCGGAGGTGTCCGCGGCGGCCGGGGTGCCGTCCAGCGGCTCCAGGTAGCCGGCCTTGGCGAAGGCGGCGGTCCAGCCGACCTCGGAGCGGAACACGTCCGGAGCACCCTTGGCCCCCATCGCGGTCTGGAGCTTGTTCTGCGCCTGGTCGAACGGCACGTTGACGAAGTCGACCTTGACGTTCGAGTTCGCAGCCTCGAACTTCTTGACGAGCTCCTGGTAGTTCGGCGCCTCGTTGGTGGCGTTCGAGGTGTCCCAGTACGTGAGGGTGACCGGCCCGTCGGCCTTGCCGTCGGAGCTGGAGCCGCTGCTGCTACAGGCAGCCATCGAGACCGCGAGGGCCACAACGAGGGCAGAGGCCGCGATGCCACGCCGCATGAGAACTCCTTGGGAGGGTGGGGGTGCCCGAGATGTTCGGAGACAGGCGCATAATGGCTGCCTCGTACCGACCGCACCGTTGCTGCCGTCGGGCTCGGGAAGGAAGTTAACAGCGGTGCAAGATCGACGGAAAGTCCTTGCAGCAAGTTTCTGCAAGAAACCGCGATCGTTACGCCCGCGTGTCCTGGACGTTGCCGCTCGGTAGTTGACGGACGCACCGATTGCCCGAGTTCGCCCGATTCGCCCCTCCGCCGACTGGCCGACGGCACCACCGTGCGTGGCCGAAAGCCGCCTGCAGCAGACTGGACGCATGCGAATCAGAGCCGTCACCAGGGACGAACTTCCACTGCTCGCCGAACTGGAGCGGGCCGCCGGCGCACCGTTCGCCGCGATCGGCATGCCGGAGATCGCCGAGGACGAACCCCCGGCACCGGAGGAGCTGGCGCACTACCTGGAGCAGGGCACCGCCCTGGTCGCCGAGGCCCCCGACGGGACCGTCGCCGGCTACCTGCTCGCCGAGCCGGTGGACGGCGCGCTGCACATCGAACAGGTCTCCGTGCACCCCGACCACGCCCGCCGCGGCATCGGCCGGGCACTGATCGAGCACCTCGCCGAGACCACCGACGCCCCCGCGCTCACCCTCACCACCTTCGCCGAGGTCCCCTGGAACGCCCCCTACTACGCCCGCTGCGGTTTCCGCCCGCTGGCCGGGGAGGAACTCACCCCCGGCCTGCGCGAGATCCGCCGCAAGGAGGCCGAACACGGTCTGGACCGCTGGCCCCGGCTCTGCATGCGCCGGGACCTGGCGAAGCCGTAGTACGCCGGGGCGCCGCCGGCCGGAGCGCCGCCCGCTAGTTGGTCCCCAGCCGGAGCACGGTCGTCGAGCGGAACTCCTCCCCCGGCCGCAGCTCCGTGCTGGGGAACGCCGGATGGTGCGGGGAGTCCGGGAAGTGCTGGGTCTCCAGCGCGATCCCGGCGAACGGCCCGTACGGGACGCCGCGCGCGCCGGTGACCGCGCCCTGGAACTTGTTCGCCGTGTAGACCTGGACGCCCGGCTCGGTGGTCAGCACCTCCAGGGTGCGGCCGCTGACCGGGTCCTCCAGCAGCGCGGCCCGCGCCGGGCTGCCGTCCTGCGGCCGGGCGCGCAGCACCCAGTTGTGGTCGTAGCCGCCGGGCCCGGTCAGCTGGGGGTGCTCGTCGTGCACCGACTTGCCGATCGGCGTGGCCACCGTGAAGTCGAAGGGCGTGCCGGCCACCGGCTCGGTCCGGCCGTACGGGATCTGCCGCTCGTCGGCGGGGGTGTACGCGTCGGCGTCCAGGGTGAGCAGGTGTCCGAGGACGTCGCCGCTGCCTTCACCCGAGAGGTTGAAGTACGCGTGGTTGGTGAGGTTGACGACGGTCGGCTTGCTGGTGACGGCGCGGTAGGCGATCACCAGCTCGCCGGAGGCGTCCAGGGTGTACGTGACGGTGACGTCCAGCGCGCCCGGGAAGCCCTGGTCCCCGTCCGGGCTGTGCAGCGCCAGCCGCACGCCGCCGTCGACCGGCTCGGCCTCCCACATCCGGTGCGCGAAGCCGTCCGGCCCGCCGTGGAGGGTCATGCCGCCACCGGTGGGGGCGAGCTGATGCTCCTCGCCGTCGACGGTGACCGACGAGCCGTCGATCCGGTTGGCGTACCGGCCCACCACCGTGCCGTAGTGCCGGGCCGCGCCGAGGATCTCGGACAACCGGTCGGTGGCCAGCAGCAGTTGGGCGGAGCGGCCGGAGCGGTCCGGTGCGCTCAGGGTGTGCAGGGTCGCGCCGAGGGTGAGCACGCTCGCCTCGTACGGGCCAGCCGTGAGCGTCCAGCGCTCGATCGCGGCTCCCGCACCCGAGGGCTCCAGGGGTTCCTGCCGCACGCTGGTGGCCTCGCTCGCCATGGGCCTGCTCCTCACTCGCGGCCGGGTCGCACCGCGGCCGCCCGGTTCCGGGTCCGTCGAGGGGTCGCCGCGGCAGCCCCGTGTCCGTCAGCCTAGCGACGGCGGCGGCCGAGGGGGCGCTTCCGCGAGCCCACGCGCCGCCTCCCGCGCCGCCGTCCACCATCTGGCGCCCCCTACGACCGCCGGGCGCCCACCCGCGCACCGGGCTCCGGGCACGACCGCCGGGCGCCCGCCACGAACCGGGCGCCCCACCCGTGCACCGTGCACCGGCCACGACTACCGGGGCGCCCCGACCGACCCGGGGGCCGCTCCTAGCCGTCCAGCTCCTCCAGCCGGCCCGCGTCCCGCTGCTGCTGCGGCAGACCGAGTGCCGAGGCCAGGCCGTCCGGCCCGCTGCCCGCCTTGCGGTAGACCGCCGCCAGCCGACGGTTGACCAGCCCGAGCGGCACCCCGAGCTCGTCGGCGATCCGCTGCGGCGGCACGCCCTGCACGGCCCGCTTGGCAACCTCCCACTCGGCGCTGCTGAGCGTCTCCAGGGTGTCCCGGAAGTCGCGCAGCCCCAGCCGGTTGGGCCGCAGGCCGTAGTTGGCCAGCTCCCGCCGGGCCCGGTCGACCAGCCCCTCCGCGGAACAGTGCTGGGCCAGTTCGATGCCCTGGTACAGGTACTCCTGGGCGTCCTCCAGCCGACCGACCCGGCGCAGCGCGGCGCCGAGGTCGACCAGGGCGACGGCGTGCTCGTAACCGGCCGGGGACTGCCCGAGGTACGCCACGGCGTCCTCCAGCAGTTCGACCGCCGCCTGGCCGTCCTCGATCCGGGCCTGCAGGCGCAGCGCGCTGCCGATCGCCGAGGCGGTGCCGAAGTTGCGTGCGTCCCGGACCGCCCGCTGGGCGTAGTCGCGGGCACGCTCGGGCTCGTCGTCCGCGATCGCGATGGCGAGGTGGCCGGCCCAGGGCGCCCAGACGGTGTTGTGCCAGCCGCGGACCTCCAGTTGGGCGCCCGCCTCGGTGAGCGCGGCGGCCGCGCCCGCGTACTTCTCCTTGGCGACCAGCAGCTTGCCGTACAGCGAGGCCGCGTCCGGCAGCACCATGGCCGTCGCGTGGTACGGCGGGTGGAAGCCGAACTCGTTGGCCAGCTTCCAGGCCTCGTCGACCCGGCCGCGGGCGATCAGGGTGTCGACGAGCACGCCGATCGCGTCCCACGCCAGCGGCAGCTTCTCCCCGATCCGCTCGGAGATGCGGTACGCCCGGCGCAGGAAGTCCTCAGCCTCGGCGAGCAGGCCGCGGCGGAACCGGGCCAGGCCCATCAGGAAGTAGGCGAAGCCCCGGTGGGCGCCGCTCCACCCGGCGATCTCGAACTGGATGATGGCGTCCGCGGCCAGCCGTTCGGCCTGGGCGATGCGGTCGTTGTAGATGTACGTCAGGCCGAGCATCGAGGGCAGTTCGAAGCCCCAGGTGGTGTCGGTCCAGCCGAGGCCCTTGGGCAGCCGGCCGCCGTCGAGGACCTCGTCGGCGAGCGCGAGCGCATCGGCGGAGGCGGCGCCGCGCAGGGTGAGGTCCCAGGCGCGCATGGCGAGCACGGCCCGGTCGGCCGCCTCCCGCCCGCTCAGGCCCCGGCACATCTCGCCGAGCCGGGCGGAGCGGCCCGGGCCGTCCTCCTCGGACTTGCGGAAGGCGTGCCACATGAACGAGGCGGCCTGGAGCCGCTGGCGCCCGGCCGGTTCGGTGGTCCTCAGTGCTTCTTCCTGGCAGACCAGGGCCGCCTGGCCCAGTTCACCGGCGTGGGCGAGCACCTCGGAGAGCCGGAAGGTGGCGTCCACGCGCAGGGCGGGGCGCAGCGGCACCTCGTCGGGGTCGAGGGCCAGCTTGAGCTGGTTGACGGTGGCGACGGGGTCGGTGAGCAGCGCGGAGCACCCGAGTTCGTAGAGCACCTCGGCCTTGATCTCGTCGGCGGGCGGCTCGTTGAGCGCGCGGTGCAGACAGCGCTGGGCCGCCTCGGGGGCGCCGATCAGCTGGTGTTCGACGGCGGCGCGGCGCAGCTTCTTGACGATCCGGTCGTCGCCCTCGCCGGAGTGGGTCTCGACCAGGTGGCGGGAGGCGGCGAGCAGGCCGAGTCCGGCGTTCTCGATCTCGGCGGCGGCGATGCCGTGCATGCCGAGGCGGGTGGCGTCCGGCATGGTGTTGTAGATGGAGCTGGCGATCAGCGGGTGCACGAACTCCAGGTTCCCGTTGGGGGTCTGGGTCAGCACGCGCTGCTTGCGCAGCCGCTTGATGGACTCGCGGGCGCCCTCGGTGCTCTGGGTGGAGATCCGGGTGGCGAGATCGACCCGGATGTCGGTGCCCAGCATCGCGCAGGCCCAGGCGAAGCGCAGGGTGCTGGCGCCGAGCCGGTCCAGCCAGCTCTTGAGGGTCATCCCGGCGGCGTCGACGGCGAGTTCGCGCAGCTGCCGGGAGTTCTCCTCGACCGGTTCGAGTTCCTGCTCGCGCACCTGGTCGAGCAGGGCGTTGGCCTCGAACGGGTTGCCGTTGACGACGTTCCAGAACTCGTAGCAGAAGGCGTCCTCGGCCCTGTCGCCGAGCTCGGCGCGGATCATGTCGGTGACGGAGCTGAGGGTGAGCCGGTTGAGCTCGTGCTTGCGGCCCTTGAGGAGGAGGACGTCCCGCCGGAAGTCCTGGGTCTCGATGGGCCAGTCGTTCTCGTCCTCCCGGAAGGCGAAGACGAGCAGTACGGGAAGTTCACTCGATCGGATGGCGAACTTGGTCAGCCAGGAGAGTGACTCGCCGTCCGCCCAGTGCAGGTCGTCGACGATCATCACCATCGGCGCGCGGCGAGGTGCGAGCTGGGTGAGGACGTAGTCGAGGCCGTCGCGCACGCCCTGCGGGTCGAGGCGGCGGGCGCCGGCCTTGGGCTGCTTGAGGCCCATGGCCGGTCCGACGACCTCCTCCCAGGTGCCCATGACCTGGCTGAACACCTCGGGCTTCAGGTCGGTGAGCACGGGCTGGAGCAGCTGGCGCAGGACGTGGTACGGCTCCTTGAACTGCCGTTCACCGCCTCGGGCGAACAGCACGGTGGCGCCGTCGCGGAGCTTGGCGAGCCGCCTGACCTCGTGCAGCAGGCTGGTCTTGCCGATGCCGGGGCGGCCCGAGAAGGTGAGCAGGTCGCCGATCTCGGTGCCACCGGCGGCGAAGCCGCGGCAGAGCCGGTCGACGGCGGCCTCCACCGAGCGCAGTTCGGCGTCGCGGTCGCGCAACCGGACCCGGGGCGCGATGCCGTCGCCGTCGTGGGCGGAACCACCGCCCGCCCGAAGTGCGTTCTCCTGCTCGGTCACCGTCGTGCCTCCGCCTCGCCCGCTGCGTCACAGCTCCATCACTGCGTGGAGCCGAGGTTAGCGCCGTGCGGACCTCCCCGTGGGGCATTCGTGCAGGCTGGGGCGGACGGTGAGGGTTTGGGGGCCCTGTCAAGGGCAATTGCCCTACATCCCTAACATCCCATCATTGCATCAGATACCCTACGGCCTTCGAGGCGCGGATGATCTTGCGAAGCCCACCCTCACCGTCCGCGCCCCGTCGCGCCAACTCCCCCCACCATCACCGCTCGAACAAAAAGCGCCCCCACCCTCCGCTGCACCGGGAGTCCGATGTCTGACGACACCTCACTTCAGATTCCGTTCCCGCACCGCCGCAGTCCGCACGGCATCCACGCCACCGCACTGCACAGGGACTGGCTGATCCGCCACCCGCTGCTGCCCGACGCCGACCATCCCGGCTACGCGCACTGGGAGGTGGTGGACCTCGCCGCACTCGGCTATCCGGACGCCGGCCCGGACGAACTCGCCCTGGCCGCCGACCTGATGGGCTTCTACTTCCTCTTCGACGACCAGTTCGACGGCCCGCTCGGCCGCCGTCCCGCCGAGGTGGCCCCGATCTGCGAACGGCTGATCGCCGTCCTGCACGGCGCCCGCCCCGACCAGGGCTCCGCGGTCGAGACCGCCTTCGCCGATCTGTGGAACCGCAGCATGCGCGGCATGCCGGCCCGCTGGCAGGCCCGCGCCGCCTACAACTGGGAGTACTACCTGGCCAGTCACCCGGCCGAGGCGGCCGGCCGGATCTCCACCCGGCCGCCGGACCGCGCCGGCTACCTGGAGCTCCGCCGGGGCACCGCGGCGATGGAGACCATCTTCGACATGGTCGAACGCCTGGGCCAGTTCGAGGTCCCGGCCGCCGTCCTGCACCACCCCGTGCTGCGTCAGCTCCGCCAGCTGGCCGCCGACATACCGTCGCTCAGCAACGACGTGCACTCCTACCCGCTGGAGGCGCCGCGCGGGGACGTGAACAACCTGGTCATGATCGTCCAGCGGGAACGGCGCTGCTCGGCCGAGGAGGCCTGCGCGGCGGTCATCGCCGAGGCCCAGCTGATGGTCGACCGCTGCGCCGAACTGCACGCCCGGCTGCCCGACGTCCACCGCGAGTTGGGCCTCTCCCGGATCGAACGCACGATCGCCCAGCGGTACGCGGACGGGCTGCTCACCTGGCTGGCCGGCTACCTCAGCTGGGAGGCCCGCACCGGCCGGTACCACGCGGTCTGACCGGCGTGCGCCCTGGGCCGCCCGACGGGCGTGCGGTGGCGCGACCCGAGAGCGCCGCCCCGGCCGTACGGCGGCGTACGGCGGCACGCCGCGGGGACGGTCCGGCCGACGCACGGCGGCTTACGGAGGCACGCCGGGGACGGCCCCACCGACGCGCGACGGCGCGCGGCCGCGGGTCGCGGGGGTGCGTCCGAAACGCGCGCCCCCGCAGTGATCCGTTTCGGGACGCCCGCGGAGATCGGGACCGGGCCCCGGGCTCCCGCGGAGATCGGGACCGGACCCCGGGCTCCCGCGGAGATCCGGTCCGGGAAGGTCCGGCGGCCCAGGCCCCCGCGAACGACCGGAAGACACACCCTCCGTACCGGACACGGGTACGGACCGTAGCCGCGCCGGGCGCCCGGCGGTTATCGTGCTCGGCGGCGGGCGCCCCGGCGGGGCGCCGGTCCGATTGCGTGTCCGACCCCTCCCGCCGGACCGCCCCCGAACGGGCGGTCCGGCGTGCCGCCCGTGGCCAGAGCCGTGCCCGGCGGCGCCCGACGCAGCGAGGAGACAGCGAACATGACGGTCTACCAGCCCCCCGGCACGCCCGGCAGCATCGTCGCCTACCGCTCCCGGTACGAGCACTGGATCGGCGGCGAATGGACGCCTCCGGTGCGCGGCGAGTACTTCGGCAACCCGACCCCGGTCACCGGCGAGGTGTTCACCGAGGTCGCCCGGGGTACCGCCGAGGACATCGAGGCCGCGCTGGACGCGGCCCACGCCGCGGCCCCGGCCTGGGGCCGCACCTCCGCCGCCGATCGCGCGCAGGTGCTGCTGCGGATCGCGGACCGGATGGAGACCAACCTGGAGCAGCTGGCCGTCGCGGAGAGCTGGGAGAACGGCAAGCCGGTGCGCGAGACGCTGGCCGCCGACCTCCCGCTCGCGGTCGACCACCTGCGCTACTTCGCCGGTGCGTTGCGGGCCCAGGAGGGCAGCCTCTCCCAGCTGGACGAGGACACCGTGGCGTACCACTTCCACGAGCCGCTGGGCGTGGTCGGCCAGATCATCCCGTGGAACTTCCCGATCCTGATGGCGGTCTGGAAGCTCGCCCCGGCGCTCGCCGCCGGCAACGCGGTGGTGCTCAAGCCCGCCGAGCAGACCCCGGCCTCGGTGCTGCTGCTCGCCGAGCTGACCGCCGACCTGGTGCCGCCCGGCGTGGTCAACATCGTCACCGGCTTCGGCGAGGAGGCCGGCGCCCCGCTGGCCGCCAGCCCCCGGATCCGCAAGATCGCCTTCACCGGCGAGACCGGCACCGGCCGGCTGATCGCCCGTTCGGCCGCCGAGAACCTGATCCCGGCCACGCTGGAACTCGGCGGCAAGAGCCCCAACGTGTTCTTCGCGGACGTCGCCGCCGCCGACGACGCCTTCTACGACAAGGCCGTCGAGGGCTTCGCGATGTTCGCCCTCAACCAGGGCGAGGTCTGCACCTGCCCCAGCCGCGCCCTGATCGAGACCCCGGTCTACGAGCGGCTGCTCGGCGACGGCCTGGCGCGGGTGCGGGCGATGCGCCAGGGCAACCCGCTGGACACCGAGACCCAGGTCGGCGCCCAGGTCAGCGTCGAGCAGCTGAAGAAGATCCTCTCCTACTTCGAGATCGGCCAGGACGAGGGCGCCAGGATCCTGGTGGGCGGCGAGCGGGCCGACCTCGGCGGCGCGCTGGCCGGCGGGTACTACGTCACGCCGACGGTCTTCGAGGGCGACAACTCGATGCGGGTCTTCCAGGAGGAGATCTTCGGACCGGTCGTCTCGGTCACCCGCTTCGACGGCTTCGACCAGGCCGTCGCGCTCGCCAACGACACCCAGTACGGGCTCGGCGCGGGCGTGTGGACCCGCAGCATCAACACCGCCCACCGGGCTGGGCGCGCCATCCAGGCGGGTCGGGTCTGGACGAACTGCTACCACGCCTACCCGGCCCACGCGGCCTTCGGCGGCTACAAGAACTCCGGCATCGGGCGGGAGACCCACAAGGCGCTGCTGGAGCACTACCAGCAGACCAAGAACCTGCTGGTCAGCTACTCCCCCGACGCGGTCGGCTTCTTCTAGACCCGACGAGCCCGGGAGGCCGGGAAAGCGGAGCGGGAGGCCCATCGGGGCCTCCCGCTCCTCGCCACTCCCCGTGGCGGGCTTCGGGGCGATTCGCCTGTTCCGGGGATCAAAGCACATGAATGCGGCCAATTCACCGACGCGCCGCCGACATGCCCGGACGGCCCGCGCGAAAGCCGTAGACAGGACTCCCCGCCCCTCACCCCCATCAGGGAGTCCCGCGTGACCATCGCCCCCACGAAACTCAGCGACCCCGCCGTCCGCGCCTTCGTCACCGCGGTCAACGCGGGCGACCGCGACGCCTTCTTCGCGCTGCTGGCCCCGGACGCGACCATGGCCGACGACGGATCCGAGCGCGACCTGGCGGACTGGGTCGACCGGGAGATCTTCGGCCCGAACGGCCGGATGGCCGTCCAGACCGAGTCGAGCGGAGGCCACGCGCTGGTCGCCGAGTTCACCAACGAGACCTGGGGCACCATGCGCACCGCCTGGCGCTTCACCGTCGACGGCGGGAAGATCCACCGCTTCGAGACCGGCCAGGCCTGAGGCTACCGGTCCAGCCCCAGGCACCCCCGCACCGCGCGGATCAGGTTCCGCGAGCGGATGTCCCCGGTGACGCCCGGCTGCATGCCGTTGGTGACGTAGCCGAAGCCCAGCCCCAGGTCGGGGTCGGCGAAGCCGAGCGAACCGCCCCGACCCGGGTGGCCGAAGCTCGCCGGGGAGGCCATCGGCGCGGTCGGGCCGTGCCGCCAGAAGCCCAGGCCGAAGGTGGAGTTGACGATCAGCACCCGGTCCGGCCCGCTCACCGCCGGCTCGACCGCGCGTGCCAGCACCTCGGGGCCGAGCAGCGGCGGCAGCAGCGCGCCGGAGCCGTCCGGGCGGTCGGCCGCGCCGATCAGTGCCGCGTAGAACCGGGCGAGCGACCGGGCGGTGCCGATGCCGCCGGCGCCGGGGATCTCGGCGGCCTGCACCGCCGGGTCGTTGAGGTCCACGCCGGGGCGCACCGAGGCGAAGGAGCGGGCGGTCAGCGAGGCCGGGTCCTGGTAGGCGTCCCGGACGGACTGCTTGGGTCGCAGCCGCAGCCCGCTCGGACCGGTCCGGGCCGCGTCCGGCGCCGGGAGGTCGACGAGTCTGCCGACCCTGGGCGCGGCGCCGGCCGGCAGCCCGATCCACAGGTCCAGCCCGAGCGGCCGGGCGACCTCCTCGGCGAAGTACTGGCCCACCGTCCGGCCGCTGACCCGGCGCACCACCTCGCCGACCAGCCAGCCGAAGGTGTACGGGTGGTAGCCGTGCGCGGTGCCGGGTTCCCAGGCGGGCGCCTGCGCGGCGACGGCGGCGGCCGCGCGTTCCCAGGTGAGCACGTCCTCCAGCCGCAGCGGCACGTCCAGCGCGGGCACTCCGGCCTGGTGCGAGAGCAGCCAGCCCACCGGTATCCGGCCCTTGCCGGCCGCCGCGAACTCCGGCCAGTACGAGGCTGCCGGGGCGTCCAGGTCGAGCAGGCCGCGTTCGGCCAGGAGCAGCGCGGTGGTCGCGGTCAGGCCCTTGGTGACCGAGCGCAGCACCTGCGCGGTGTCCGCCGTCCACGGCACCGCGGGCGCCGGCCGGCCGCCGACCTCGGGCCGGGCGTCACCGCCCCACAGGTCGACCACCTTGCGGCCGCGCACGTACAGCGCGAAGGCCGCACCGAGCTCGCCGTAGTCGGCGAAGTTCCGCACGAAGGCCGCGCGTACGGGCTCGAACCCCTCGGCCGTCTCGCCCCAGATCTCCACCACCGCGTGCCGCCCTCGACCAGTTCCGTTGCTTCTTGTGCCGCTCGTGTTCGTTCTCGATCTCCTTCGATCGAATCCGTTCGAACCGAGCCCCGAAACCCTAACCTGTCCCTCATGACCAACCCTGCCGAGGAACTGCTGGACATCGTCGACGAGCACGACCGCGTGATCGGGACCGCCCTGCGCGGCGAGGTGTACCGGCGCGGGCTCACCCACCGCTGCGTCTTCATCCTGGTCCGCGACCCGGCCGGGCGGATCTTCGTCCACCGCCGCACCGACACCAAGCTCTTCGCCCCCGGCGCGTACGACATGTTCGTCGGCGGCGTGGTCGGCTCCGGCGAGACCTACGCCGAGGCCGCCGTCCGCGAGGCCGAGGAGGAGCTCGGCGTGCACGGCATCACCCCGCGCCCCCTGTTCAAGTTCCTCTTCGAGCAGGACCGGCTCTCCTGGTGGTGCGACATGTACGAGGCCGAGTGGGACGGCCCGGTCTCCCCCCAGGAGTCCGAGGTCGCCTGGCACACCTGGCTCACCCCCGCCGAACTAGCCGACCGCCTCACCCGCGACTCCTTCGTCCCCGACGGCCGCGAGGCCTACCGCCGCTACCTGGACCTCCGGTCCGCGTAGCGCCGCCACGGCCTCGGCGTTCGGCGCCGGTGCGCGGGCCGGAGGGCAGTGGGCCCCTGTCTCCACCACAGGGCCCTCGACGAACTAGGGTGGCGCGCATGGCCTCCCGTACGCCGTCACCGACGGCCGATCGCGCAGCACGGACCTCCGCCTCCGCCCGGGCGGCGGGCGAGCGGCCGCGTCGGCGGCTGAGCGTGGACGAGCGGCGGGAGCAGCTGATCGCCGTGGCACTGGAACTGTTCAGCCGACGGCCGCCGGAGGAAGTGTCGATCGACGACATCGCCGCCGCCGCGGGAGCCTCCCGGCCCCTGGTGTACCACTACTTCCCCGGCAAGCAGGCGCTGTACGAGGAGTCGCTGCGGCGGGCCGGGCAGGAGCTGTCGGCCCGGTTCGAGGAGCCCATGGACGGGCCGCTGTCGGAGCGGCTCCACCGGGTGATGGGCCGCTACCTGGACTTCGTGCAGAGCCACGGGCCGGGCTTCGCCGCGCTGCTGCGCGGCGGCTCGGTGGCGGCCAGCGCGGGCACCTCGGCGGTGATCGACGACGTGCGCAGGGCCGCACAGGAGCAGATCCTGGCCCACCTGGCGCTCCCCGAGCCGAGCGCCGGACTGCGGCTGACCGTCCGGGCCTGGATCGCCAACGCCGAGATCACCTCGCTGGAGTGGCTGGTCGAGCGCTCGGTGCCGCTGGAGGAGCTCCAGCTGCACCTGGTGCAGGAGTTCGTCGCCTCGCTCACCCTCACCGCCGCCCGCGAACCGGCCCTCGCCGCCGAACTGGCCTCCTTCTTCGCCGACGAACGCCCGGACGGCCCGACCGGGCGCCTGGTGCGGGACCTCGCGGGGCTGTTCGCCGTGCCGGGGATCGTCGAGGCGGTCACCGCGCTCGCCGCCGGCACCCCCGAGGACGGGTCCGCGCAGGCCACCGGCACCACCACCGAGTGATCATCGGGTCATCCTGCGGTTCGGTCCGGACGGCGGGCTCTGATAGGAATGAGCCGGGATCTGACGACCCGCCGCCGCGGCGGGCCCGGTCCCACCCGAACCACCGACGGCAGACGGAGCAGAGCGGGGGGCTCACCAGGTGACCCAGGACGTGCAGTTCAGCGTGGAGGCCAATCCCTTCGCGGCGGCGGAACAGGTCTGCGCGACCCTCGGCACCCTCACCGACGCCCTCTTCGACGAGCGCACCTCGCGCCACCCGGCGGCCTCGCTGAGCGCCCCGCGGGCGGCCGAACACCCCGCCGCCGAAACGCTGTTCGGCCTGCCCCTGGCCCCCAACGGCCCGGTGCACACCGCCCTCGACCGGCTCGGCACGGTGACCACCGCCGGCACCGCCCGGCCGGGCACCGGAGCACGGCTCACCGACCGGGTGGTCACCGCGCTCCAGGCCCGGTACGGCGGCGGCGCGGTGCGCGGTGCCATCGCCGACCGGGGCACCACCTCGGCCGCGCTGTTCCAGCTCCCGGTCACCGGCGAGTTCGCCGACGCCAAGCTGCGCCCGCCGTTCGCCCCCGCGCTGGCCGCGCTGGCGGCCGGGCAGCAGACCCGGCAACCGGTCGAACTGCCCACCGGCGCGGGCGCCGAGGTCCGGCTGGTCGTGCCGCCCGGCTTCCACGCGCTGACCTCCCCGGGCGGCCCGCCCGGCGTCTCCGCCCGTGCGGTGCCCCCGCTGCCGGCACTGCCCGACGGCACGCACCGGCCCCGCGATACGGACCGGACGGGTGGTACGGACCGGACGGGTGGTGCGGACCCGGCCACCGTGGCGGCCGCCGACGAGCTGGCCCGGCACCTGGCGGAGGTCGCCGAGGAACTGTTCAGCGCCACCGGCCCGGAGCCGCGGCGCGACTTCGCGGTGATCTCCGCCACTCTGGCCGACCTGATCCGCGACGCGGGCGTCGTCTACGCCGGCGTCTGCGCCCTGGAGCTGGACGACCGCACCTCGGACGCCGCCCTCGTCGTCTCGCTCGCCCGGCACCCGCTGCCGATCACCGCGCTCGCCACCGAACTGGCCACCGTCCGGCGGCACGCCGAGGTGTGGACCGTCCTGCTGCCGGCCGGTCCGGCCGCCGTCCTGGTCGAGGGCCGGACCGCCCCGGTACCCGGCCCGCTGGCCGCCGACGGGCAGCGGCGCTGGGTGGTCACCTCGGCCGTCCAGGCCTTCGTGCCGCTGCCGGACGGCGGGACGGTGCTGTGCGCCCAGCTGTCCACGGCGCGGCCGGAGGACTGGGAGCTGTACACGGAGGCGTTCGCGGAGCTGCTGAAGAGCGTCCAGTTCGGCTGGGACGGCGTGCCGGCCGCGATGAGCGGCGTTCCGGTCCAGGCTCCCGCGCCGGTCCGGACGCCCGCCCCGGCGCAGGCCCCTGCTCCGACTCAGGTTCCGGCTCAAGCCCCCGCTGCCGTCGCTGCCGTCGCCGCAGAGAAGGAGGCGGAGGAGAAGCCGGTGCACCTGCGCGGCACACCGGTACGGGTACCTCCCGCGGACTTCAACCCCTTCGCGCCCGTCGCGGAGGTCCCCTCCTCCGGCGGGGAGGACACGGCGCCGGATGCCGAGGACCGCCCGAAGGGCACGCCGGTGATGGTCCCGCCGCCGGACTTCAACCCCTTCTCCATGGAGGGCATCCCGGACGCGCCGGGCGACGCACCCGCGGCCCGGCCCGCCGACGCCGCCCCGGTCGCCGACCCGTTCGGGACCACGGTCACGGCCGACCAGAAGGCCGATCCGTTCGGCACCACCCTCCCCTCGCAGGGCCCCTCCGTTCCGCCGCCGCCCTCGACCCCGCCCGTCGTCCCGGCCCAGGCCCCGCCCGTCGCGGTGGAAGCGGCGGCACAGGGATCGGAGCAGCCCGAGGACGCGGAGGAGGCGGGTCCGCGCAAGGGCACACCGGTGATGGTCCCGCCGCCGGACTTCAACCCCTTCTCCATGGAGGGCATCCCGGCCCTGCCGACGGACGAGCCGGAGCCGGTAGCCGCGGTCGGCGCCGAGCCGGAGAACCGCCCGTTCGGCTGAGCCGGAGGCGCGGCGAGCCACCGCGCGGTGACACGGCGAACGGATGACGGCCGACAGTCGACAGCAGACAGATTTCAGATTTCAGCGAACGAAATCTGAAATCTGTTATCTGTCAGCTGTCATCCGTTACCCGCTTCCGGCCCCTCTCCCCTCGGCGCCGACTCCCCTGCCGCGAGCGCCGTCGGAGGTCGGCCGCGATCCGCTCCGCCGTCAACCGCCGCACACCGCCCAGGGGTTCACCCACGCTCCGGGCGCACCTGCTCCGCCCCGGCCGGACCGGCTTCGGCGCTCAGCCCGCCCTCCGGCCCAGGTGCACCACGTCCGGCACTCCCCGGGCGACCGGGACCTCGTGCGTCACCACGTCCGAGAAGCCCACCGCCCGCAGCGCGTCCTCGAAGGCCTGCGAAGGCTGCGCACTCCACACGGCCAGCACCCCGCCGGGCCGCAACCGGTGCCACAGCACCGTCAGCCCGTCCGCGCCGTACAGCCCGTCGTTGGACTCGGTGACGGTCCAGTCCGGCCCGTTGTCGATGTCGAGGCACAGCGCGTCGTAGCGCTCGCCGTCCGCCGCCGCGAGGTACTCCAGCAGGTCGGTGTGGAGAACCTCGACCCGCTCGTCGTCCAGTGCGCCGTCCGAGAAGGCGCCGAGCGGGCCGGTCCGGTGCCAGTCGATGATCGCGGACTCCCGCTCGACGATGGCGATCCGCCCCCAACGCGGCTCGGCCGCCGCGTACGCCAGCGAGAATCCGACCCCGAGGCCCCCGATCAGCACCGACGGCCGCTCGACCGGACCGCCGCCCGTACGGTCCAGCTCGTCCAGCGCCGTCTGGATCAGCAGCCGCTCCGAGCGCCCGTCGGCGGTGTCCATCAGGAAGCAGCCGTTGGCGATGATCTCGAAGTCCCGACCGCGTTGCCGGAGCACCACCTCACCGTACGGGCCCTCCCGCCGGTCGAGCGTGACGACGGCCTCGCGGCCGTCGCGTTCGGGCAGTGCTGTGGTCATCCGTCCTCCTTGGCGGACTCGGGTGAACTCGGTTGAACTCGGCCGCACCACCGCCCTGGTACCGGCGGGCGGGGTGGGCTTGCGCCCGACAATAGCCGAGTCCGCACCGGGGTCCGTCAGGTCGTGACCAGCACCCCCGCGTACGAGACTCCCGCGACGACCACCCAGGATCCGAGCCCGAGCAGAGCGATCCGCCCGCCGGTGCGGGCCATGGTCGGCAGGTGCACCGCACTGCCGAGACCGAACAACGCGGCGGCCAGCAGCAGTTCCTGGGCGTCCGAGGCCAGGCCGAGCGCCCGCTCGGGCAGCACCCCGGTGGTCCGCAGGACGATCATCGCGAGGAAGCCCGCCACGAACAGCGGCACGATCGGCGGACGGTTGCCGGTCTTCACCGACTTCTCACCCGGCTTCCCGTCCGCCTCGCCCTCCGCCGGAGCCCCCGCCGTCGACGTCACCGCCGCCGACGTCACCGCCGCCGAAGCCCCGGTCGAAACCCCCGCCGGAGCCCCCGCCGCGACCTTCACCGAAGCCACCCGCACCATCCGCGCCGCCCGCAGGTTCCGCCGCACCATGACGGCCACCCCCGCGACCAGCGGCGCCAGCAGCACCACGCGCATCAGCTTGACCAGCACCGCCTCCCGCAGCGCCCCGGCCCCACTGGTCTGCGCGGTGGCGACCACCTGCCCGACGTCGTGCACGCTCGCCCCGACCCAGCGCCCGAACTCCAGCTCGTCGAGCCCGAGCGGATGCTGGAGCAGCGGGAGCACGGCGATCGCCAGCGTCCCGCACAGGGTGACCAGCGCCACCGAGGCCGCGACGTCCTCCTCCTCGCTGCCCGCCGCCTGGCTGACCGCGCCGATCGCCGAGGCCCCGCAGATCGAGTACCCGGTGGCGACCAGCAGCGGCTGGTCGCCGGGCAGGCCGAGCCGCCGGCCCAGCCAGAGCGTGCCCGCGAAGGTGGCCGCGACCACGGCCAGCACCATGGCCACGGTGGCCCAGCCGAGGCCGAGCACGTCGTCCAGGCTGAGCTTGAGCCCGAGCAGCACGATCCCGAGCCGCATCAGCCGCTTCCCGGCCGTGGACAGCCCCGGCCGGGCGATCCCGCGGACCACCGGGCGCACCCCGGGCAGGTGGGCCGCCGCCATGCCGAGCACGACGGCGGCGGTGAGCTTGGGCACGGCCGGCACCAGCGCGTGGACGCCGAGCGCGGCGGCCACCCCGAGGGCGGCGAGCAGCAGCCCGGGGGTGTCCCCCCGCATCGGGGGCAACGAGCGGGTACGGGCGGCGCGGTGTCGGAGGGTCAGTGCCACGCCGGGATCACTGCTGCCCGTCGGCGGGCATCCGGTAGACCCGCCGGATGCTGGTGCCGAGCCGGGAGACGTCCGCACCGTAGACGTGGATGGAGATCGCCGTGCTACTACAGGAGTTGCGCACCAGGTGGATGTCGCCGGGCGGGGCGAAGGCGGCGACGGTACCGGCCGGGCCGGCCACGTGCTCGGTCTCGACCAGCCGGGCGGTGGGGCCGCCGGAGACCAGCCGGTAGCGGGTCTCGCTCTCCTGCCCCTGGTGGACGCCGGCCACGCACCAGGAGACGTGGTCGTGGATCGGGGTCTGCTGCCCGGGGAGCCAGA
Source organism: Kitasatospora sp. NPDC058048 (assembly GCF_042885555.1). NCBI lineage: Bacteria > Bacillati > Actinomycetota > Actinomycetes > Kitasatosporales > Streptomycetaceae > Kitasatospora > Kitasatospora sp. NPDC058048. Next base: position 360,997 of record NZ_JBHVRT010000002.1, on the reverse strand, counting down.
CCAGCGCGACGACGGAGAAGCTGCCGTCCTCCTCGGCGTGCAGGACGTGCTGACGGTAGCGCTGCGGGTCGCCCTCACGGTGGGCGGGGGCGAGCAGCGCGTCGGGACCGTCCGGGTCGGCGTGCAGGTGCGGGGCGAGTCGCTCGCCGACCAGGTAGGCGGTGAGCTCCGGCGGGAGTCCGCGGTCCACGACGGCGCGGATCTCACTGATCAGCGCGGTCATCCGCTCGGTGAGTCGGTCGCTGCCGACCGTGGCTGAGGGAGTCATCCCAGCAGGTTCGACCCTGGTGACCTATCACGTCCAAGGAGGGTTGGTAAGGAACCTCCCCACTAACGCTTATATGTCACCAGCCAGCCAGTCACCGGTCACCTACTGCCGGCTACCTACTGCCGCTCGCCCGTTACCGCCTGCCGGTCACCTGCTGCCGGTCGCCGGCGCCCTCCTGCTGCCGCTCGCCGCCGGGAGTCGTCACCCGGATCGGCGCTCAGCACCCGACCCGACTCGCCGCCGCCTGCCGCAGGTGGTCCAGCACCAGCCCGGTGGCCGGGATCCGGCGGTGCTCGCGCAGCACGTACGCGCTCACCTGCCGCCGCAGGTGCGGTTCGACGGCCCGCCCGGTGACCTTGCGGTGGCACATGAAGGAGAGCACCAGTGCCGGCATCAGCGCGATCCCGACCCCGGCGGCGACGAGCGACTGCACCGCGAGGTTGTCGTCGGTGGAGAACACGATGTCCGGCGCGAACCCCTCCTCCGCGCAGACGTGCAGCAGGTTGGCCCGGCAGCGCGGACAGCCGGCGATCCAGCGTTCGCCGCCGAGGTCGGCCAGCCGTACGGCGTGCCGGCGGCCGAGCGGGTGCCCGACCGGCAGCAGCACCGTGAGCAGGTCCTCCATCAGCGGGATCTCGTCCACGCCCTCCGGCACCTCGGTGGCCACACCGGGGTAACGGAAGGCCAGCGCGATGTCGCACTCCCCGCGCAGCAGCCGCTGGACGGAGTCCGGCGGCTCGGCCTCCAGCAGTTCGACCCGCACGCCGGGGTGCTCGGCCAGCAGCCGGGCCATCGCCTCGGGTATCAGGGTGGCGTTGGCGCTGGGGAAGGCGCAGACCCGCACCCGCCCGGCGCGCAACCGGGCCAGTGCGGCGAGCTGCTGCTGGGCGGCGGACATGCTGTCGAGGATCAGCTCCGCGTGCCGGGAGAGTGCCTCGCCGGCCTCGGTGAGCCGCAGTCCGCGCCCGGCCCGGGTGAAGAGCGGCACACCGACGGTGCGTTCGAGCGCCTTCATCTGCTGGGTGATGGCGGGCTGGGTGTAGCCGAGCTCGCGGGCGGCGGCCGAGTAGGAACCGGCCCGGACGACCTCGTGGAACGTCCTGATGTGCCGCGAATCGAACATCGGCTCCATGACCCCTCCCGCCCATCCGTTCTCGACAGCCCCGCTCCGGCCCCGCCCGGACCGTGCTCGGACCGCGCCCGGGCCTCGCCCGGACGCCCGAGAATCATAAGAGGAATTTGGAGGTATCGACCCCAACCCCACCCGTACCTATGGTTCAGCCCCGAACCGGGCTCCTCACTGCTGCGCCGACGGCGGCAGCCCCATCGCCACCTCGGCCTTGACCACCGGTGCCCCGCCGCGCACGCCCGGGCTGCGCCGGCTGCGCCGTTCCACGAAGCGGGCGAGCCAGGAGAGCAGCAGACACATGCCGATGTAGATCGGTGCGATCACCATCACCACCGGGATGAACGGCAGGTCGTAGTCCAGGTTGGTGGCGATCAGCTTGCCCGCGTGGAGGAACTCCTCGTAGGTGATCAGGAAGCCCAGCGAGGTGTCCTTGAGCGCGACCACCAGCTGGCTGATGATGGCCGGCAGCATCGCCCGGTTGGCCTGCGGCACCAGGACGTACGACATCACCTGGGTCTTGCGCATGCCCAGTGCGTACGCCGCCTCCCGCTGCCCCTTGGGCACCGCGAGCACGCCGGCCCGGAACACTTCGGCCAGCACCGAGCCGTTGTAGAGCACCAGCCCGGTCACCAGCGCCCAGAGCGGTTGCACCTTGAGCGCGACGAAGACGAAGAAGATCATCACCAGCACCGGCATGGCCCGGAAGAACTCCACCACCAGCGTGGAGAGCCAGCGCACCACCCGGTGGTCGGAGAGCCGCCCGGCCGCGAACAGCGCGCCGAAGGGCAGCGCGAACAGCACCGTCCAGCCGAAGGCCTTGAGGGTGTTGCCGAGCCCGCGCAGCAGCAGTTCCTGCACGCCCCGGTACTCGAACGGCTGCCACTTGGCGTACGTGAACTGGTTGGTGTGGAACAGCATGTAGATCACCCAGCCGATCAGCGCCGCGATCAGCAGCAGCGCGATCCCGCCGTACAGCCGGTGCCGGGCGAGCGCCTTCGGGCCGGGGATGTCGTACAGCGCCGAGGATTCAACGGTCATCGGGACACCGCCACTCGTCGTTCCAGCAGGTTGAAGACGGCGCTGATGGCCAGGGTGATGATCAGGTATCCGACGGCGATCCAGACGAAGGTCCAGACGATGCTGTAGCCCAGCTCGTTGATGGTCCGGTAGGTGCCCAGCAGCTCGGTGACGCTGAACGAGCCGGCGATCGCCGTGTTCTTGGCCAGCGCGATCATCACACTGCCGAGCGGCGCCACCACCGAGCGGTACGCCTGCGGCAGCACCACCAGGCTCATCGTCTGCCCGAAGCTCATGCCCAGGCTGCGGGCCGCCTCGCCCTGCCCGGTCGGCACCGTGTTGATGCCCGAGCGCATCGACTCGCAGACGAAGGCCGAGGTGTAGCAGCCCAGCGCGAGCACCGCGAAGGTGTAGAAGGGCAGGGTGATGTTGAACCGGGGCAGGCCCAGCACCACGATGAAGAACAGCAGCGTCAGCGGCGTGTTGCGCAGCAAGGTCACCCACACCGTCCCGAACACCCGCAGCGGCTTGACCGGCGAGACCCGGAAGCCCGCGATCAGCACGCCCAGCACCAGCGACAGCACGGCACTCACCGCGAACAGCGAGAGCGTGCCGAGGAACCCCTCCCAGTAGGTCGACCAGTTGTCGATCAGCGTTTTCACGGCGCGGCCCTCTCAGTACCGGTCGATCTGCGGCGGGGTGGGCGCCGGCTCCCCGGAGAGGCCGAGGGTCGCCTCGAAGGCCCTCTGCCAGTCGCCGTTCTGGATGTGGTGCTCCAGCGCGTCGTTGATCGCGCCGCGCAGCACGGTGTCCTCCTTCGGCACCCCGATCCCGTACGGCTCGGTCGAGAACAGCGGGCCGACCACCTTGAGCTCGTCCGGCGCCTTGGCCGCGTACCCGAGCAGGATCGCGTTGTCCGTGGTCACCGCGTCGACCTGGTTGGTGATCAGGTTGTCCACGCAGGCCGAATAGGTGTCGTAGCCGATCAGCTCGGCCTTCGGGTACTTCGACTGGATCCGCTGGTACGGCGTCGATCCGGCCGCCGAGCAGACCTTCTTGCCGTCCAGGTCCTCCGGGCCGTGGATGGTGTCGTTGTTCTTGCGCACCAGCAGCGACTGCCCGGCGATGAAGTACGGGCCGGCGAAGCCGACCAGCTTCTTCCGGTTGTCGTTGATGGTGTAGGTGCCGACGTAGTAGTCCACCTGGCCGTTCTGCAGGGCGGTCTCGCGGTTGGCCGAGGCGATGGTCTTGAACTGGATCCGGTCCGGCGGGAAGCCCAGCGAGGCGCCGACCATCTTGGCGATCTCGATGTCGAAGCCGGAGTACTCGCCGGTGGCCGGGTTCTTCTGGCCCAGGTACGGCTGGTCCTCCTTGACGCCGACCACCAGGTGGCCCCGGCTGCGGGCGGCGTCCAGGGTCGGCGAGCCGGTGATCGCGGAGGCGTCCTGCACCTGGTAGCTGGGCAGGGCGCTGGGCTGCGGGCCCTTGGGCGGCGGGGTCCCGGGCTTGCCGCAGCCGGCCGCCAGCGCGGCGAGCAGCAGGGCGACGGCGAGCACGCGTCTGCCCGCCCGGGCGGCGGACCGCATCCCGGGCCGCGCGACCGGCCTCCCCGCAGGGCGCACCACGGGCGTCGTCTCACGGTTCACGGCGCCGCCTCAGTGCTTCAGGATCTTGGACAGGAAGTCCCGGGCGCGATCGCTCTCAGGGGCGCTGAAGAAGTCCTCCGGGGCGCGGTCCTCGACGATCCGGCCGTCGGCCATGAACACCACCCGGTTCGCGGAGGCCCGGGCGAAGCCCATCTCGTGGGTGACCACGATCATCGTCATGCCCTCGCTCGCGAGCTGGCGCATGACGTCCAGCACCTCGTTGATCATCTCGGGGTCGAGCGCCGAGGTGGGCTCGTCGAACAGCAGGGCCTTCGGCTCCATGGCCAGCGCGCGGGCGATCGCGACCCGCTGCTGCTGCCCTCCGGAGAGCTGCGCCGGGTACTTGGCGGCCTGGTCGGCGAGGCCCACCCGCTCCAGCAGCGCGTGGGACTTGGCGTCCGCCTCCGCCCTGGGCCGGCCGCGGACCTTGATCTGCGCGAGCGAGACGTTCTGCAGCACGGTCTTGTGCGCGAACAGGTTGAAGGACTGGAACACCATGCCGACCTCGGCGCGCAGCCTGGCCAGGCCCTTGCCCTCCTCTGGCAGCGGGCGGCCGTCGATCAGGATGGTGCCGTCCTCGATCGGCTCCAGCCGGTTGATCGCCCGGCAGAGGGTCGACTTGCCGGAGCCGGACGGGCCGATGACCACGACCACCTCGCCGCGCCCGACCGTCAGCTCGATGTCCTGCAGGACGTGCAGGTCCCCGAAGCGCTTGTTGACCGCGCGCATCTCGATCAGCGGGGTGAAGGCCGAGGCGCCGGCCGGCGCCGGCCCGGGGGCTGCGGTCACCTGTTGCGCCGTCCCTTCAGCAACCAGCCCAGCGCGACGCCCGCGATCAGCGTGGCCAGCAGCGCGATCCAGAGCGGCGCGGTGACGGTGAAGACCCAGAACTGGATCTGGACCCTGTCGAGGTTGGCGAACAGGAACCACACGGCGAGGACGACGATGACGCCGATCCCGATGTAGCGCGTGGGGATGCCGCCGATCTCACCGCGCGGGGAACGGGATGGTCCGTCTGAAATCTTGGTCACCGGAGCAGTCTGCGGGCCTGACGGCCGATTTGCCCGGTTACGCGCTCTTCCGGGGCAGGGAGTAACCCGTACGGGGCAATCAGGCCCCGTACGGGTTTGAGTCCGCTCCGGTCCGCTCCGGTCCAGTCCGGCCCGCCTCCGGTCCGACTCCGGCCGGACCGGAGTCCCGCTACCGCTCGTCCCGCCAGGACCGCCAGAGCGCCGCGTACGGACCGCCCGCCGCGACCAGCTCCGGGTGGCTGCCGTACTCGCTGATCCGCCCGCCCTCGACCACCGCGATCACGTCCGCGTCGTGCGCGGTGTGCAGCCGGTGGGCGATGGCGATGACCGTCCGCCCCTCCAGCACCCTGGAGAGCGAGCGCTCCAGGTGGCGGGCGGCCCGCGGGTCCAGCAGGGAGGTGGCCTCGTCCAGCACCAGGGTGTGCGGATCGGCCAGCACCAGCCGGGCCAGCGCCAGCTGCTGGGCCTGCGGCGGGGTCAGTGAGGTGCCGCCGGAGCCGACCTCGGTGTCCAGGGCGTCCGGCAGGGCGTCCACCCAGGCTCCGGCGTCCACGGCGTCCAGCGCGGCCCGCAGCTCGGTGTCGTCCGCCCCGGGCGCGGCCAGCCGCAGGTTGTCCCGCAGGGTGCCGACGAAGACGTGGTGCTCCTGGTTCACCAGGGCGACCTCCGCGCGCACCCGCTCGGCCGGCATCCGCGCCAGCGCCGCCCCGCCGAGGGTCACGCTGCCGCGGCCGGGGGCGTAGATCCCGGCCAGCAGCCGGCCGAGGGTGGACTTGCCCGCGCCGGACGGCCCGACCAGCGCGACCCGGCTGCCCGGGGGAACGTCCAGGCTGATCCCGTGCAGGACGTCGGCGCCCTCGCGGTACCCGAACCGGACGTCCTTCGCCTCGACCCGACGGCCGTCCGGCAGGACGGACTCGTCCCCCTCGTGCTCGGGCACCTCGCGCACGCCGACCAGCCGGGCCAGCGAGGCCTGGCCGACCTGGAGCTCGTCGTACCAGCGCAGGATCATGTCCACCGGGCCGGTCAGCATCTGCGCGTAGAGCACACCGGTGGTCAACTGGCCCACGGTGATCCAGCCTTGGACGGCGAACAGCCCGCCGAACAGCATGGTGGCGAGCACCGCCAAGGTGTAGACCGCGTCGATGGTCGGGAACCAGACCGAGCGCAGCCACAGGGTGTACCGCTCCCAGGCCAGCCACTCGCGCAGCTTGCGGTCGGTCAGCCGGACCCGCTGGTCCCCCAGCCGCAGCGCCTCCACCGTCCGCCCGGCGTCCACCGTCTCGGCCAGCACGTTGCTCACCGCCGCGTACCCGGCCGACTCGCTGCGGTAGGACTGCGGTGCGCGCCGGAAGTACCAGCGGGAGCTGACCAGCAGCAGCGGCAGCCCGATCAGCGAGGTCAGCGCGAGCAGTGGCGAGGTGACCAGCAGCGCGCCGAGCACCAGCAGCAACGACACCACGGCGACGGCGAGTTCGGGCACCGCCTCGCGCACCGACTTGTCCAGCCGGTCGATGTCGGTGGTGCCCCGGGAGACCAGGTCACCGGTGCCGGCCCGCTCCAGCACTCCGGTCGGCAGGGCCACCGAGCGGACCAGGAAGTCCTCGCGCAGGTCGGCCAGCACCCGCTCGCCGAGCACCGCGCCGCGCATCCGCGACCAGCCGGTGAAGGCCGCCTGCACCACGAGTGCCAGCAGGTACCAGGCGACCGTCACCGCGATGGTGGACCCGACGGTCCCGGTGGCCAGCGACTCGACCAGGCGCCCGAGCACCCAGGGCCCGACCAGCCCGGCCACGGTCGCCACGGAGTGCAGCGACACCACCGCGGAGAACCCGGCGCGGTGCCGCCGCGCGAGCAGCAGCAGGTATCCGCGCACCGCGGCCGGGGAGCCGACCGGCAGGGTGGCGGCCGGCTCCTGTTCCTCCTGGAACGGAGGCTTCATGACGTGCTCCTCGCGTGCGTAGCAGGGAAGTTGACGATGTTCCTCATACGGCCTCACCCACCGGAGCGGCCGCCTCATCACCGCGGGTGACCACGGCCCGGTAGGCCGGCTCGGTGCGCATCAGCTCGCGGTGCGGCCCGGCCGCGACGACCCGGCCCTCCTGCAGCAGCACCACCCGGTCCGCCCGGTCGAGCAGCAGCGGGCTGGTCGCGAACACCACGGTGGTGCGGCCCGCCCGGGTGTCCCGCAGCCCGGAGGCGATCCTCGATTCGGTGTGGGCGTCCACCGCGCTGGTGGGCTCGTCCAGCACCAGCACCGGCGGGTCCGCCAGCAGGGCGCGGGCCAGGGCGAGCCGTTGGCGCTGCCCGCCGGAGAGCGAGCGTCCGCGCTCGGTGATCCGGGCGCGCATCGGGTCTCCCCCGCACTCCGGCGAGCCGTCCGCCAGGGCCGTCAGCACGTCCTCCGACCGGGCGGCCGCCAGGGCCGCGGCGGCCGTGACCCGCCCCGAGGACGGGATGTCGAAGAGCTCGGCCAGTGTGCCGGAGAGCAGCACCGGTTCCTTGTCGTGGACCAGCACCGCCGCCCTGGCCTCGGCCAGCGGCACCGCGTCCAGCTCCGTGCCGCCGAGCCGCACCGGGGCCTGCGCCCGCTCGCCCTCGGCCAGCGGGACGTGGCCGCCGAGCCGCTCGGCCAGCGCCCCCGCGAAGTCCGGGTCCCCGCAGACCACCGCGGTCAGCTCGCCGGCCCGCACCGTCAGCCCGCTCGCCGGGTCGTGCAGGTCGGCCTTGTCCGGCCGGACCAGTGCGGCCTCCGCCGTGCCGGCCGTCCGGCCGAGCGAGAGCACCCGGACGGTCCGCGCGGCGGAGACCCGGGCCACGCTCCACGCGTGCGCCGCCTCGCCCAGGATGCGCAGCGGGGCGGCCAGGAAGGCCGTGGCGCCGTAGACCGCGATCAGGGTGCCGACGGCGAGCTCGCCGGAGGCCACCAGCCGGGCGCCGTACCAGGTGACGCCGACCACGAACAGGCCTGGAAGCAAAACCTGTTGAGCCTGCATCAGCGACTGGATCCGGGCCGAGCGGACAGCCGCGGCCCGGACCTTCTGGGAGGCGGCCCGGTACCGCTCCAGGAACAGCTCCTCGCCGCCGATGCCGCGCAGCACCCGCAGCCCGGCGACGGTGTCGGCCGCCAGCTCGGTGGCCTTGCCGCCGAGGGTGCGCTGCTGCTCGTAGCGCCGCTCGAACGGCCCGATCAACGGCCAGACGGAGGCCGCCAGCACCGGGACGCCGAGCAGCACCCCGGCCCCGAGCACCGGATCGACCAGCAGCACCGCCACGCTGACGGCCAGCCAGACGATCACCGCCGACCGGACCCGGGCGACCAGTTCGACGTACCAGCCGATTCGCTCGACGTCCCCGCTGCCGACCGCGACGACCTCTCCGGTGGCGATCCGGCGGGACAGCCCGGCCCCGAGGTGCGAGGCCTGCCGGGACACCAACTGCCGTACGTGGGTGGCCGCGTGGATCCAGTTCCAGACCGCCTGGCGGTGCACCAGCACGGCGCCGAGCGCGGCACCCGCGCCGAGCAGCAGCAGGATCCCGCCGGCCCGCCAGATCCCGCCGGCGTCACCGTCCACGGCGGCCTGCACGCCGACCCCGAGCGGTATCGGCAGGGCGGCCCGGCACCCCATCTCGATCAGCGACCAGAGGGTGGCGAGCACCTGCCCGCGCCGCTGGCGGCGCTGCAGCCAGCGCAGGAAGGCCGGGGGTGAGGAGAGGTCGGGACTGCCGGGATCGGCCAGCGGCAGGGGGGTGAGCAGCATGACACTCCGATACGAGCGGTGCGCGGCCACGAGCGCACAGGGGTTCGGGAGAGCTACAGGAGTTCGAGGAACGGCGCACACGGAGCACCGGGGTGACGTGCGCGCAGTGCGGACGGCAGCCCTACGGCGGGCGGCCCGACGAGGAGCGGCCCGAGCCGACAGGCGGATGACGCGCGGCACGGCAGCACGGCTGCGGCGCGACGTCGACGATGCGCCCGGAGCGGAGCCGGACGGGGTGGGATGGGCACGAAGGGCCCGAGAGTCAGGACGTCATGATCGGGAGCCTGCCAACCTCCGCGCGATCTGCGCAACGTGTTTTTCACCACGGCTTTTCGCCCCGGCCCGCGCGCTCCGCACCCCGGCCACCGCGAGCCGGACCCGCACGCCCCCCGCACGCCCCGCCAGGGCGGTCCACGCCCCGCCCCGGGTCGGCCGACCCCTCGACCAAACCCCCGCAAAGCTTCACCCAAGATTCGCCCGTTCGGCGGGAACAATCACACCGGGACGCCAGTTGCCCCACTGGAACCACAGGACAATCAGGAGGGCACCCCTTCCCGTGAGCACCATCCCCACCGTCACCCTCAACGACGGCGCGCAGATCCCGCAGCTCGGCTTCGGCGTGTGGCAGGTCCCGGACGCCGAGGCCACCCCGGCCGTCCGCACCGCGATCGAGGCGGGCTACCGCTCCATCGACACCGCGGCCATCTACGAGAACGAGGCCGGCACCGGCGCGGCGATCGCCGAGGCCCTGGCGGGCGGCGTCGCCCGCGAGGACCTCTACGTCACCACCAAGCTGTGGAACTCGGGCACCCGTGACTGGTCCGGCGAGCAGGGCCGCGACGCGGTGCTGCGCGAGTTCGACGCCTCGCTGGCCAAGCTCGGCCTCGAATACCTCGACCTCTACCTGATCCACTGGCCGCGCCCGATGCACGGCGACAGCTACCTGAACATCTGGAAGGCCTTCGAGCAGCTGAAGGCGGGCGGCCGGGTCAGGTCGATCGGCGTCTCCAACTTCGGCACCGAGCAGCTGAGCCGCCTGCTGGACGAGGCCTCCGTCGCCCCGGCCCTGAACCAGGTCGAGCTGCACCCGTACTTCCCCCAGGCGGAGCTGCGCGCGTTCCACGCCGAGCACGGCATCGCCACCGAGGCCTGGAGCCCGCTGGGCCAGGGCAAGGACCTGCTCGCCGAGCCCGCCCTGGTGAAGATCGCCGAGAAGCACGGCCGCACGGTCGCCCAGGTGGTGCTGCGCTGGCACCTCCAGAGCGGCGTGATCGCCATCCCGAAGTCGGTCACCCCGTCCCGGATCCGCGAGAACCTGGACGTCGCCGGCTTCGAGCTGGACGCCGAGGACCTCGCGGCGATCGCCGCCGTGGCCACCGGCAAGCGGATCGGCCCGGACCCGCAGGAGTTCGACTGGAACTGACGCCCGGCCCGGGGGCCCGGCCCCCGGACACCCGGATCGTCTGACGGCCGTCATGCCGAAGACCGCCCGCTCCCGTGGGGGGAGCGGGCGGCCTCAGGTGTACCCCGATCCGCCAAAGTCCATGGCCATGGACCCTCAGCGTTTTGGCGAATCGTTTTGGCTACTGCGGCGAAGTCTTGACCTAGAGCCTGCCCGCCTTCGCGATGAGCGCGAGCGCGGCCTCGTGCTCGCTCTCCTCCAGCGGGGCCAGCAGCAGCCGCTGGACCTCGGCCACCCCGGCGGCCGAGCGGTGCAGCAGGTCCTGTCCCGCCGGTGAGAGCGAGAGCAGGTTGCGCCGCCCGTCCGAGGGGTCGCGCCGGCGCTGCACCAGACCGCGGCGCACCAGTCGGCTGACCATCTCGGCCATCGTGGCCTTGTCCAGCGAGGCCAGCTCGCCGACCGTGCGCTGGTCGGCGCCCGGTTCCAGTTCCAGCGCGTCCAGCACCGCGTACTGCGGAGCCGTCAGCTCGGCGCCCACGTGCTCCGACCAGAGCTTGGTGTGCACCTGCTGGCTCACCCTGATCAGGTAGCCGATCGCCCGCTGGGCGTCCAGTATCGGCCGCGCGTCGGTGATGACGGCGACCGCCGCGGGCTCCAGCCTGGCTATCTTGGCCATCACCCGGACGATCTCGACCTGTTCCTCCGCCGTGAGCGGCTCGAACAGGACGCGCTGTACGCGGACCACACCACCGGTGGCCTCGCGCACCGCCTGGGCGCCGCTCTGCGAGAGCGCCAACAGTTTGCGCCGGCCGTCGGCCGGGTCGCGCCTGCGCAGCACCAGGCCGCGGCGGACCAGCCGCGCGACCATCTCCGCCATCGTGGCCTTGTCGAGCGAGGCCCGCTCGCCGACCGTCCGCTGGTCCGCACCCGGTTCCAGGGCCAGGACCAGCAGCACGGCGAACTGCGGAGCCGTGAGATCGGCTCCGACGTGTTCGGACCACAAACGGGTGTGGACCTGCTGTGCAACGCGAATGAGGTGTCCGGGCGACTGCTGCAGTCGCGCAGACACGCGGGTTGTCGGGATCTCCCCCAGCACCATGTATCCGTCCCGATGTCACACCCGGTGTGTGTGGGACACCCGGGTGGGGCAGTAACGGCGAGTGGGCGTCCAGCTATGAGGGAGGGCGCTCCAGCCGTGCAGCCGGTGGCTGCTGGCGGACACTATACAAACGGCGGGCCCTTGCTGGCAGGCAGGGGCGGATAGTAGACGCAGGTTCGGCAACATTGGCATATTTACGGACTGCGAACGGCTTGCAGTAACCCGTTCTCAGCAGAAAGCCGACCGGTCGGTCCTTACCCACCGTCACCTGCGTCTCTCCACCCTGGTCGCCCTCCCTACCCGCCGGTAGGGTGTGGCCACCCCTCTCCGGGGGCTCTCCCCGGGAGGCAACCCCGAGAGAGACGAGACCGAGCATGACCGAGCAGAGCACCGCCCCCCGGGTCGCCGTCGTCACCGGCGCCGCCCGCGGCCTGGGCGCCGCCACCGCCGTCCGGCTGGCCGCCGACGGCTACGCGGTCGCCGTCCTGGACCTCGACGAGGCGGCCGGCAAGGAGACCGTCGACCGGATCACCGCCGCCGGCGGCAGGGCGCTGGCCGTCGGCGCCGACGTCTCGGACGCCGAGCAGGTCCAGGCCGCCGTCGACCGGGTGGCCGCCGAGCTCGGCGCCCCGGTCGTCCTGGTGAACAACGCGGGCGTACTCCGCGACAACCTGCTCTTCAAGATGTCCGAGTCCGACTGGGACACGGTCATCAACGTTCACCTCCGCGGCGCCTTCCTGATGACCCGCGCCGTGCAGAAGCACATGGTCGACGCCGGTTTCGGCCGCATCGTCAACCTGTCCTCCTCCTCGGCCCAGGGCAACCGCGGCCAGGCCAACTACTCGGCCGCCAAGGCGGGGCTCCAGGGCTTCACCAAGACTTTGGCCATTGAGCTGGGCAAGTTCGGCATCACGGCCAACGCGGTCGCCCCCGGCTTTATCGCCACGGACATGACAGCAGCCACCGCCGCCCGGGTCGGCATGGACTTCGAAGACTTCAAGCGGGCCGCGGCCTCGCAGATCCCGGTCCAGCGGGTCGGTGAGCCTGAGGACGTCGCCCACACCATCTCCTTCCTCGCGAGCGAGGGCGCCGGCTTCGTCTCCGGCCAGGTGATCTACGTCGCGGGCGGCCCCCTCGACTGAGCACGGAACCTACACAGGGTTACCACGGAGTGGGAAGCCGGCCGCACCGGCCTCCCACTCCGTCTGCTTTACCGGGGCTTTTGCAGAATCATTCGACGACCACACTGACTTTCGATCCTGGAATAGTGGAAATCACCCCCCGAGCCAGCCCCGATCGACCCAATTGTCGATTTCCCGGGAAAATGACAATTACCACCGGAATAGCCCTGTCCGGCTGGGTAAGGTCACCCCGTGCAATCCAGAAGTACCCACGCTCCCATTCCGCGCCAGAGGCCGGAGCGCCGCACCCCCGAGCCCGACCGCCGGGAACGCCCCACCACCCCGGGACACACCGTCCCCCCGGCCGGCCCCGGCCCCGGTGAACCCGGCTGGCCCCCGATGGGCCGACGGCAGGCCGCCCTGCTCGCCGTCACCCTCGCCGGCTACCTGCTGGTACTGGCCGGGGTCCTGCTCAACACCGAGCTGGTCGACCTCGACTGGTCGGTCCGACTGCTGCGTCCCTACGAGCGGTGGCCCCGGCTGGAGCCGCTGCTCGACACCTGGGTGGTCGCCGGGCAACGCGGGCCCTCGGCGATCGCCGCCTTCTGCTGGCTCGGCTGGCGGGCCCGCCGCCTCGGCCGGCTGCGCCCGCTGCTGGTCATGGGCATCGCGCTGCTGTTGCTCAACGTCACCGTCGGCGCGGTCAAGATCGTCACCGGCCGGCTCGGCCCGCACTACGCCCAGTACGTCGGCTCGCCCGAGCTCTTCTCCGGCGGCACCATCTTCCCCTCCGGCCACACCGCCAACGCGGTGGTCACCTGGGGGGTGCTCGCCTACCTCGCCGTCCGCTGGCGGCGCACCGGCGCGCTGATCGCCGCCGCCACCGCCTGCTCGATCGGCCTGACCACGGTCTACCTGGGCACCCACTGGGTCACCGACGTCCTGGCCGGCTGGGCCGCCGGACTGCTCGTCCTGCTCTCGCTGCCGCTGCTGGAGCCCCTGGTAGCCACCGCCGAACAGCGGCTCCACCGGCGCTTCGCCCGCCGGCACCTGCCCTGCTGAACCCGAACCCGCACCCGGATCGCACCCGACCCGAGCCACCGCGGACCCGAAGCCGAACCCGGCCCCCGAACCGACGGAACGGGCCGGACCTACCCCTCCCAGCTGCGCTCGACCACACCGTTGCGCACCGCGAGGTTGAGCCGCCCTTGGCGGTACTCCATGGTCATCAGGTCCCCCGGCTCCAGCACCCGGACCGACGCCCAGCCGTGCCTCCGGGCCAGCTCCCGGGCCCGCTCGATCCGCAGCCCCGCGTATCCCTCGCCGTCCTGGCCCCCCGCCCCCGCACCGGCGCCCGGACCCGCCGCGCCGGACCCCGCCCCCACCGCGCCCGAACCCGACATCGCGCCTCCCCGGCTCGCCTCCTCGGACGTACGCTGGAATCGTAGCCCGACCGGCGTGGTCAAGAGGTGAACGGCATGCGCACCACCACCCCGCGACGGTGGCGCAGCGGCACCGAGCCGGCCACCGCCCGCAGCGATCTCAAGCTCCGCTACCTGCTCTCGCTCACCTTCACGCCGCTGTTCGCACTGGCGACGGTGGGTTTCGCGCTCTGGGCGGCCGCCTCCCCCGCCAACGGCGCACCCAGCCGGGGCACCCTCACCGGCTTCGCCGTGGCCTGCGGCCTGCTCACCCTGTTCGCCGCCGTCGATCTCGTGGTGGTGATCCGGCGTCGCCGGACCGAACTCTGACGCGGTGTCTCCCATGGAGTGGGAAGTCGGCCCGGCCGACTTCCCACTCCCCGCCACGGACTTCCCACTCCCACGCCGCCGACTCCGCGCCCCCGACTCCCGCTCCGCGCCGCCGACTTCCCACGCCGCGCCACCCGCGGCCCCGGTCTCAGCGGCCGCCGACCGCCTGCTTGACCAGCGTCCGCCCGAAGTCCCACATCAGTCCGCTCCCCCGGTGGGCCTCGTCCATGATGTCGGTGAAGGCATCCACGAACCGGTCCACATCGCGCTCGGTGATGATCAGCGGCGGGATCAGCTTGATCACTTCCAGGTGGTCGCCGGACACCTGGGTCAGGATGCGGTGCCGCTGCAGCAGCGGCACCACCACCATCTGCGCGAACAGCCCCTTGCGCGCCGCCTGGAGCGCGGTCCAAGCGGTGCGCAGCTTGAGCGACTTGGGCCGGCCGAACTCGATCCCGATCATCAGCCCGCGTCCGCGCACCTCGGCGAGCAGCTCGTAGGTGTCGACCAGTGCGGCCAGCCGTTCGCGGAAGTGGTCGCCGACCTTGCGGGCGTTCTCCACCACCTGCTCGTCGCGCATCACCTCCAGGGTCGCCAGCCCGGCCGCCATGGCCTGGGCGTTGGACCCGAAGCTGGCCGAGTGCACCAGCACCCGGTCCATCGAGGAGTACACCTTCTCGAAGATCCAGCCCTTGCCGAGCGTCGCCCCGATGGGCACGTACCCGCCGGACAGCGCCTTGGCCGCGCAGACGAGGTCGGGCAGGACTCCGTCCTCGTGCTGGTAGGCGAAGAACTCGCCGGTGCGGCCGATGCCGGTCTGCACCTCGTCGCAGATCAGCAGCGCCCTGTGCTCGTGCAGCAGGGCCTGGGCGGCGCGCAGCCAGCCGGGCGGCGGAGCCTGGACGCCCTTGCCCTGGATCGGCTCGACGATCAGCCCCGCAACGTCGCCGCGCTTCAACTCCTTGGCCAGCGCGCCGAGATCGCCGAGCGGGATGGCGGTGTCCGGCAGCAGCGGGTCGAAGCCCTTGCGGAATCCGTTCTCCCCGTTGACCGAGAGCGAGCCGGTGGTCAGTCCGTGGAAGGCGTGGTCGGCGTAGAGGATCCGCCGGCGTCCGGTGGCGTACCGGGCGAACTTGAGCGCGGTCTCCACCGCCTCGGTGCCGCTGTTGCCGAAGAACACCCGGTCCAGCCCGGGCGCGTACGACAGCAGCCGCTCGGCCAGCAGTCCGGGCAGCGGCGGGCAGTCGAAGCGGACCAGGTCCGGCAGGTCGAGGTCCATCACCTGCCGGACCGCCGAGCGCACCACCGGGTGGTGGCGGCCGAGCGCGAAGATCCCGAAGCCGGCCAGCATGTCGAGGTACTCGTTGCCCTCGGCGTCGTAGAAGTACTGGCCCTCGGCACGCTCGTAGTACTTGTCGAAGCCGATGGTGTGCAGCATGCGCGGCAGCTGCGGATTGAGGTATCGGCTCTGCAACTCGTAGCGCTCGCCGCCGCGTTCGGCGATCAGCGCGGCGAGGTCGAAGGGGCGGTCTGGGTCAGCCGGCATGGCGCGGGTTCGCTCCTCGGATCGGTAGCAGGTTCTTGGCGAAGACGGCGGTCTGGGCGGCGACCCCGGTGCCGGTCAGTCCGGCCTCCTCCAGGATCTCCCCGCG
Organism: Kitasatospora sp. NPDC058048; assembly: GCF_042885555.1. NCBI lineage: Bacteria > Bacillati > Actinomycetota > Actinomycetes > Kitasatosporales > Streptomycetaceae > Kitasatospora > Kitasatospora sp. NPDC058048. The sequence goes on along the minus strand of NZ_JBHVRT010000002.1, from coordinate 345,120 downwards.
CGAGGCGTGGCCGAGGAACTCCTGGGGCAGGCCGAGCACCCGCACCGGCACGTCCACGTCGGCGTCGCGCAGCGCCTGGGCGAGGACCGAACCGACGCCGCCGGTACGGCCGTTGTCCTCGACGGTGACCACCAGCCGGTGGGCGGAGGCCAGTTCGGGCAGCGCCGGGTCGACGGGCTTGACCCAGCGCGGGTCGACCACGGTCGCGGTGAAGCCCTCGGCGAGCAGCAGCCGGGCCGCGTCCAGGCAGGCGGAGGCGGTGGTGCCGACCGCGACCAGCAGGATCTCCGGCACCCGCCCGGTGCGCAGCAGCACGTCCACCCCGCCGATCCGCTCGACGGCCGGCACCGCGGGCCCGACGTTCCCCTTCGGGAAGCGCACGACGGTCGGGGCGTCCTTGACCTCGACGGCCTCGCGCAGCTGGGCGCGCAGCTGTTCGGCGTCGCGGGGCGCGGCGAGCCGCAGGCCGGGGACCACCTGGAGGATCGACATGTCCCACATGCCGTTGTGCGAGGCGCCGTCCGGCCCGGTCACCCCGGAGCGGTCGAGCACGAAGGTGACGCCCAGCCGGTGCAGGGCGACGTCCATCAGGACCTGGTCGAAGGCCCGGTTGAGGAAGGTCGCGTAGACCGCGACCACCGGGTGCAGCCCGCCGGTGGCCAGCCCCGCGGCACTGGTGACGGCGTGCTGCTCGGCGATCCCGACGTCGAAGGTCCGCTCCGGGTAGGCCTTGGCGAACGGGGCCAGGCCCACCGGCTGGAGCATGGCGGCGGTGATCGCCACCAGGTCCGGCCGCTCGGCGCCGAGGGTGACCAGCTCGTCCCCGAACACCGAGGTCCAGGAGACGCCGCCGCTGGGCGAGATCGGCAGGCAGGTGTAGGGGTCGATCGGGTTGACGGCGTGGAAGCGGTCGGCCTCGTCCTGCTCGGCCGGCCGGTAGCCGCGCCCCTTGACGGTCAGGCAGTGCACGATGACCGGCCCGCCGAAGTTGCGGGCCTGGCGCAGCGCCTGTTCGACCGCGCCCAGGTCGTGGCCGTCGATCGGTCCGAGGTACTTGAGGCCGAGGTCCTCGAACATGCCCTGCGGGGCGAAGGCGTCCTTGAACCCCTTCTTGGCACCGTGCAGCGCGTCGAAGATCGGCTGGCCGACCAGCGGGGTGCGCTGCAGGGCCTCCTTGCCGAGGGCGAGGAAGCGCTCGTAGCCCTGGGTGGTGCGCAGGGTGGCCAGGTGGTTGGCGAGGCCGCCGATGGTCCTGGCGTAGGAGCGCTCGTTGTCGTTGACGACGATGACCAGCGGCCGGTCGCGCGCCTCGGCGATGTTGTTGAGCGCCTCCCAGGCGAGCCCGCCGGTGAGCGCGCCGTCGCCGATCACCGCGACGGTGTGCCGGTCGTGCTGGCCGAGCAGTCGGGCGGCCTTGGCCAGGCCGTCGGCGTAGGAGAGCGCGGTGGAGGCGTGCGAGTTCTCGACCAGGTCGTGCTCGGACTCGCCGCGCGAGGGGTATCCGGAGAGTCCGCCGCGCATCCGCAGCCGGCTGAAGTCCTGGCGGCCGGTGAGCAGTTTGTGGACGTAGCTCTGGTGTCCGGTGTCGAAGACGATCCGGTCGTACGGCGAGTCGAAGACCCGGTGCAGCGCGATGGTCAGCTCCACCACGCCGAGGTTGGGCCCCAGGTGGCCGCCGGTGCGGGTGACGGCGTCGATCAGGAAGTCGCGGATCTCGTCGGCGAGCAGCGGGAGTTCGGCCGCCGGGAGCTTGCGCAGCTCGGCCGGCGACGTGACGCGGGAGAGCAGTGACATGGGTACACCTCACGACTCGGAGCGGTGCGGTGGCGCCTCCGGCCGGCCCGGGCGGCGCGGGGCCCGGCCCGGTTGGGCGGAGCCGGCCCGGGCGCGGGGCCCGGGCCGGGGTGCCGACCCGGGGGCCGGCTCCCGTCTCAGCGGCCCTTGTTGCCGCTGACGGTCTCGGTGATGGCGCGCAGCGACTGCTGGAGCGAGCCCATCGTCGCGAGGACGGCGGTCGGCTCGTAGCCGCAGTGGGCCATGCAGTTCTCGCAGCGCGGGTCCTTGCCGCGGCCGTACTTGCTCCAGTCGGTCTTCTCGACCAGTTCGCGGTAGGTCGGCACGTAGCCGTCGGCCATCAGGTAGCAGGGCCGCTGCCAGCCGAACAGCGAGTAGTTGGGGATGCCCCAGGGGGTGCACTCGAAGTCGGCCTTGCCCTCCAGGAAGTCCAGGAAGAGCGGGCTGTGGTTGAGGCGCCAGCGCTTGCGGTTGCCGTCGGCGAAGGCCGTGCGGAAGAGCTCCCTGGTCTGCTCGACGCCGAGGAAGTGCTCCTGGTCGGGCGCCTTCTCGTAGGCGTAGGCGGGCGAGATCATCATCTCGTCCACCTTGAGCTCGTCGTTGAGGTAGTCCAGCACCTCGATGACGGTCTGCGGGGTGTCGGTGTTGAAGAAGGTGCTGTTGGTGGTGACCCGGAAGCCGCGGCGCTTGGCCTCCTTGATCGCGGCCACCGCCTCGTCGAAGGTGCCCTCCTTGGCCACCGATTCGTCGTGCCGCTCGCGCATGCCGTCGATGTGCACCGCGAAGGTGAAGTACGGCGAGGGCGTGAACTTGTCCATCTTCTTGCGCATCAGCAGCGCGTTGGTGCAGAGGAAGACGTACTTGCGGCGCTCGACCAGCTGCCGGACGATCTCGTCGATCTGCGGGTGCATCAGCGGCTCGCCGCCAGCGATCGAGACCATCGGGGCACCCGACTCCAGGACCGCGCCGACCGCCTGGGCCACGGGCATCCGCTGCTTCAGGACACCCGCCGGGTGCTGGATCTTGCCGCAGCCCTCGCAGGCGAGGTTGCAGGCGAAGAGCGGTTCCAGCTCCACGATCAGCGGGAACTTGTCCCGGCGCTTGAACAGCTTCTGCTGCATGAGGTAGGTGCCGACCCGCACGGTCTGGCGCAACGGCATGGCCATGGCTAGCTCGCCTCCTGGGGGAGCGTCGAGGATGTGGGGTGGTTCAGGTCTGCGGAGCCGGGCGCGCGCTCCTGCCGGTACCAGTCGACCAGGGCGGGGACCGTCGCCCGCAGGGTCCGCCAGGCACGCACCCCGGCCGGGAGGGTGCCGAACCGCAGCAGCTCGTGCTCGGGCGTGTCCACCACCACCCGCAGGACGGCCGCCGGCAGCGCGGGCCGCACCTCGCACAGCGCGGCCAGGACGGCGGCGGCCTCCATGTCGACGGCGAGCGCGCCCTGGAGGTGCAGGGCGCGCCGTTCGATGCCGCGCACCACGTGGTCGGCGGTGTGGTGGACGCCGGTGTGCACGGTCAGGCCGCGCTCCTTCAGCGCCCGGGTGAGCCCCGGGCCGGAGTCGACCGGGTACAGGTGGCCCTCGGCGTCGCGCACGCCGTCGGCGGCCACCACGTCGCCGGGCAGGACGCCCGGGCCGACCGCGGCCCCGAAGCCGGCCACCACCACGGCGCCGTAGCCGGTGGGGGCGGAGCCGAGCAGCCGCCGGACGGCCGTCCCGGCGCGCCGCCGGCCGACCCCGGTGCGCACCAGTACCGGGGAGCCGCCGACCGCGCCGCGCCAGTCACCGCCGCGCAGGGCCCAGACCTCGGGGCCCAGGGCGCAGAGCACCAGCAGGGGCGCGGTGGTCACCGGGCCGCCCCGATCGCCGGGGCGCCGTCGGGCCGGCCCGTGCCCGGGGCGCCGTTGAGGTAGCGGCCGAGCGCGGTGACCGGGAAGACCAGCCGGTACAGGTGGTAGTTGATGGAGAAGTCCCACGGGAAGCCGGTGCCGGTGAACTGCGGCTCGTCCCAGGTGCCCTCGGGCAGCTGGGTGCGCACCAGCCAGTCCACGCCGCGCTCCACCGCCGGGTTGGCCCGGCCCTGCGGCCCCTCGCCGGCCGAGAGCAGCGCCATCAGCGCCCACGCGGTCTGCGAGGCGGTGGAGTCGCCGCGCCCGGCCCAGCGCGCCGGGTCGTCGTAGGAGCGCATGTCCTCGCCCCAGCCGCCGTCGGCGTTCTGCCGGTCCTCCAGCCACCGCACCGCCCGGCGGATCGCCGGGTGCTCGTCCGGGACGCCGGCCGCCACCAGGGCGGGCAGCACCGAGCCCGTGCCGTAGATGTAGTTGGTGCCCCAGCGGCCGAACCAGGAGCCGTCCGCCTCCTGGTTGCGCAGCAGCCATTCGACGCCGCGCCTGGTCCGGGGGTCGCGGGAGCGGCCGGTCTCGGCGAGCATCTCCACCACGTGCGCGGTGACGTCGGCGGACGGCGGGTCGACCACCTCGCCGAAGTCGCAGAACGGCAGCTTGTTGGGCAGCGTGCCGGTGTTGTCCACGTCGAAGGCGCCCCAGGCGCCGTTCTTGGACTGCATGCCGAGGTTCCACAGCACGCCCCGGTCCACCGCCGCGTCGACCTTGCCGGGATCGGGGTGGGCGACCCGGCGCAGCGCGAGCACCACCTCGGCGGTGTCGTCGATGTCGGGGTAGGTGTCGTTCTCGAACTCGAAGGCCCAGCCGCCGGGGGCGAGCCCGGGCCGCTTCACGGCCCAGTCGCCGGGTTTGCGGATCTCCTCGCCGAGCATCCAGTCGACGGCGGAGACCAGCGCCGGGTGGTCGGCCGGCACCCCGGCGTCGACCAGGGCGATGGTGGCCAGGCAGGTGTCCCAGACCGGGGACTGGCAGGCCTCCAGCCAGCGCTTGCCGTCCTCGGTGTGCACGGTGAAGCGGTCGAAGGAGGAGAGCCCGGCCTTCACCACCGGGTGCTCCAGCTCGTAGCCCTCCAGGTGCAGGGCGATCAGCGAGTAGACGGCGGGGGGCTGGATGCCGCCCCAGCAGCCGTCGGCCTCCTGCCGTTCGACGATCCAGCGGCAGGCCTGGGAGACGGCCAGTCGGCGCAGCGGGCGGAAGGCCCGGCGGTGGTAGGCGTGCAGCGCCTTGTCGAGGCGTTCGAAGAGGCCGTCCCAGGTGGTGGCGGGGGCGAGCGGCCGGTGGGGGTACGGGTCGTTCGGGTCGGTGTGCAGCTCGGTGAGCGCGAAGGGGGCCGGACGGACCGGGCGGTGGGACGAGACGACGGTCAGCGGGACGATGGTCTGGCGGGCCCAGCAACCGAAGGCGTAGATGTTCAGCGGCAGCCACTTGGGCAGGAAGATGATCTCGGGCGGCATCTCGGGCAGCCGGTCCCAGGGCCACCAGCCGAACAGCGCGAGCCAGATCCGGGTGAACACCCGGGCGGCCGCGATGCCCCCGGCGGAGCGGACGTAGCGGGCGGCGGCCAGCATGTGCGGGGCGTCCGGGTCGTCGCCGGCCAGCTTGAGCGCGACGTACGCCTCGACGGTGGTGGACAGCTCGGGCGGTCCGCCGTGGAAGGTGGACCAGGTGCCGTCCTCGCGCTGCTGGGAGCGGATCCACTCGGCGGTGGCGTGGGTCAGCTCCTCGGTGCGGATTCCGAGGAACTGGCGGAGCAGTAAATCCTCGGCATCCATGGTGACGTTGGTCTCCAGGTCGCCCTTCCACCAGCCCTCGGACGACTGCAGGGAGAGCAGGTGGGTGGTGGCGCGGGCCAGGGCCTCCCGCGCGTCGGCCGGCCGCAGGTCCGCTCCACCGGCCGGCCGGAGCTGGTCGGTGTCCTCGGGCTGCCACCGCCCCGTACCCAGCAGGGCCGGGGGGCGGTCGCCCACCGCGACCGGCTCGGGATCGTACTCAGGGTCGAGCCGGCCGTCCGCGGTTGCTGTCAACGTAACGTCACCTCTCTCGTACCACCACGAATTCGGCGAGTGCGACGAAGTGCTCGCGCACCTCGTCGGTCATGGGCACCTCGTCCAAGGCGGCGAGGGCAGTCGTGTGCTGGCGGCGGGCCTCCTCCCGGGTCCAGGCGCGGCCGCCGGCCTCCTCGATCAGCGCGGCCCGGTCGGCGAGCTCGGGCTCGCTCTCCTCCCCGCGTCCCTTCGGGTCGGCCAGTTGCTCGGCGAGCCGGCGCGAGGCCGCTCCGCCCTCGGCCAGTGCGGCGGCCACCGGCAGGGACTTCTTGCGCTGGCGCAGGTCTCCCCAGTGCGGCTTGCCGGTGACCTCGGTGGCACCCCAGATGCCGAGCAGGTCGTCGACCGCCTGGAAGGCCAGGCCGAGGTGGTGGCCGTAGCGCTGGAGCGCGCCGGAGACCTTGTCGTCGGCGCCGGCCAGGACGGCGCCGATCGCCGAGGCGGCGGCCAGCAGGGCCGCCGTCTTGCCGCCCTCCATCTCCAGGCACTCCGCGACCGTGACGCTGTCGCGCTGTTCGAAGGCGACGTCCATGGCCTGGCCGTCGATCAGCCGGCGGGTCGCCGTGGTGAGCAGTCGGACGGCACGCGCGGCGTCGGTGGCGCTGGCGCCGCCGGTCACCGCGGCGTCGAGCAGCACCTCGGTGCCGAGCGTCGCCAGGGCGTCGCCGACCAGGATCGCCTGGGCCGGCCCGAAGACCGTCCAGGCGGTGGCCCGGTGCCGTCGGGTCTCGTCACCGTCCATCAGATCATCATGGAGGAGGGAGAAGTTGTGCACCAGTTCAACCGCGACCCCGCCGGGCACCCCCACCTCGGCCGCCGCGCCGGTGGCCCGGGCGGACAGCAGCGCCAGCGCCGGGCGCACGGCCTTGCCGCCGTCCCCCGTCACCGGCGTGCCGTCCCGGTCGATCCAGCCGAAGTGGTAGGCGGCGACGGTGTCCATGGGTGCGGCCAAACGGGCGACGGCGGCCCGTAGCGGCGGGGTGCAGAGCGTACGGCTGCGGGCGAGCAGCTCCGGCACCGAGACCGGTTCGGCGTGCGCCGTGCCTCCGACGGCGAAGCCGGTGCGTGACTCCACGTGCGTTCCCTCTCCCTCGTGGTGCCGGACCGCACGGGGCGGCCGGGTGCCGGCAGTGCGGCAGGTGTCGAATCGAGTGCCGGTGCCGATGGTGCCGGTGTCGGTGGTGCCGATATCAGTGGTGCCGGTGTCGGTGGCGCCGGTGCGGCCGGACGGGCCGCTGCCGGTGGTTGCGCCGATGCGCTCGACGGTACGCCCGTCGGCTCTGGCGGGCTCTCCGGCGGCGGGGCCCGCCGTCACCTGGGCCACCTCCCGTCGCCGCGGTCCACCGGCACCCGGGTGCCGGCCGCGGCGAGCGCGGCGTCCGCCGCGGCGTGGCCGCTGCGCACGGCCCCTTCCATGGTCGCGGGCCAGCCGGTGGCCGTCCACGAGCCGGCCAGCAGCAGGCCGGCGACGTCGGTACGGGCCGACGGGCGCAGCGCCCCGTTGCCCGGGGCCGGGTCGAAGGTGGCGGTGCGCTCCCGGGTGACGAAGAAGTCCAGCACCTCCGCCTGGGCCGCGGCCGGCAGCAGCCGCCCCAGCTCCGGCAGGTAGCGGCGGCGCAGCTCGGCGACCGGGAGGTCGATCTCGTCCTGCGCGGCGGACTGCGACAGCGCCAGGTACTGGGCGCCCGGGTGGGCCCGGCCCAGCGGGGCGGCGGCCAGGCCGGAGTGCGCCGTGCGGTCGAAGACCCATTGGACCGGGGAGCCGAGCGCGGCGAAGAACGGCCGGCGCAGCACCTTGCGGTCGTAGATCACGTGCACGTTGAGGATCGGCGCGGTGCCGAAGCCGGCCAGCCGGTCCTGCCCGGGGATCGCGTTCGGCGGCAGCAGCGCGGCCGTGCTGTCCTGGGCGCCGGCCAGCACCACGGTGTCGGCGGTGAGCAGTTCCCCGCTCTCCAGCCGGACGTCGTGCTGCGGCGCGGCCGGCTTCAGTTCGGCCACCCGGGACCGCAGCAGCACCCGGACGCCGGCCCGCTCCAGCTCGGCGAGCGCCCGGTCGTGGTGGATCGTGCCGAGCGGGACGGCGGAGACGCCGATGTCCGAGGCACCCGGGTCGGAGAGCAGACCGGTCTTGAACACCATCCCGGCGAGCGCCATCGACACCTGGTCGGCCCGGCCGTTCAGGGTGGCGACGCCGACCAGGTCCCACAGGGCGGCCTGGGTGGCGGCGTTCTGCCCGTTGCGGCGCAGCCACTCGCCGAAGGAGATCGCGTCCAGCTCCGGGTCGGCGAGGTCCAGCCGCTGCAGGGCGAGCGCGCCGCGGACCACCCGGGCGCGGTCGGCCGGGGACAGGTGCGGGTAGCGGGCCAGGCTGGCGGCCAGGTGCAGCGGGACGGGCAGGCCGGCCCGGCGCAGCCGCCCGAGGGTGCGCACCGGGGCGGCCTGCGGCCCGGTGACGGAGAGCACCGGGATGTCGAGGCGCTCCTGGAGGTGGACCAGCCGGGTGGCGCCGAGCCGCTCCAGCAGGCCGCGGTAGGCGGTGCAGCAGCGCAGGTAGACGTGCTGGCCGTTGTCGACGGTCAGCTCGCCGCGCTGGAAGGAGAAGGCCAGGCCGCCGAGCCGCGGCCGCCCCTCGGCGAGGGTGACCCGGTGGCCGGCCTCGGCGAGGCGCAGTGCGGTGGTGATCCCGGCCAGACCGCCGCCGACCACGACGGCGGCCGGGCGCGCGGCATCGGCTCGCCCGGTCATCGGCCCTCCCCCTCGCAGTCGGTGGACCGCCCGCAGGCGGTCGCCGAAGCCGGTACTCGTCCGGTCGGCACGGATCTACCCGCACGTGATTCCACGCTGACACAGCGTGACAGAACTGGTGTGAGAATCAAGAACGCCCCCCGGCGAGCCCGGAAAGCGCCACGTACGCCTTCTCCCAGCCCGGCAGGGAGACCCGGCCGCGCAGCACCGACTCCGGGTCGGTGGCGATCCGGCCGAGCAGCCGGTGGTAGATCCCGGCCATCGCGGCGGTGCAGGCGCGGCTGCGGCGGTCGAGCATCGGCAGCAGCCGCAGGCCCTCCTCGAAGGCCGCCTGGGCGCGGGCGGCCTCGAAGGCCACCAGGCCGGTGAAGTCCGCGCCGACCGGCGGCTCCGGCAGGGCGAAGCCCTGCTCGCAGCCGAACCGGACCAGGTCCTCGGCGGGCAGGTAGGTGCGGCCGTTCAGGGCGTCCTCGCGCAGGTCGCGCAGGATGTTGGTGAGCTGCAGCGCCAGGCCCAGGGTGTCCGCGTAGCGCGCCCCGAGCTCCGGGTCGTCGCAGCCGTAGACGCCCAGCGAGAGCCGCCCGATCGCGCCCGCCACGCAGCGGCAGTAGACCTTCAGCTCCTCGTAGGTCTGGTACTCGGCGCCCTTGAGGTCCATCTCGACGCCGTCGATCAGCTCGTCGAAGCCGCCGAGCGGGATCGGGAAGCGCCGGGCCGCGTCGGCCAGGGCGACCTTGATCGGGTCGGTGTCGTCCTCGGCGACGACCCCGGAGCGGACCTCGTCCACCAGTTCCCGGGTGCGCAGCAGTGCCTCGGCCTTGCGGTCGTCCGGGAGGTCGCCGTCTCCGATGTCGTCCACCCGGCGGGCCAGGGCGTACAGGGCCGACATGGCCAGCCGCTTGGGTTCGGGCAGCAGCCGGATGCCGTAGCTGAAGTTGCGCGCCTGCAGTCCGGTGACTGCCTCGCAGTACCGGTACGCCGCCATGACCTGGGCCGACGCCAGTGGTGATACCGCCACTCGGGCGTTCACCTTCCCTTCGCGAAGATGGCCGCCGCCTTCGCTGCGAGGCGGCGCTTGTCAGGCTTCGCCTGCTGGGCGAGCACGTCGTACCCGGCGTCCTCGACGGCCGCCAGGGCCGCGTAGCCGCCTGCGGTGAATCCCGCCAGGAGCAGTCGAAGCCTCCCCCGAACCGTACCTACCAATGGTGCGCCGCGGTCGAGCAGGGTGCGGGCCCGCTCGACCTCGAAGGCGATCAGCTCGCGCACCGCGCCGTCGGCGGAGGGGGCGGCCAGGTCCGCCTCGGTGACGCCGAAGCGGGCCAGGTCCTCGGCGGGCAGGTAGATCCGGCCGTGGGCGAGGTCCTCGGCCACGTCCTGGATGTGCTCGGCGACCTGGAGGCCGCTGCACACGGCGTCCGAGAGCTCGATCCGCTCGGGGGTGGAGACGCCGGCGATGGCCAGCACGAGGCGGCCGACCGGGTCGGCGGAGAGGGTGCAGTAGCCGAGCAGGTCGTCGAAGGTGGCGTAGCGGGCGGTGGTCTGGTCCACCCGGTTGGCCTCGATCAGACGGCGGAACGGCTCGGGGGTCAGGCCGTGCCGGTCGACCAGCGGGACGAGCGCGTCCAGCAGCGGGTGGCGGGGCCGGTCGGTGCCGGTTCCGGAGCCGCCGGGGGTGCGCAGCGCGGTCTCGAAGACCCGGTCGAGGTCGTGTTCCAGTCCGTCGAGCAGGGCGAGCCGGAAGGCGGTCTCCCGCGGGGTCGGCGGGCCGGGCTGGGCCGAAGGGGTGGCGGGGGGCGGCTGCTCGACCCCGAGCAGGCGGGCGGTGGCGGCCGGGTCGGCCAGGTCGCCGTCGCCGGCGTCGTCGACCAGGCGGGCGAAGCCGTACACCGCCATCAGGTCGTCGCGCCAGGCCGCGGGCAGGAAGAAGGGGGCTACGGGGAAGTTCTCCGCGCCCGCCTTGTCCAGGGTCTGTCCTGCGGAACCGTTCACCGGCGTATCTCTGGGCTGGGCCGAAGCCGACACTGCTGTCACTCCCCCGTTCTACACCGCGTGGCACGACCGGCCCGACTCGGACACGCGTCCGAGCGCGGGGGCCACGCACGGCACACCGCCCCCCGGGACCACCAGGCTGGCACGCCGGGGCCCGGCGGAAAAGAGCGCCCCGCCCCGGGCACCGCGCGCTCACCCCCGCGGCGGCGGGCCGGCCGGGGCCGCGCGGCGTACGGACCGGGCCGCGGGCACGGTGAAGGGCCGGCTCCGGACGTTCCGGAACCGGCCCCTGGGGTGTGACGGAGACTACGGTCGGTCGCCGCGCTCGTAGCGGCTGACGACCTCCTCGGTGGGTCCGTCCATGACCAGCTCGCCGGCCTCGATCCATATGGTCCGCTCGCAGACCTCGCGGATCGAGTTGTTGTCGTGGCTGACCAGGAAGACCGTACCGGCGGACTTGCGCAGCTCGTCGATCCGGCGCTTGCTGCGCTGCTGGAAGGCCTGGTCGCCGGTGGCGAGGGCCTCGTCGATCAGCAGCACGTCGTGGGTCTTCGCGGCCGCGATCGAGAAGCGCAGCCGGGCGCCCATGCCGGAGGAGTAGGTGCGCATCGGCAGGGAGATGAAGTCGCCCTTGTCGTTGATGCCGGAGAAGTCGACGATGTCCTGGTAGCGCGCCTTCACCTGGGCCGGGGTCATGCCCATCGCCAGGCAGCCGAGGATGACGTTGCGCTCACCGGTGAGCTCGTTCATCAGCGCGGCGTTGACGCCCAGCAGCGAGGGCTGGCCGTTGGTGTAGATGCCGCCCTTCTCGGTCGGCAGCAGGCCCGCGATGGCCGCCAGCATGGTCGACTTGCCGGAGCCGTTGGAGCCGATCAGGCCGATCGCCTCACCCTTGTACGCGGTGAAGCTGACGCCCTTGACCGCGTGCACCTCGCGCACGCCGGAGGCGCGCTTGCGGCTGATGATGCGGCTCAGCGCCGAGGTGGCGCTGCCCTTGCCGGAGCCGGCGCCGTGCACCTTGTAGACGATGTGCACGTCGTCGACGACGACGGTGGGCTCGCGGGCCACGTCCGTGTCCAGGACGGTGTCGCTCTTGCTCAGGTCGATGTCAGCCACGGCCGTACTCCTCCTCGGCCTTCCAGAAGAAGACGTATCCGACGACGAACATGCCCACGCCCCAGGCGAGGCCGTACGCCCACTGGTGCGGCGGGAGGGCCTGGTGCACCGGCTGGTGCGGGTTGTAGATGACCGGCGCGAAGGCGTGCCGCAGCAGGTCCATGTAGATCGACGCCGGGTTGAGCGACATCAGCGTCTGGATGTAGTGCGGCCAGTGGGTGATCTTGTCCTGGATGCTGAACATCACACCGGACAGGAACATCCAGGCGCGCATCACGAACGGGATCAGCTGGGAGATGTCGCTGGTCCGGGAGCCGATCCGGGCCATCACCAGCGAGATGCCGGTGTTGAAGAGCGTCTGCAGGAGCAGCGCCGGGATGATCAGCAGCCAGGTCCGGCCCGGGGTGATGCCGGCGGCGAGCACGGTGACGACCAGCACGACCATGGAGATCAGCAGCTGCTGGAGCTGGATCACGGTGAAGGCGATCGGGAGGCTGGCCCGGGGGAAGTGCAGCGCCCGGATCAGCCCGAGGTTGTCGGAGATCGCCCGGGTGCCGGCCTGCACCGCGTTCTGGGTGAACTGGAAGACGAAGACGCCGATGCAGAGCCAGGCGATGTAGGTGTTGTCCGGGAAGCCCTGCTTGCTCGCCAGGATCACGCCGAAGACCAGGTAGAACACCGCGCAGTTGAGCAGCGGGGTCACCACCTGCCACAGCTGGCCGAGCTTGGCGTTGGTGTACTGGGCCACCAGGCGGGCGGTGGCGAAGGCCCAGATGAAGTGGCGCCGGGCCCAGAGCTGCTTGGAGTAGGCGAACAGGCCGGGACGGGCACCGCTGACCGCCAGACCGTACTTGTCCGCAAGCTGCTTGGGGGTCAGGCCCGCGTCCACCCCTCTGGGGGCCGAGAGGCTGACGGGTTCACTCACTGTCGACACATTCGTCCTTCACGCGGGATCGGTCGGGGCGGCCGGTCGGCGAGGTCCGCCGGTGCACCGATGGGGATCCACTGGGATCTCGGGGGAGCCGGCCGGTGTGTGGGCACCGGCCGCAGCGATCGGGCATTCGATGCGGGTGCCATCGGATGCGATCAGATGATCGGTGGTCGGCCCAGCCTGGTCAGTCGCCAGACGGTACGCCACCGCATGGGCCGCCGCGGACCGCAGGGTTCGCGCCAGCCCGCCCGGAACCCGCCCCACCAGGCCTTCAGCGCCTCCGGGGAGGGGCGGCGGGCCAGGGTCAGCAGGAACCAGGTTCCCGGATAGAGAGGCACCAACAGGGCCGGAAGGTTCCGCCTCGCGAGCCAGACCCGGTTGCGGGCCACGTTGTGGAAGTAGGTCGCGTGGCGGGCCGGCGAGGTCGTGGGGTGGTGCAGCACCACGTCCGCCCGGTAGTCGATGGCCCAGCCGGCGTCCAGCGCGCGCCACGCGAGGTCGGTCTCCTCGTGGGCGTAGAAGAACTCGGCGGGCAGCTGCCCGGCCTGCTCGAACACCTTGCAGCGCACCGCGCTCGCGCCGCCGAGGAAGGTCGTCACCCGGGACGAGCGCAGCGGGTCGCTGGCGCGCAGCCGGGGGACGTGGCGGCGCTGGGTGACCCCGGTGTCCGGATCCGCGATCCGGAAGGCGACGATGCCCAGCTCCGGGTCGGCGGTGAAGGCCTCGCGCAGCAGGCGGGCCGAGTCGGTGCGCGGCAGGTTCCCGTCGTCGTCCAGGAAGAGGACCGCGTCGACGTCCGCCCCGTCCCGGCCGAACAGCTCGATGCCGACGTTGCGCCCGCCCGGGATGCCCAGGTTCTCCGGCAGCTCGACGCTGCGCACGCCCTCCGGCAGCGGGGGCAGCTTCGCGCCCTGGCCGACCACGGCCAGTTCGACCGCCGGGCCCTCCTGGGCGCGGACGGCCTCGATCAGGGCGTTCAGCTCGGCCGGCCGGTTGCCCATGGTGATGATCACGGCGCCGAGGCGGAAGTTCTCCGCGGTGGTCCCGTTCATCGCAGCCTGCTGGAGAGGACGATGCTCAGCAGGTGCAGCACGGTCTGGAGCATCGCGATCGCCGCCAGGACGACCACCGCGAGCCGGGTGAAGAGGAGTCCGCCGTGCACGGCGTCAGCGACGCCGGCGGCCAGGACGAACAGCGAGGCCTCGACCGCGCCGACCAGGCGGTGGAACTTCAGGAAGGAGGCCGCCCGGCGGGCCCTGGCGACGGAGGAGGACCGCGGCACCGAGGCGCTGTCCTCGACGGCCGTCATGCCGCTGCGCGCCCGGGCCACGTCCACCAGGTCGGTCTCGGACTTGATCAGGATCGCGCCGAGCGCGGCCAGGGTGCCGAGGAAGGCCCACTCCCAGTGCGACCCGGCGCCCTCGCGGTGCAGCAGGTCGGTGGCGCGCAGGCCGAGGCCGGTCAGCAGGGCCGCCTCGGACATGTAGTGGCCGACCCGGTCCAGGTAGACCCCGGTGAGCGAGGTCTGCCGGCGCCAGCGGGCCACCTCGCCGTCCACGCAGTCCAGCAGCAGGTAGACCTGGATCAGCAGGGCGCCCAGGACGGCGCCCGTGATGCCCGGCACGACCAGCGCGGCACCGGCCAGGATGCCGGTGAACATCATCAGGTACGTCAGGCCGTTGGGCGTGATCGCCGTCATGGTGGAGAGCACGCGGGTGATCCGCAGCGAGATCTTCCGCATGTACAGGCGTCCGGCCCAGTGCTCGGCGCTGCGGCGCTGGAGCATGCCCTCCGGGTGGATCACCGCGCGCAGTTCCTCGATCGAGGGCCTGCGGCTCAGGTCCACCGGGGGCCGTTGGGCTCCCGCGGTGGAGGGGTCAGCTGTTGACGGCTTGGACATAGTCGGCGTACGCGTCCCTGATTGCGGAAGGGGAGAGGTCGAGGTGTTCGAGGATGGTGAAGCGCCCCGGTCGGGTGTTCGGAGCGTAGTGCACCGCTTCGGTGAACTCCGCCTCGGTGAAGCCGATCTGAGCGGCGGTCACCGGCAGTCCGTGGCTCGCCAGGCGCTCCACGATCAGACCGGTCAGCTCGCGCTCGCCCCGCAGGAAGCTGGCGAAGGCGGCGCCGAGGCCGACCTGCTCGCCGTGCTGGGCGGACCGCTTGGGATACAGCACGTCCAGGGCATGCGAGATCTCGTGGCAGGCACCCGACGAGGGCCGGGTGCTGCCCGCGATGTTCATCGCGATGCCGGACAGTACCAGGGCCTCGGCGAGCGCCGTCAGGAGGTCCTGGTCCTGGGTACCGCCCGGGTGCCGCAGCAGGTTCTCGCCCGCCGAGCGGGCCATCGCCACGGCCAGTCCGTCCACCGGCTCACCGGTCACCGCGTGCGACAGCTCCCAGTCCGCGCACGCGGAGATGTTGGAGACGACGTCGCCCACGCCGGCCGCCACGAAGCGCGGCGGGGCCTGCCGGATCACGTCCAGGTCGACCACGATGCCGATCGGACTGGGCACCCCGTAGGAGCCGCGCCCGGCGTCGTTGTCCAGGGTGGAGACCGGCGAGCAGATGCCGTCGTGGGCCAGGTTGGTGGCGACCGCGACCAGCGGCAGGCCGACCCGGGCCGCGGCGTACTTGGCGGCGTCGATGATCTTGCCGCCGCCGAGGCCCACGATCGCGTCGTAGTGCCCGCCGCGCATCGCCTCGGCCAGCCGCACCGCGCTGTCCAGGCTGCCGTCGTCCACGTTGTACCAGTCGGCTCCGGGCAGGGCCGGCTCCAGGCGACGGCGCATGGCCGAGCCGGAGCCGTTGCTGATCGCGACCGCGATCCGGCCCGAGGCCGACAGCCGCTGGTCCGCGAGGATGCCGCCGAGCGCGTCCAGCGCGCCCGGGCGGATCTCGACGAACAGCGGCGACGGAACCAGTCTGGTCAGTACCGGCACGCGATCTCCCGCGCCTTCGCCAGGTCGTCGTGGTTGTCGACCTCGACCCAGGAGACCTCGCCGATCGGCTGCACGTCGATCCGCAGGCCGCGGTTCACCATCTCCTGGTAGCCGTCCTCGTAGTACAGCTGCGGGTCGCGCTCGTAGGTGGCGCGCAGCGCGTCGGTCAGGTCGGCGGCGGCGGACGGGTTGATCACCGTGACGCCGATGTACTCGCCGGTCGCCTCGGCCGGCTCCATCAGCTTGGTGATGCGGCGCATGCCCGTGGCCGGGTCGACGATCACCTTCATCTCCTCGTCGGCGAGCTTCTTCACCGTGTCGAGGGCGAGCAGGATGCCGGGGGCGGTGCCGGACTCGGTCAGCCGCCGGTTGCCCTCCAGCATGGTCCGCTGGACGGAGACCGGGTGGACGGTGTCGCCGTTGGCGAGCAGCAGGCCCTCGGCGAACAGCTCGCGGGCGCACCACAGCGAGTAGGCGTTGTTCCACTCCTCGGCCTTGTCGTTCTCGACCAGGTGGAGCTTGACGCCGTACTTGTTCTCCAGGGCGTCCTTGCGGTCGTACACCGCCTCCTTGCGGTAGCCGACGACGATCGCGGCCTCGCGCAGTCCGACCTCGGCGAAGTTGCCGAGCGTGAGGTCCAGGACGGTCCGTTCCCCGTCGACCGGCACCAGAGCCTTGGGCAGGGTGTCGGTGTACGGGCGCAGCCGGCGGCCGGCGCCGGCTGCCAGAACGAGGCCGATCATGCGGGTCTCCTGATCCGTCGTGCTGTGCGCGGATCTGTGCCGGAGGTCGGCGGCGCCACCGGTTCGCCCGGACCGGCGTTCGACCGGGGCGGGCGGCGGCGCGCCGGTGCCGGCACAGATCCGGGCACCGTGTCGTATGTGATGGTAGGCGACCGGGGCGACCGGCCAGAACGCGCCCGTGGGCCCGGGGCGGCCGACGGGGCGGCGGGACCGGGGCTGCGGGCGGGGCGGCGGGCGGGCAGGACGGCGGCCGGAACGGCAGGCGGAACGGCGGCTGCGGCGGCGGTGGAGTGGCCCAGGGTGACGGCGGAGCGGCCCGGGGTGACGGTGGAACGGCCCGGGGTCCGCACCGGCTCCGCCGGGCCGGTCGAACGGGCTCCGAACGCGCGGCGAACGGTTCTGCGATTTCCGTGCCCCTTTCGGGGTCTTCCCGGATCCTTCTCTGGCCGGTTTCCGATTCCTCCGGGTCATGATCCGTCCGGTTGTGCGTGGGACCCCTGGCGAGTGCCACCCATACGGCAGACTGGAGCCCGACGCCGGCGCCGGTGCCCCTGCTGTGTCCGCCGCACTCCACCCGGTGCGTCGGAGACACCCGATGCTCCCGTTGCTCCCGCTCCCGAAAGAGGCCCCATGCCCCAGAGTCTGCCGACCGACCCGACGCACTTCGCCGCCGAGATCGACACCGGTCTCGACGTGGAGACCGATGTCACGGTCGACCCCCGGGCCACCGGATCCGCCCCGGCCGGAGCCGAGATCCTGCTGGAACTGGTCGACGACGAGGGCGTCACGATCGGCACGGGCGAGAAGCTCTGGGCCCACCAGCAGCCGGGCCGCCTGCACCGGGCGTTCTCCGTCTTCCTGTTCGACCGCCAGGGCCGGCTGCTGCTCCAGCGCCGGGCGCTCGGCAAGTACCACTCCCCCGGCGTCTGGTCGAACACCTGCTGCGGCCACCCGTACCCGGACGAGCCGCCGTTCGTCGCCGCCGCCCGGCGCACCGCCGAGGAGCTGGGCGTCGCCCCGGCGCTGCTGTGCGAGGCGGGCACCGTCCGCTACGACCTGCCGGACGAGGCCTCCGGGCTGATCGAGCGGGAGTGGAACCACCTGTTCGTGGGACTTGTCACCGCGCCGGTCGAGCCGACCCCGGAGGAGGTGGACGACTTCGCCTTCGTGACCGCGCAGGAGCTGCGGGAGCTGCGAGCGGAGCGGCCGTTCTCGGTCTGGTTCGAGACGGTCTTCGAGGCCGCGCTGCCGGGCATCCGGGAGATCGCCGGGCGGGACTGGTAGTCCTGGTCCGACCGCCCCGGCCGCTCCGGTCGTCGACCCGGTCGTCGACCCGACCGTCGACCCGGCCGTCGGCCCGGCCGGTCAGTGGCCGGGCTCCGGGGGGACGGGCAGCGAGGCCCAGATGACCTTGCCGCCCTCCCCCGTGTGTTCGACGTCGCACACCCCGCCGGCCTGCAGGGTGACGCTCTTCACCAGCAGCAGGCCGCGCCCGCCGGTGCTCGCGGTGTCGTTCTCCAGCGCCTTCGGCCGGTACGGATCGCCGTCCTCGACCGACACCCGCACCGAGGCCCGGCGCACCGACAGCTCGGTGACCACCTCGGGGGACAGCTCGGCGGCGTGCGTCACCGCGTTGCTCACCAGCTCCGAAACGATCAGCAGCAGGTCGTCCACCAGCTCCTGGTAGCGCACCCCGGCCATGCCCTGGGCCAGCAGACGGTCCCGCACCGCGTGCCGGGTGAGCGGCACCGAGGCCTCGGTGGCGGGCACCGGGAAGCGCCACACGCCCTCGGCGGGACCTCCGGAGACCGTGGCCCCGCCCCGGCCCTCCACCCGCCTGTCGCGTCTCGGTTCGGCCTTCGCCGCTCCGCTGATCTGCTCCACGTCCAGCCGCCCTTCGTCCGCGACCCGGGAATCAGGCGATCCGCTTCATGGCGCCCTCGGTCCACAGACGCTACGAGAGCCGTCGCGGCGGCCGTGGCACCGTCGACAAGTTGCCCGTGTCGGACCGATTCCGGCCGCAACCGACCGCGGCCGGTGCGGGAGTCGACCGGTTCCTTCGCGGACGCCACCGGTTCGGGCCGGATTCGAGCGCGTTCCCAGGCCGTACCAACCTGTGCGGGCCGCACTCCGGGCCGTGTGCGGGCGGTACGGGCCGCGGTACGGGCCGCGGTACGGGCAGGCTCCGGGCTCACCGCGGGCCCGCCTCGGACGCGGTACGGCCCGGCCCCCGCGGCCCGCGGGGGCCGGACGGGCCTCGGACCAGGATGTCCGGTGGCCCCGCCCCGAGGAAGCGCAGGTGAGAAGCACTCCAGAACCCTGGTAATGTTCTCTCTGTCGCCGAGGGGGCGAGGAAAAAGCCCCCGAAGCACACACCCGGTCCGGGTGGCGGAATGGCAGACGCGCTAGCTTGAGGTGCTAGTGCCCTTTATCGGGCGTGGGGGTTCAAGTCCCCCCTCGGACACAGCCGAATTCCCCGTGGGAGCCGAAAGGCACCCACGGGGAATTTCGTTTTTCGGGCCGCCCCTTTCCCGGGCCGACCCCGGTCGCCATCCCCGGCCACCACCCCTTCCGGGCACTGTGGCCTCGGTCTCCTCGCCGGTCCGCACCGGCCCGGACGCCGGACACGAGATGGCAACAATCGGACGGTTTGAGCTTCCTCTGAGGTATTCGCCCGTTTTCGGAACATAGGCTGCTCTCCGTTTGTCCGAAATAGCGACTCAAAATCGCAAAAACACCGACACCACCCGATGAACCACGAGCGAGAGGACCGATACGTTGAGTGAGCCCGAATCGTCGACGGCATCACACCAGAACTACCGCCGATCGCTCGGCACGATCAGCCTGACCGCGGTCGGGCTGGGGTCGATCATCGGCTCCGGGTGGCTGTTCGGTGCCGAGCGGGCCGCCAAGCTCGCCGGACCCGCCTCGATCCTCGCCTGGGTGATCGGTGCCGCGGTGGCGCTGACCATCGCGCTCACCTACAGCGAGCTGGGCTCGATGTTCCCCAAGGCCGGCGGCATGGTCCGGTACGGCCAGTACTCGCACGGGTCGCTGGCCGGCTACCTGGCCGCCTGGGCCAACTGGATCGCCATCGTCTCGGTCATCCCGGGTGAGGCCACCGCCTCCGTGCAGTACATGAGCTCCTGGCACTTCGGCTGGGCACAGGGGTTGTTCGACGGCAAGGAGCTGACCCTCAGCGGAGTGGCGCTGGCCAGCGTGCTGCTGCTCGTCTACTTCGCCCTCAACTGGTTCGCGATCACGCTGTTCGCCAAGACCAACACCGCGATCACCGTCTTCAAGGTCGTCGTCCCGACGGTGACCGCCGGTGCGCTGCTCTTCGCGCACTTCGACACCGCCCACTTCACCGACCACGGCGGCTTCGCGCCGAACGGCTGGAGCTCGGTGTTCACCGCCGTCGCGGTCTCCGGCATCGTCTGGGCCTTCAACGGCTTCCAGTCCCCGCTCAACCTGGCCGGCGAGGCCCGCAACCCCGGCAAGTCGCTGCCGAAGGCCGTCATCGGCTCGATCCTGATCGCCCTGGTGATCTACGTCGCGCTGCAGATCGCCTTCCTCGGCGCCATCCCCGGCGGCGACCTGGCGAACGGCTGGAGCAACCTCTCCTACACCTCGCCGCTGGCCGACCTGGCCATCGCCTGGGGCCTGAACTGGCTGGCGATCACGCTGTACGCGGACGCCTTCATCTCGCCCTCCGGCACCGGCATGATCTACGCCGCCACCACCTCGCGCATGATCCACGGCGTGCAGGAGAACGGCCACCTGCCCAAGATCTTCGGCAAGGTCGACGCCAAGACCGGCATCCCGCGCCCGGCGCTGGTGCTCAACCTGGTGGTCGCCTTCCTGTTCCTCGCGGTCTTCCGCGGCTGGGGCTCGCTGGCCGAGATCGTCTCGGTGGCCACCGTGATCTCGTACATCACCGGCCCGGTCGCCGTGATGGCGCTGCGCCGCCTGGCCCCGGACCTGCCCCGGCCGGTCCGGCTGCGCGCCATGCCGGTGATCGCCCCGGTCGCGATGGTGTTCGGCTCGCTGGTGCTCTACTGGGCCCGCTGGCCGCTCACCGGCAAGGTCATCCTGCTGATGGCCGCCGGTCTGCCGATCTGGGCCTGGTACGAGCTGCGCAAGCCGTTCGCCGAGCTGAAGCCGCACCTGAAGGCGGGCGCCTGGATGGTCGCGTACCTGTTCGTGATGGCCGGCGTCTCCTGGGCGGGCAGCGCCGACTTCGGCGGGCACGACTACCTGCCGCAGGGCTGGGACCTGCTGATCGTCGCCGCGATCGGGCTGGCGTTCTACCGCTGGGGCGTCGCCAGCGCCTGGGCCAACCCCTCGCTGGCCGCGGTCCGCGAGGAGATGGCCGAGGAGGCCCGGAGCGCCGCGCCGGACGACGCCCCGGAGCCCTCGCGGGTCTGAGGCGCCTGAGCGCGTGAACTCACGGTGAAGGGCCGGTCGGAATCCTCCGACCGGCCCTTCGGCGTGCGCGGGGACCGTGCGCGGGGACTGTGTGCGGGGACCGTGCGCGGTGCGCTCCGTTCCCGGTGCGCTCCGTTCCCCGTGTATGTCCATCCTGCCGTGGCGGGCACCCCCGGGTCACCGTCTTCGGGGATGATCTTCGTCGCGGTTTCCGCGCCTAGCGTGGTCGCGGACGGTCCTCGACGGGAGGGCCCGGGCAGGGAGCGTCGTCGACGTGACGGAAGCGCGGCAGTACGGTCAGGATCCGGCCCTCGTGCGGGAGCTGACCGGGATGATGGCCGAGGACGGCGCGGCCGCCCGGCTGGCGAACAGCCCCGACCTGGCCGATCAGGCGGCCTGGCGCCGGCTCACCGCCCGGCACGGCGACCGGCTCGCGGAGATCATGGCGGCGCACGGCTGGCCGACCGAACGCACCGTCGGCCCCGAGGCCGCCCGGGCGGCCTGGCTGGTGGCGCAGCACGCGGACCGGCAGCTCGACGTCCAGCGGCGGGCGGTGGCCCTGATGGGCGGGGCCGTCGCCAGGGGCGAGGCCAGCGCCCGCGACCTGGCCTTCCTCCAGGACCGGCTGGCGGTCAACGAGGGCCGGGAGCAGCGCTACGGGACGCAGATCGGCGCGGTGACGGACGGCCGCCCGGTGCCGTGGCCCTGCGAGGAGCCCGAGCGGCTGGACGAGCGGCGGGCCGAGGTGGGCATCGAGCCGTTCGACGAGTACACCGCGCGGTTCGCCCCGAAGTAACCGTCACGTCCGCCGGTCGGGATTGACTCTTGCGCGCGGCCGTCCGCGCCGCATTGACTGACCTCCGACCAGCACTGCTGGTCAAGGGTCGGCTGAGTGGACGAGAGGACGATCGGTGCGGCAGTACGCGCAGTACCCGGAGCACGGCGACCAGTACATCGACGGCGAGTGGCGGCCCTCCGGTGACACCGGATCGATCACCGTGCTGAACCCGGCGACCGAGCAGGTGCTGGCCACGGTGCCGGCCGGCGGTCCGGCCGACATCGACGCGGCGGTGACGGCGGCCCGCCGGGCGGCCCGGAGCTGGGGCTCCACCACCCGCGAGGAGCGGCTGGCCCTGCTGACCCGGCTGCGGGACGGGATCGCCGCCGCGCAGAACGAGATCACCGAGACTGTCGTCGCCGAGCTGGGCTCGCCGGTCGGCTTCGCCGGGGCCGTGCACGCCGGGCTGCCGCTCTCCGTGGCGACCTCCTACCTGACCCTCCTCGCCGAGCACCCCTTCGAGGAGCGGATCGGCAACTCGGTGGTGCACGCCGAGCCGGCCGGGGTGGTCGCGGCGATCACGCCCTGGAACTACCCGCTGCACCAGATCGTGGCCAAGGCCGTCCCGGCGCTGGCGGCCGGCTGCCCGGTGGTCCTCAAGCCGGCCGAGGACACCCCGCTGGTGGCCCGGCTGTTCGCCCGACTGGTGCACGAGGCCGGCTTCCCGGCGGGCACCTTCCACCTGGTGACCGGCACCGGCGCGGTGGCGGGCGCGGCGCTCGTCGGGCACCGGGAAGTGGACCTGGTCTCCTTCACCGGCTCCACAGCCGTCGGCCGGCAGATCGCCGAGACGGCCGGCCGGGGGCTGAAGCGGGTCTCCCTGGAACTGGGCGGCAAGTCCGCCAACGTGGTGCTGCCGGGTGCCGACCTGGCCCGCGCGGTCAAGGCCAACGTCGCCAACGTCTTCGCCAACTCGGGCCAGACCTGCAGCGCGCTGACCCGGCTGCTGGTGCACGAGGACCAGTACGACGAGGCGGTCGCCCGGGCCGAGGAGCTCGCCGCCCAGTACCGGCCGGGCGACCCGACCGACCCGCGGACCCGGATCGGCCCGCTGGTCAACGCCAAGCAGCTGGACCGGGTGCGCGGCTACATCGACGGCGCGCTGGCCGAGGGCGCCCGGCTCGTCGTCGGCGGCTCGGAGCCCGTCGCCGAGCTGCCCACCGGCTACTACGTCCGCCCGACCGTGCTCGCCGACGTGACCCCGGAGATGACGGTGGCCCAGGAGGAGGTCTTCGGCCCGGTCCTGGCGATACTCCGCTACCGCGACGAGGACCACGCCGCCGAACTCGCCAACGGCACCCCGTACGGCCTGGGCGGCGGCGTCTGGGCCCGCGACACCGACACCGCCGCCGCCTTCGCCCGCCGCCTCGACACCGGCCAGGTGGACCTCAACGGCGGCCGCTTCAACCCGCTCGCGCCCTTCGGCGGCTACAAGAACTCGGGCCTCGGCCGGGAGCTGGGCCGCCACGGGCTGGAGGAGTTCCTCCAGTACAAGTCCTTGCAGTACTGACGGCATCCCTGGCCATGGCGGTGCGCGGGCCGTTCGGTCCGCCACCTCCGGGCCAGCTCGCACCGACCGGCTCATCCGGGCCGGGAAGTGACGCACATCTCGGCGGATCGGCAATCCACTGGGCAGTGCGGAACCAAGATCGCGCGGAAACTGGGGCCACAGAGACCCGTACACCGAGGGAAGGCCCCGTCATGCGAGCGATCCGTCCCCTTGTCACCGGTCCGGCCGGCCCTCAGACTCCGCGCCGGATGGCGTCGTCCACCCAGGAGGTCATGGCAGAGCTGCAACGGAGCGACGCCAAGGCCACCGGCATCGGAGCCGCGGCCGTCGGCGGCATCACCATGGCGACCGCGCTGAGCAGCGCGCTGCCGCCGTTCTCCCCGCTGGCCAAGGCTACGCTCCTGGGCGTCCTCACCCTCCTGATCGGCTCGCTCGCCCTGTCCTTGGCAGCCGCCAGGCCCCAGCTCCGCCACGACGGCCACCGCGCTCTCTCCTACTTGGAATTCGCCGGTTTGACGCCGGAACAGTTGGTCGAATCGTTCTCGGAGCGGAATTCCGGTGATCTCGCAACGGCGCACGCACAACGCCTGGTGGAGCTTTCCCGGCTCGTCCTGCGGAAGTACCGCCTTCTCCGGCATGCGGTCGATCTGCTGTCCTGTGGGCTGGTGTTGGGCACACTGGCCGCCGGTCTGATGCTTGCGGCACACTGAGCGGATCATGGTGTCGGCCGGCAACTCGGTGATCCGCCGACCGTGAACCCGGCCACCGGAGGCGCCGCATGCAGGAGTCACACCGAGAGTTCCTGAGTGACGAGAATTGGATCCTCCTCCAGCGGCTGGCGCCGGTGCGCTACCGCGCGTCCCGCGCCACCCTGCTGCGGCAGGACGAACCCGCCACCTGTGTCGTGCTCCTGGAGACCGGCAGCGTGATGGTGACCGCCGACGGCCCTCGTGGCAGCGAGCAGCTGCTCGCGGTCCGCGGCAACGGCGAACTCCTCGGTGAGATGTCGGTGTTGGCGGAGGGAGTGCGCAGCGCGACCGTACGGACCCTTGAGCCCTGCCAGGTCCGCGTGATCCCGGCTGTGGACTTCACGGACTTCATCGAATCGCAGGGCCTGTTGCGACCGTTGCTCAGGCATTCCTACAGTCGGCTCCGCGAAGCCGACCGGACCAAGCTGGAACTCGCGACCGGATCCGTCGCGCTCCGGCTGTCCGGTCTTCTCATGCGGCTCTCCGGCCCGGCAACGCCCAACGGCCCGTCCCGGATCCGGCTGCCGCAGGAGGACCTCGCCAGGCTCATCGGTGCCTCACGCAACGCCGTCGGCAAGGTCCTGAAGGAGTGGAGCCGACACGGCTGGCTGACCACGGCTCCGAGCGGTGGTGTGACGGTAACCGACGTACGGGCGCTGTGTGCGCACGCCGCCGAGCAGTAGCACGCCGACGTCTCCTTGGAGTGGCGCAGGTCACTTCCGCTCTGCCCTCCGTTGGGCAGCACCGACCGCCCGGTCGGAGGCATGATCGCTGCCTGGCACACGGACCTCGGATTCGCCCCCGCACCAGGAGGACAGACAGGCATGCTCCCCGCCCCCGTTGACATGGACGACCTCCCACCCGACCTGGCCATCCTCGTGGTCGACATCGTCGGCTACAGCAAGGTGCCGGAGACCGCAATGCCCGGTATGCGGGCTGCGCTGGACAACGCCGTCGCCGAGACCTTCACCCACATCGGCCTGGCCGCGCTCTGGGCCGACGAGCGCCGGGGCAGCGACACAGGTGACGGCTGGATCAGGATCGTGCCCGCCGCGAAGGTCGTACGGCTGGTCGACCCGGGCATCGCGCTCCTGGAGGACGCTCTGCGCCGCCATGACCGGGCGCGACGCGCTCACGATCCGGTCCTGCGGACCCGGCTGAGCATCCACCTCGGCCCGCTCTCCCCCGATCACCGGGGCGACGCCATCAATGACGCCTGCCGCCTGGTGGACAGTGAGGAGGTCCGCGTCGCGGCCGACGTGGCCGCAGAGCACGAATCGTTCGTCGCGGCGATCCTCTCGGACGAGGTCTACCGACGAGCCGTCGCGGCCGCTCGCACGTACACGCTGGCCGAACGGGACTTCCTGGAGGTCTCGGCAGTCGTGCCGAAGAAGCAGTTCCGCCGCACCTCCTGGGTCCACGTGCCGCGACTCGCGCCCGTGACGATCAAGGCGTCCCTCGGCCGGGGGGAACCGCCCGTGGAGCCCGCACCGAGCCCCGCGCCCGGTCCACAGCTCACCTTCAACGGCAGCGTCGGCACGGCCATCGGAACAGTCGCGACGCTGAACATGGGGGGCGTCAACCTCGCATGACCAGGGACGACTTGGAGCGGATCCAGGCCTTCCTGCCCGCGCCGGTCCGCACTGCTCCGGCCGGTGCCACCAGGAAGCCCGTCACGCCGGAGCACACTGCGCCCTCGTTGACCTTCATGGCGGACGTCGGGGTCGCCATCGGCCAGGTCGACAGGATGTATCAGGAGATCCGACAGGACTTCCTGGAGGCCCGGAGGCTGGACCGCACCAAGCTGCTCGAGTCCCGGACGTTCGCCCTTCCCTCCGCTTGGAAGGCCGTCCGGGCCCAGCTGGCCGACGCCTTGGCGGACCCCGAGGTCCGGGTGATCATCATGGTGGCGCCGCGCGGCTACGGCTCGACCACCTTCGTCCACCATGTCCTGGCGCACCACACACCGTTCGAGACGAAGCTCGTCGAACTCGAACCGGACGGGCCGCGCCCGAAGGTGTCGAGGATCCGCCGGGAGCACGGGTGCGCCTACCAGTTGGACCTCAAGGACCCGCTCACCGACCACCCATCGACGGCGTTCCTCGACGACCTCGCTGCGAGCGTCCCGGAGCTGAAGCAGGTCAGCTCGACCTGGGTCCTCAACATCGCCGCGGATCTCTGGACCGAACAGCGAACCTGGCCCGTCGCCCCCGGGGTCCGGGTGGTAGAACTCCGTTCCCCGCCGGAGCCGTTCGCCGTCGCGGAACGCCATCTGACCGCAGCCGGCATGCCCTGGCTCGTGCCGTACCTCCGGTCGGACACCGCCCGGGTCCATCTGTCGTCCCTGCGCAACGCGGTGGAGGCCGTACGCGCCGCCGGCGCCGTGGCCGAACAGTGGCTGGAGTTCAAGCGCGACCACTCGGAGGAGGCCCGCTGGATCGAGGAAGGAAAGCTCGGCCGGCCCGATGAAGCGGGCGACAACGCGTGCCATCCCGAACTCCGCACGAGCGTCGAGAACGCCCTCGGTGACTGGCGCACCGAGTTGGACGGCGTCTTCGCACACGGCGGCGACACCGGCGGTGCGCTGTCCCTGCCCGACCGGTGCCTGCTGCTCTCCCTCGCCCTCCACCGGGTCGCGCCGGCCGCCAAGATCTCACGGGATGCCCGTGCCCTGGAGGACCTGATCGCCAAGAAGGACCGGACGCACGCTCCGACGAACCTCGGCCAGGTCTTCGCCGGGCGCGGACTTCGGCAGAGGCTCACCTCCCTCCATGCGACGGTGAGTTCCCAGGACATCGCCGCGCTCAGTCGCCCGGGCTACGCCCAGGCCGTCCTCACGTACGTCTGGGACAACTACGAGGACATGCGATCCGTCCTGTTGGAGTGGCTGATCTCGACCGCCCCGGCCGAGCGGGCCGAGGCGGACAAGAGCATCTCCGCGCTGACCACGCTGGCTGCCCGACACCAGGCGCCGACGGTTCTGACCGAGATCCGCGACACCGCCCACGAGTCCGGACGATCGGACATGTGCGCGGCCGTCATGACACGCGTGCTCAAAGACGCGGGGATGGAGCGGGCCGCGTGGGCCCGGCTCTACGACTGGGCCGACGACCGCCGCCTTGGGACGCAGTCCGTGGTTGTCGACGTGGCCGAGCACGTCCTGACCGCCGAAGACCCCGGGGGCAGGGACCACCGAAAGGCGATGACGCGGCTGCGTCGGGTTGCCTCGACCTCGAAGGACCAGTCCCTCCTCGCCGGTGTCCTGGCCGTCTTCCACCGTCTCGGCCACCGGGAGGAGGGACGGAACCTGCTGCTCTCCGAGGTGCTGCGCTGGCGCGAGAAGAAGGCCCGCCGATCCGGGAAGATCGCCTTGCTGGGGCTGATGGCGCAGTTCGACGGCCCGCGGCCCTGGCTGCTCGGCACGGCCAATGAGAAGGCCCGTACCGAGATCGACGAAGGTCTGCGGGACCTCCTGGCGGACCCGCAGTTCGAGCCACAGGCGGTCCCCGCCATCTGCGCGTGGTTCAAGGCCGCGGCAACCGACACCGCGGCGTACGCCGCCGTCCGGAACCGCGTCGTGCCCGCGCTGGGCGGGCAGTCGTCACGGGACGCCGGCATCGACCTGTTTCACCAGGTCGGCCGACTGCTCCTGCCCGATGGCACCCAGGTCGGCGACGACCTCTGGGCCTCGCTCGTCCGGCTACGGCGCTCCTGAAGCCCGCGTCACCGGCAAGGGAAGTGCGCGGAGGACCGCCAGCGGCCGACAACTTTCAGCGAACAGATGACAGATTTCGAAATCTGTCATCTGTTCGCCGTCTGCCGTCCGCCGTCAGACCAGGTCGACGCCCGGGTAGAGCGGGTACGGGGCGAGCAGGTCGGCGGCGCGCTTGGCGGTGGCGTCGCGGAGGGCGGCGTCCAGGCTGTAGGCGGCCTTGGACGGGGAGCCCTTGGCCGTGGTGGTGGGGGCGGTGGCGCTCAGGACGGTGTGGATCAGGTCGGCGATCTCGTCCATCTCCGCGGTGCCGAGGCCGCGGGTGGTGAGGGCCGGGGTGCCGAGGCGGACGCCCGAGGTGTACCAGGCGCCGTTCGGGTCCAGCGGGACGGAGTTGCGGTTGGTGACGATGCCCGAGTCGAGCAGGGCCGCCTCGGCCTGGCGGCCGGTCAGGCCGTAGCCGGAGACGTCGGCGAGGACCAGGTGGTTGTCGGTACCGCCGGTGACCAGCTTGCCGCCGCGGCGCAGCAGGCCCTCGGCGAGCGCCTGGGCGTTGGCGACGACGGCGCGGGCGTAGGCCTGGAACTCGGGGCGGCGGGCCTCGGCGAGGGCGACCGCCTTGGCGGCCATGACGTGCGAGAGCGGGCCGCCGAGCACCAGCGGGCAGCCGCGGTCGACGTGCTCGGCCAGTTCGGACTGGCACAGCACCATGCCGCCGCGCGGGCCGCGCAGGGACTTGTGGGTGGTGGTGGTGACGATGTGGGCGTGCGGGACCGGGTCGTGGTCGCCGGTCAGCACCTTGCCCGCGACCAGGCCGGCGAAGTGCGCCATGTCGACCATGAGGGTCGCACCGACCTCGTCCGCGATCTCGCGCATCCTGCGGAAGTTCACCAGGCGCGGGTAGGCGGAGTAGCCGGCGACGATGATCAGCGGGCGGAACTCGCGAGCGGTCTCGCGCAGCGCGTCGTAATCGATCAGGCCGGTGGCCGGGTCGGTGCCGTAGCTGCGCTGCTCGAACATCTTGCCCGAGATGTTGGGCCGGAAGCCGTGGGTGAGGTGGCCGCCGGTGTCCAGGGACATGCCGAGCATCCGCTGGTTGCCGAGCTCCTGGCGCAGCCGCGCCCAGTCCTCCTCGGTGAGGTCGTTGACGTTGCGCACCTCGGCGCGCTCCAGGGCCGGGCTCTCGACCCGCTGGGAGAGGACGGCCCAGAAGGCGGTGAGGTTGGCGTCGATGCCGGAGTGCGGCTGGACGTAGGCGTGGTCGGCGCCGAACAGCTCGCGGGCGTGCTCGGCGGCGATGCTCTCGACGGTGTCGACGTTGCGGCAGCCCGCGTAGAAGCGGCGGCCGACGGTGCCCTCGGCGTACTTGTCGCTGAGCCAGTTGCCCATGGTGAGCAGGACCGCCGGGGAGGCGTAGTTCTCGCTGGCGATCAGCTTGAGCGAGGCGCGCTGGTCCGCCAGCTCCTGGCCGATGGCGGCGGCGATCCGGGGTTCGACGCCGGCGACCACGTCGAGGGCGCTGCGGAAGGCGGTGTCGGCCGCGGCGGAGGCGGCGGTGTGGGGCTGCTGGGCCATGGCGGTCTCCTGGTGGGGATGCGGGGGCCCAGGCGCTCGGCAAGTTCACGTGAGGATTCACGGGGCCGCTTCCCGATGGTTGATTCCATCCCTACGCGCCAGTTGCGGCCCACCGGGATCGTACCAACACCGGAGGGACTGTGGCGGAGGTCTCAGAATGCGGAACGGGCAGTCCGCTATGTGCTGCTATGTCCGTTCTTTTGCAACGCCGATGTTTCGGCGAAATGAAGCCGCCACATATCCCGAAACAGTTCCGCAGGAATGACCCGAACGACCGCCGAAGGTGATTTGCAGAACCTCGGACGCATCCGATCCAATGGCGCTCGAGCGGCCACCGGGAAAACCCCGGGACGCCGTACCGGAAATGCACACCAGCGCACCCTCACCCATGGGGCGGCGGAGAATTCGGGGGTTACGCCTCATGGCAGCGGTCGACACCGTCCCAGGCACCACGGCCGGGCCCGCGCCCGCCGCCGACCCCGGCCTGCTCCGCCGGATCCTGCGCGACCGGGTCGGCGCCGCCGCCCTGGCGGTGGTGGTGCTGTTCCTGCTGCTCGCCCTCGGCGCCCCGCTGGTCGCCGCGCTGTACGGGAAGAACCCGGTCGACCACTACGGCCAGGACGTCCCGGGCCTGCTCAGCGACAGCGGACTGCCGATGCTGCCGAACGGCGGGATCTCCGGCGACTTCTGGTTCGGCCTGGAGCCCGGCCTCGGCCGGGACGTGTTCACCCAGCTGCTGTACGGCATCCGCACCTCGCTGCTGATCGCCTTCGCGGCCGCCGCGGTGACCACCACCCTGGGCGTGCTGGCCGGCGTCGCGGTCGGCTACCTGGGCGGGATCACGGACCGGCTGTTCGGATTCCTCGCGAATGTGCTGCTGGCCTTTCCCACGCTGCTCCTGCTGCTCGCGCTCAGCCCGGTGATCCAGTCCCGTTTGGTCGACCCGGGCACCGCGGAACCGGAGTGGATGCAGTTCCTGGTGCTGATCCTGGTTTTCTCGGCGTTCGGCTGGATTCCGCTCGCGCTTTCCCTGCGGGCCACCGTCCGCTCGCTCCGGGAAAGGGATTTCGTGCAGTCCGCACGGGCCCAGGGCGCCGGCCGGTTCCATGTCGTCGTCCACGAACTTCTGCCGAATGTGCGCTCGCAGCTGCTGGTGCACGCCACCATGGCGGTGCCGACCTTCGTGGCCTCGGAGGCCGCGCTGTCCTTCCTCGGTGTCGGCATCACCGAGCCGGTCCCGGACTGGGGGCGGATGATCGCGCGCGGCTCCGAGGTCTTCCGGGCCGACCCCACCTACATGGTGTTCCCCGGCGTGGCGCTGCTGCTGTTCGTCATCGCCTTCAACCTGCTCGGCGACGCCGTCCGGGACGCGCTGGACCCGCGCGCCCGCACTGCCCGCTGACCCCCTCGCCTCCTCCCTTCCATCAACCCGAGCCCGCCCCGGCACGATCCGCCGGGGCAAGGAGAGATTCGCCATGCGCTGGACCAGACCGTCCCTCGCCGTCATCGCCACCGCCCTGCTGGCGACCTCCTGCTCGGCCGGCGCGGGCAGCACCACCGGCTCCGGCGGCGCCGCCGGGGCCTCCGCCAAGGAGACCTCCCCGCTGACCGCCGTGCTCGGCAGCGAGCAGGAGAGCGCCGGCCCGGCCCCGGCCGTCCCGGGCGCCCGCGCGGGCGGCACGGTGAACGTGTACAACAGCGTGGAGTTCCGCCACCTCGACCCGCAGAAGGTCTACGCGGGCGCCACCTACAACGCCTCGCTGCTCTGGGGCCGCCAGCTGACCCAGTACCAGGTCGTGGACGGCAAGGCCAAGCTGGTCGGCGACCTGGCCACCGACACCGGCACCCCGGCCGACGGCGGCCGCACCTGGACGTACCGCCTCAAGCCGGGCGTCGCCTGGGAGGACGGGCAGCCGATCACCGCCCAGGACGTCAAGTACGGCATCGAGCGCACCTTCGGCAAGGGCTACGAGGTCGGCCCGCCGTACTGGCCGCAGTGGCTCACCGGCGAGGCCAGCTACGAGGCGGCGCGCACCAAGTACGCGGGCCCGCAGGCCGGCGACCTGGACGCGATCGAGACGCCGGACGAGCGCACGATCGTCTTCCGCTTCCCGCAGCCGCAGGCCGACGTCCCGTACATGGCCGCGCAGTCCTCCTCCTCCCCGGTGCGCCGGGACAAGGACACCGGGACGGACTACGACCGGCTGCCGTTCGCGACCGGGCCGTACCGGATCGTCGAGCACGTCCAGAACACCCGCATGGTGCTGGAGCGCAACCCGGCCTGGAAGCCCGAGACGGACCCGATCCGCAGCCAGTACCCGGAGAAGTTCGTCTTCACGTACGGCAAGGAGGCGCTCAACCTCAACCAGGAGATCCTCTCCGGACGGGACGGCGGCGCCAACGCCACCACCGCCTCCGACACCCTCTCCGCCGAGCTGTACCAGACCACCGACACCGACCCGAAGGCCAAGGAACTGGTGGTCTCCGGACGGCAGGGCGCCTTCGTCACTCAGCTGATGATCAACAACGAGCGGGTGCCCGACGTCGAGGTCCGCAAGGCGCTGCACCTGGCCTACCCGCGTCAGCAGGCCCGCCAGGTCCAGGGCGGCGCCCGGACCGGCGAGCTGGCCACCACGCTGAGCTCCCCCGCGCTGATCGACTACCAGAAGTACGACCTCTACCCGGCCAGGCCCGAGGGCGACCCGGAGGCCGCCAGGGCCGCGCTCGCCAAGGCCAAGCAGGCGCCCGGGAGCCTGACCTACGCGTACCGCAACACCCCGACCGGGCAGCGCGTCGCGCAGGTGCTGGTCGATGGCTTCGGCAAGGCCGGGATCACCGTCGTGCCCAAGCCGGTCGACCCCAAGGCCTTCCTGGACGAGGTGCACCGCACCGACTCCCCGTACGACTTGTTCGAGGAGACCAGCTCGGTCGACTGGCCGACCCCGTCCACCCTCGTCCCGTTCTCCTTCGACGGCCGGGCCGGCAGCGACATCAACTCCGCGCGCTACCGCAACCCGGAGGTCGACAAGGAGATCGACCGGATCAACCAGATCGGCGAACCCCGCGCCAAGGCCAAGGAGCTGTACGCGCTGGAGCAGACCGTGATGAAGGACCTGCCGGTGCTGCCGTTCGCCTACCCGACGGTCAACCAGCTGCGCGGCAGCAACGTCGGCGGGGCGTTCGTCCACCCGATCTACGGGACCGTCTCGCTGGCCTGGCTGTACCTGAAGTCCTGAGTGCCGGGGCCCGCTCCCGCTCCCGTTCCTGTTTCCCGGGTTCCACGGGTTCCACGAAATCCACGAAATCCACGGCGGAACGGGGGCGGGCCCCTTCCCCCTCCCCGCTCGCCCGCTCCCTCCCGCCCGCTTCCCGCTCAGCTGCTCGCCCTCCGCGCGCCTCCCCCGTCACGTCGACCCCGGATCGGCCATGCTCTCCTTCGTCCTGCGGCGGACCGCCCAGGCCCTCGCGGTCCTGGTCGCGGTGTCCGCCGCCGCCTTCGCCCTCTTCTACGCCGCGCCCGCCGACCCGGCCCGCGCCGCCTGCGGCCCGCGCTGCGACAGCGGGCAGGTCGCGGCGGTGCGCCAGAGCATGGGCCTGGACCAGCCGCTGCTCACCCAGTACACCGACTACCTGGTCGGCGTGGTCGCCGGGCGGGACATCGGCGACGTGGACGGCTCGACCATCCACTGCGACGCCCCCTGCCTCGGCTACTCCTACCGGCTGCACCAGCCCGTCACCGAGGCACTGGCCGACCACCTGCCCGTCACCCTCTCGCTGACCGCCGGGGCGCTCGCCGTCCTGCTGGTGTTCGGCCTCGGCACCGGGTTCGTCTCCGCGCTGCGGCACGGGCGGCGGACCGACCGGCTGCTCTCCGGCTTCACCCTGGTCGGCGCGAGCGTGCAGATCTACTTCCTCGGGTACGTCGCGCAGTGGCTGCTGGTGTACTCCACCGGGCTGCTGCCGCTGCCCTCCTACACCCCGCCGGCCGAGGACCCGGCCGCCTGGGCGGGCGGGATGCTGCTCCCCTGGTTCGTCCTCGGCTTCGTCAACTCGGCCGTGTTCGCCCGGCTTTCGCGCTCGCAGCTACTGGAGACGATGAACGAGGAGTACGTCCGCACGGCCCGTGGCAAGGGTCTGGGACGGCTGCGCGCCCACCTGAAGTACACCTCGCGCGGCGCCGCCGGGCCGCTGGTGCAGCTGATCGGCCTGGAGGCCGGGGTGCTGCTCGGCGGAGCAGTGATCACCGAGACGGTGTTCGGCCTGAACGGGGTCGGGCGGTTCGCCGCGGAGGCCGTCGCCGGCCAGGACCTGCCCGCCGTGGTCGGCGCGGTGCTGCTGGCCGCCTGCTTCATGGTGCTGTTCGTCGCGCTGGCCGACCTCGCGGTCGCCTGGCTCGATCCGCGTGTGCGGCTGAGCTGATGGGGAGTCCTTCGATGAAATCCACTGTTCCCGGGGACGGCGTGCGGCACGAAGGGGCGAAGGGCACCGCGGCGGGGAGCGACGAGCCGGTGCTGAGCGTCCGCGACCTGACCGTCGCCTTCGCCGACCCGCGCGGCGGCGCACCCGTGACCGCCGTCCGGAACCTCTCCTTCGACCTCGCGCCGGGTGAAGTCCTGGGCCTGGTCGGCGAGTCGGGCTCCGGCAAGTCGACCGTCGGGCTCGCCGTCCTCGGTCTGCTCGACCCGCGCACCACCACCGTCACCGGCTCGATCCGGCTGGACGGACAGGAGGTCGTCGGTGCCGAGGAGTCCGCGCTGCGCGGGGTGCGGGGCGGACGGGCCGCGCTGGTCTTCCAGGACGCGCTCACCGCGCTCAGCCCCTTCCACGGCGTGGGCGCCCAGCTCGCCGAGATGTACCGGCTGCACCACCCGGGCACGGGCCGCGCCGAGGCGGGCCGGCGGGCAGCCGAGATGCTCGACCGGGTCGGCATTCCGGCGGTCCGGAGCCGCGACTACCCGCACCAGTTCTCCGGCGGCATGCGCCAGCGGGTGATGATCGCGATGGCGCTGATGAACGACCCCCGGCTGATCATCGCGGACGAGCCGACCACCGCCCTGGACGCCCGCGTCCAGCGGCAGGTCCTCGACCTGCTCGGCGAGTTGCAGCGCGAGCACGGGACGGCGGTGCTGCTGGTCAGCCACGACCTGGGCGTGGTCGCCGGGACGACGGACCGCACGCTGGTCATGCGCGGCGGGGCCGGGATCGAGTCCGCTCCGACCGCCGAGCTGCTGGCCGCGCCGCGCGAGCCGTACACCCGGGCCCTGGTGGGCGCCGCGCTCCGGCTGGACTCGGTACCGGGCACCGCCCTGCCGACGGTCGACGAGCCGACACCCTCGCGGACGTTCCGGCCGCGGACCGTCGGGCGCCCCGAGCGCTGGCTGGTCGAGGTGGACGACCTGTCCGTGCACTTCCCGGGGCGCCGGCGCTTCCCCGGCCTGCGGGCCGAACCGGTCCGGGCGGTCGAGGGCGTCGGCCTGCGGATCGCCCCGGGCGAGACACTCGGGCTGGTCGGCGAGTCCGGCTCCGGGAAGTCCACCACCTCGCGGGTCCTGGCCGGACTGCAACGACCCACCGGCGGAAGGGTGCTGTACGACGGCCAGGACGTCACCCGGCCCGACCGGGAGCTCCGGAAGCGGCTCAGCCGCGAGATCCAGCTGGTCTTCCAGGACCCGTACGCCTCGCTCAACCCGCGCCGGACGATCGGCCGGACCCTGGACACCCCGCTGCGCCTGCACACCTCGCTCGGCCCGGCCGAACGGCGGGAGCGCTCCGTCGAACTGCTGGAGCAGGTCGGGCTGGAGGCCGGGCACCTGGACCGCTACCCGCACGAGTTCTCCGGCGGGCAGCGCCAGCGGATCGGCATCGCCCGGGCGCTGGCCCCGCAGCCGCGGCTGATCATCGCCGACGAGCCGGTCTCCGCGCTCGACGTGTCGGTGCAGGCCCAGGTGCTCAACCTGCTGATGGAGCTGCGCGAACGGCTCGGCGTGGCCTTCCTGTTCGTCTCCCACGACCTCGCGGTGGTGCGGCACTTCTGCGACCGGGTCGCGGTGATGCACCGGGGCCGGCTGGTCGAGTCCACCGACCGGGACCAGCTCTTCGAGGCGCCGCACACCGCGTACACGAGGGAGCTGCTGGCGGCGGTGCACTGAGACGGTCCGGGCTGCCGGGCCGTCCGCCGGGCGAGCGGCTCGACGGACGGCCCTGCGGACGGCTCGACGGACGGCCCTGCGGCCCGGCGGACGGCTCGGCGAGTGGCGTGGGAGTGAACGGGCAGGTCGTTCGCCGTTCGTTCGGCTGCGCCGGTCCGGCTCAAGACGCTAGCGTGCAGGCGATGTGACGTAGGAGACCCGAGCAAGGAATCACCAACCGAGGAGGCACATTTGTCGGACGACCTGCTCATCGCAAAGATCAACCACGGCTTCGATCACCTCGACGCCGACGGCGACGGCCTGCTCACCGAGCGGGACCACGTCCTGATGGGCCTCTCGGTGGCCCGCTCGCTCGGCCATCAGGAGGGTTCCGAGGCCGAGGCCGTGATAGTCCGCGCCTACCTGACGACCTGGCACGACCTGCACCTCGCCCGCCTGCCCGCCGGCACCGAGGCGATCACCCGTCAGCAGTTCGTCACCTCGACCGGCTCGCTCGCCGACGACCCCGAGGCCGCGCGCGAGATCCTCGGCGCACTCGCCGAGGCCTTCCTCGCCGTCGCCGACGCCGACCGCAGCGGGACGGTGGACGCCGGTGAGTTCTTCGTCTTCCAGCGCGGCCACTTCGCCGGCCTCTCCCGCGACGACGCCGACGAGGCCTTCCGCCACCTCGACACCGACGGCGACGGCGTGCTCTCCGCCGCCGAGTTCACCACCGCGATCATCGAGTTCTGGACCAGCCGCGACCCGGACGCGCCCGGCAACTGGTGGACGGGCAAGCCGCCGTACGCCTTCTGAGCCGTACCGCGGACGACCCGCCCCCGTGAGCCGGAAGCGCGAGGGCGGGCCGCCGTTGACGTCGTGGCCGCCGTGGACACCGTGAACGGCGTGGCCGTCGTCCGGGGCGGTGGTGGTGGGCCGGGCTCAGCTCCGAGCGGTCGGCTCCTTCGCCGGACGGGCCGGACTCCCGGCGCGCGACGAGCCGCCCGAACGCCGGCTGACGCTCACCACCAGGCAGACGCCCGCCACCACGATCGCGCCGCCCGCGAGGGTCGGGCCGGTCAGCGGTTCGGCGAGGATCAGCCAGCCCAGCAGCACCGCGACCACCGGGTTCACATAGGCGTAGGTGGCGACCAGGGTCAGCGGGGCCGACCGCAGCAGCCAGGCGTACGCGGTGAAGGCGAGCAGCGAGCCGAACATCACCAGGTAGGCGAGGGCCAGCCAGGACCGCCCGGAGACCGTTCCGAGGTCCAGCCCGTGCTGCTCACCACGGCCCAATCCGATCACCAGGTCGCCGACTCCGCCGACCAGCATCTGGTAGGCGCTCGCGGCCAGCACGTTGTCGGGCATCGGGATCTTCTTGGTCGCGAAGGAGCCGGTCGCCCAGAGCAGGGTGGCGGCGATGATCATGATCACGCCGGCCGGCTCGATCGACCCGCCGATCGCGGGCGCCGACAGGACGCCGAGGCCGACCAGTCCGAGCAGCACCCCGGCCAGCTCGGCGGGCCTCGGACGCTCGCCGCCGACCGCCGTGAGCACCACCATCCACAGCGGGACCGCGGCCACCAGCAGGGCGGCCAGCCCGGAGGGGACGGAGGTCTCGCCCAGGACCACCAGTCCGTTGCCGCCGGTCAGCAGCAGCAGGCCGACCAGGGCGGAAGAGGCCAGCTGCCGCTTGGTCACCTTCAGACCGGCCGGGCCCTGCCGCACGAGGAGGTAGCCGGTCAGCAGCAGGCCGGCGACGAGGAAGCGCGCGGCGGCGGAGAGGAAGGACGGCATCGTCTCCACGGCGATCCGGATCGCGAGGTACGTCGACCCCCAGACGACGTAGACCACGAGGAGGGCCAGCCAGACCGCGCCGCCGAGGCGGGGGCCGCGGGTGGGGGCCGCCTTGGCCCTCACGGCGGCGTCGGCGGCGACGGCCGCGTCGGCAGGGACGGCGGAGTCGGCGCGGACAGGGGCGTCGGCGGGGGCGGGAACGTCGGGAGCCACGCCGGGGGTCGGGCCGGGATCCGCGGCCGGTTGGGAGGGTGAAGCGGGCGATGTCATGGGTGTCCCCCTTGGACGGTGCTGGCCGAACATCCGACATGACAGCGCATGGACGGCCCGGTGCGCCAGTCCGTATCGGAACCCGGACCGCGGGACGTACGGTGGGCGATCCCCGACGAGGAGGTCGAACCCGTGCCCGCATCCGAGGAGTCCCTGCCGTTCTTCGTGTACGGCACCCTGCGCAGCGGCGGCCGCAATCACGCCGCCCACCTGGCCGGACGCTGCGCCGAGATCCGGCCGGCGGTCCTGGAGGGCGCCGCGCTGCACGAGGGCCCCGGCTTCCCGTACGCGGTGCCGGATCCGGCGCCCGGGCGCCGGATCCTGGGCGAGCTCGTCACCGTACGCCCGGGCGCGTACGCCGGAGCCCTGGCCGCCCTGGACCGGCTGGAGGACTGCCGGACGGACGGGACCGGGCTGTACGTGCGGCGGCGGATGGCGGTGCGGACGGCGGCGGGCGAGCTGCGGGAGGCCTGGGTCTACCTCGCCGGACCGAGGGCCGAGGCACGGCTGCGGGAGCGGCCGGCGCTGATCGAATCGGGGGACTGGGGAGCGACCGGGGGGAGGGTGGGATGACGGGTAGCGGATGACAACCGCCAGGTAGGCTGCCCCGGCCAATGAGATTTCCCGCTCATCGGCCCATCGAACGACGAGGAGCCACCCGGTGCCCGAGCTGCCACCCCCGATCACCGTCGTCGGGATCGGGGCCGACGGCTGGCCCGGCCTCGCCGCCGGCTCCCGGGCCGCGCTGCGGGAGGCCGGGACCGTCGTCGGCGGCCCCCGCCAGCTGGACCTGCTCCCCCACGACGAGGTCACCGCCGAGCGCGTCCCCTGGCCGTCCCCGCTGCGCCCCGCCGTCCCCGGACTGCTCGCCGCCCACGCCGACCGCCGCATCGCCGTCCTGGCCAGCGGCGATCCGATGTTCTACGGCATCGGCCGCACCCTCGCCGAGACCGTCGGCGCCGAGCGCCTGCGCGTCCTGCCGCACCCCTCCTCCGTCTCCTACGCCTGCGCCCGGCTCGGCTGGCCGCTGGAGGCCACCGAGGTGGTCAGCCTGGTCGGCCGGCCGCTGGACGCCCTCTCCCTCGCCCTCCACCCCGGCCGCCGCCTGCTGGTGCTCAGCGCCGACGCCGCCACCCCGGCCGCCGTCGCCGAGCTGCTCACCGCACGCGGCTTCGGCGGCGCCCGCCTGCGGGTGCTCGAACAGCTCGGCGCCCCCGCCGAACGCCACCTCGACGGCCCCGCCGACGGCTGGCCGCACCCGCCCGGCGACCCGCTGAACGTCATCGCCGTCGACCTCGGCGACGGCCCCCGCACCTCCCTCGTCCCCGGCCTGCCCGACGCCGCGTACGAGAGCGACGGCCAGCTCACCAAGCGCCACGTCCGCGCCGCGACCCTCGCCACGCTGGCCCCCTCCCCCGGCGAGCTGCTCTGGGACGTCGGCGGCGGCTCCGGCTCGATCGCCGTCGAGTGGCTGCGCGCCCACCGCGACTGCCGGGCCGTCGGCATCGAACGCGACCCGGCGCGGGCCGAGCGGATCGTCCGCAACGCCGCCGCACTCGGAGTGCCCCGGCTCCGCGTGGTGACCGGCCCCGCCCCCGCCGCTCTCGCCGGACTCCCCACCCCCGACGCCGTGTTCATCGGCGGCGGCCTCACCGCGCCCGGCCTGCTGGACGCCTGCTGGGCCGCGCTGCGCCCGGGCGGCCGGATCGTCGCCAACACCGTGACGCTGGAGTCCGAGGCGCTGCTCACCGAGTGGTACCGGCGCCACGGCGGGGAGCTCGTCAAACTCGCCGTCGCCCACGCCGTCCCGGTGGGCGGCTTCACCGGGTGGCGCCAGGCCATGCCGGTCACCCAGTGGTCCGCCGTCAAGCCCGAAACCCCTCAGGAGAACGCCTCGTGACCGTCCACTTCATCGGAGCCGGCCCGGGCGCCGCCGATCTGATCACCCTGCGCGGCCAGCGCATCCTGGCCCGCGCCGAGGTCTGCCTGTACGCGGGCAGCCTCGTCCCGCGCGAGCTGCTGGACGAGTGCCCGCCCGGCGCCCGCCTGAT
This sequence comes from Kitasatospora sp. NPDC058048, assembly GCF_042885555.1. Taxonomy (NCBI): domain Bacteria; kingdom Bacillati; phylum Actinomycetota; class Actinomycetes; order Kitasatosporales; family Streptomycetaceae; genus Kitasatospora; species Kitasatospora sp. NPDC058048. The sequence goes on along the minus strand of NZ_JBHVRT010000002.1, from coordinate 305,857 downwards.
CGACACCGCCCAGCTCAACCTGGACCAGATCACCGCCGAACTGGTCACCGCCCACCGGGCCGGCCAGGACGTCGCCCGGCTGCACTCCGGCGACCCGTCCGTCTTCTCCGCCGTCGCCGAGCAGATGCGCCGCCTGGACGCGGCCGGCGTGCCGTACGAAGTTGTCCCCGGCGTGCCCGCCTTCGCCGCCGCCGCGGCCGCGCTCAAGCGGGAGCTGACCGTCCCGACCGTCGGCCAGACCGTCATCCTCACCCGGATCGCCAAGCGCGCCACCCCGATGCCCGAGGGCGAGGACCTCGCCACCCTCGGCCGCAGCGGCGCCCTGCTGGTGCTGCACCTGGCCGCCGGCTACGTGGACGACGTGGTCGAGCAACTGCTCCCCCACTACGGCGCGGACTGCCCGGCCGCCGTGGTCGCGATGGCCAGCCGCCCCGACGAGCTGGTGCTGCGCGGCACCGTCGGCGACATCGCCGAGCAGGTCAAGGCGGCGGGCGTGGTCCGCACCGCCGTCATCCTCGTCGGCCGCACGCTGGCCGCCGGGCAGTTCCGCGACAGCCACCTCTACTCGGCGGACCGCGAGCGCCCGCACGAGCCCTGCGGGGCGTGATGCGGCACGTCCTGATCCTCGGCGGCACCACCGAAGGGCGGGCGCTGGCCGCCGAGCTCGCCCCGACCGCGCACCGGGTCACCAGTTCGCTGGCCGGCCGGGTCGCCCAGCCGCGGCTGCCCGCCGGGGAGGTGCGGATCGGCGGCTTCGGCGGACCGGAGGGTCTGGCCGACTGGCTGCGCACCGAGCAGGTGGACGCGGTGGTGGACGCCACCCACCCGTTCGCCGCCGGCATCTCCCGGAACGCCGCCCTCGCGGCCGCCGCCACCGCGGTCCCGCTGCTGGTGCTGCGCCGCCCCGGCTTCACCCGCGTCGACGGCGACCACTGGCTCCCCGTCCCCTCCCTCGCCGCGGCGGCCGACCTGCTGCCCCGGCGCGGGGAACGGGTCTTCCTCACCGTCGGACGACAGGGCGTCGGCGCCTTCGCCCACCTGGACGGGGTCCACTTCCTCGCCCGCTCGGTGGACCCGCCCGAGCCCCCGGTACCGCCCTCGTTCGAAGTCCTGCTGGACCGGGGGCCGTTCACGATCCACGGCGAAGAGGCACTGCTGCGCGGACACGACATCGACATCCTGGTCACCAAGGACAGCGGCGGCGCCGCGACCGCCCCCAAGCTGACCGCCGCGCGCGGACTCGGCCTGCCCGTCATCATCGTGGAACGCCCGCCGGTCACGGAAGGCGTCCCGGTCGCACCGGACGTCCCCGGCGCACTGCGCTGGCTGGAGCACCTGGGCTAGCCGGCTCGGGCGCCGGACGGCGTGGGCACCGGACGGCCCGGGCACTGCGGCTGCTCACCGTCGTGCTGGTGCCCGCTCACCGTCGTGGTGGTGCCCGCTCGCCCGGTCGTCCCGCGGAAATTGCGGGGCGGCCCCGGTGGACGTCGGGAAGGATGGCCCGATGACCGATGACCAGCGTACGCAGACTCCCCGCACCGCCGACGAACGCGCCACCCTGGCGGGCTTCCTGGACTACCAGCGCGACACCCTCGCGATGAAGTGCGCGGGCCTCACCGCGGAGCAGCTCCGCGCCCGCGTGCTGGAGCCGTCCGGGCTCTCCCTGCTCGGGCTGGTCCGCCACCTCGCCGAGGTGGAGCGCAGCTGGTTCCGCAACGTCCTCGACGACGAGGGCCTGCCGGGCTTCTGGAAGCACCCGGACGGGTCCTTCGCCGAGTTCGACGCCGACACCGCCGACCCCGACGAGGCCTTCGCGATCTGGCGCCGGGAGTGCGACCACGCCCGGGAACTCGTGTCCGCCGCCGAGTCGTTGGACGTCCTGGGCCACTACGGCGACGAGGTCTTCTCGCTCCGCTGGATCCTCACCCACATGATTGAGGAGTACGCCCGCCACAACGGCCACGCCGATCTGCTCCGCGAGCACCTCGACGGCACCACCGGCGAGTAGCACCGAACGCCACCGGGCGGCACAGGACGGAACCGGACGGAACCGGGCAACGCCAGGACCGGCACCGGACGCAGCGCCGGACGCAGCCGGGCGACGAGGGAGCGAGCAGAGCGTGCGGACCCGCCAGAAGGAACGCGACACCCCCGGGCCGTCCGAGCCCTGGAACGAGATCGTCCCCGGGCTCTGGATGGGCGGGCACTACTTCACCCGGCCCGGCGGCGAGCTGGAACTCGCGATCGTACGGGCCGAGTTCGACCTGGTGGTCAGCCTGTTCACCCGTTCCGGGCACGGTCCGGCACCGGGGGTGGAGCACGTCGTCCGGGAGGTGCCCGACGCCCCGCTCTCCCCCGGTCAACTGCTCGCCGTCCAGGAGGCGGCCGAGCTCACCGAGGCGGCCGTCCGCCGGGGCCGGCGCGGACGCTGGTGCGCTGCCACTCGGGGTACAACCGCTCGGGCCTGGTGGTGGCGCAGGCGCTGATCGGCCTCGGCCACGAGAGCGGCGAGGCGGTCCGGCTGGTCCGGGAACGGCGCTCGCCCTGGACACTGAACAACCCGGTGTTCGTGGACTACCTGGACACCGGGTTGGAGGTCGCCGTGCTGCTGACCGGCCTCAACGGGTGAGGCCGGTCAGCGACATGACGTTCCGTCGGATTGCTCAGATGTCGCGGAAGGTCTCGATCTGGGCGCCGATGGAGTTGAGGCGCTCGGCGAGGTCCTCGTAACCGCGGTTGATGACATAGACGTTGCGCAGCACCGAGGTGCCCTTGGCGGCGAGCATGGCGAGCAGGATGACCACGGCGGGGCGCAGGGCCGGCGGGCACATCATCTCGGCGGCGCGCCACCGGGTGGGCCCCTGGACCAGCACCCGGTGCGGGTCGAGGAGCTTGACGTCGGCGCCGAGGCGGGTCAGCTCGGTCAGGTAGATCGCGCGGTTGTCGTACACCCAGTCGTGGATCATCGTGGTGCCGTGCGCGGCCGCGGCGATGGCGGCGAAGAAGGGCACGTTGTCGATGTTGATGCCGGGGAACGGCATCGGGTGGATGGTGTCGATCGGCGCGGTCAGCTTGGACGGGCGCACGGTGAGGTCGACCAGCCGGGTGTGACCGTTGTGGGCCCGGTACTCGGGGGTGCGGTCATAGTCGAGACCCATGCCCTCCAGCACGGCGAGCTCGATCTCCAGGAACTCGATCGGCACCCGGCGGACGGTCAGCTCGGAGGAGGTGACGACGGCGGCGGCCAGCAGGCTCATCGCCTCCACCGGGTCCTCGGCCGGGGTGTAGTCGACGTCGCAGGTGATCTGCGGGACGCCGTGCACGGTGAGGGTGGTGGTGCCGATGCCCTCGATCCTCACGCCCAGCTTCTCCAGGAAGAAGCAGAGGTCCTGGACCATGTAGTTGGGCGAGGCGTTGCGGATGACACTGACGCCGTCGTGCCGGGCGGCGGCCAGCAGGGCGTTCTCGGTGACGGTGTCCCCGCGCTCGGTCAGCACGATCGGGCGGTCCATCGGGGCGCCCGGCTCGACCGAGGCGTGGTAGGCGCCGCCGGTGGTGGCGACCTCCAGGCCGAAGCGGCGCAGCGCGGTCAGGTGCGGCTGCACGGTGCGGGTGCCGAGGTCGCAGCCGCCCGCGTACGGGATGGCGAAGTGCTGGGCGCGGTGCATCAGCGGGCCGAGGAACATCAGCACGCTGCGGGTGCGGCGGGCCGCCTCGACGTCCATCGCCGCGAGGTCAAGCTCGGCGGGCGGGGTGAGTTCGAGGTCGCGGCCCTCGTTGATCCAGCGGCTCTTGACGCCGATGCTGGTGAGCACCTCGAGGATGCGGTAGACCTCCTCGATCCGCGCGACGCTGCGGATCGTGGTGCGGCCGGTGGTCAGCAGCGAGGCGCAGAGGATCGCCACGCAGGCGTTCTTGCTGCTGCGGACGTCGATCGCACCGGAGAGCCGGGTGCCGCCGGCGACGCGCAGGTGCATCGGGCCGGAGTAGCCGAGGGAGACGATCTCGCTGTCGAGGGCTTCGCCGATGCGGGCGATCATCTCAAGGCTGACGTTCTGCTTGCCCTGTTCGATGCGGTTGACCGCGCTCTGGCTGGTTCCGAGGGCCTCTCCGAGCTGCGCCTGGGACCAGCCGCGGTGCTGGCGCGCGGTACGGATGAGGGTGCCGATACGGGTGAGGTAGTCGCCTGTCACTCGCCAGACGATATCTCATGGTTGAGATGGCGACAGAACCGGGGCCCGGCGTGGTACTCCATTTGTCCGTTTCTCACCCCGTATGGGCGTCAGTTCTTCACATCACCAGGTGAGGTTGTCACGCCGTCGTGACACTCGTGACAGTGTCACGGCCCCACGAGGTCACGACCCCGCGAGGTCACGGCCCGACGTCCTCACGGGCAGGCCGTGCGACGGGCGGGCAAGGGTCACGGCCCGAGCGGCTCCGCCCGGCCGACGACGGTGCCCGCGCGGTCGATGCAGATGACGTCCACCGCGACCGGCGAGCCCAGCAGCACGCCGAGCGCCGTCGCCCGGGCCGCCTCGGCGACCAGATCCCCGAGCGGCACCCCGGCCGCCCGGCACAACTGCACCGCTTCCAGTGCGGTGTTGGCGCCCGCGACCGCCCCGGCCAGCGCCTCGTCGGCCCCGCCCCGACGGGCCAGTTCGGCCAAGTACCCCTTGTCCACCTGGGAGCGCGCCGAGTGGAGGTCGAGGTGGCCGGCCGCGAGCTTGGACAGCTTGGCGAAGCCGCCCGCGATGGTCAGCCGGGGCACCGGGTGGCGCTTGAGGTACTTGAGCACCGCGCCGGCGAAATCGCCCATGTCCAGCAGCGCGTCCTCCGGCAGCCCGTGCTCCGCCACCGCGACCTTCTCCGAGGTCGACCCGGTGCAGCCGGCCACGTGGGTGCGCCCCGCCGCCCGGGCCACGTCCACCCCTCGGCGGATCGAGTCGATCCAGGCCGAGCACGAGTAGGGGACGACCACCCCGGTCGTGCCGAGGATGGACAGACCCCCGAGGATGCCGAGCCGGGGGTTCCAGGTGGAACGGGCGATCTCCTCGCCGTGGTCGACCGAGATCTCCACCACCACGTCCCCGCTGCCGCCGCGGGCGGCGGCCACCTCGGCGACCGCGTCCCGGATCATCTGCCGGGGCACCGGGTTGATGGCGGGCTCGCCGACCGGCAGCGGCAGGCCGGCCTTGGTGACCGTCCCCACCCCGGGACCGGCCCGGAACACCACCCCGGTGCCGGGCGCGCCGGGCCGTACGGTCGAGCGGATCAGCGCGCCGTGGGTGACGTCGGGGTCGTCGCCCGCGTCCTTGACCACCCCGGCCATGGCGGCGATGCGCCGGTCGGGGCCGGGCGCACCGGGCACACCAGTCGTACCGGGCGCACCGGGCGCACCAGCCGGCTCTCCGGCGGTGGGGTTCGTGGCGGTGGCCGGCTCCTGGGCGGCCGACTCCTCGGCGGTGGCCGGCTCTCCGACGGTCGCCGGCGCATGGGCGGCGGTCAGTTCCTCGGCGGCGAGGGCGAAGGCGGGCTGCTGACCCTTGGGCAGGGTGATGACCACCGGGTCCGGGAACTCGCCGGTGAGCAGCGCGGTGTACGCGGCCTTGGTGGCCGCGGTGGCGCAGGCCCCCGTCGTCCAGCCGGGCCGCAGGCCGCTGCTCTTCAGCTGGCCGGCCCGGCCCCCTGCCCCGGCTCCCGCCTCGGCTCCCGCTGCGGCCACCTGCGCCCCGTTTCCGACGGCGCCCGCGCCGTCCTGCTCCGCTCCGGCGGCCACACCGGCCGCCGCCGCCGATTTTCCCCCACCGGGCCGGATGGGACCCGACCGGGGTGGCGGCACCCGCGTCCCGCGCGGTGCGGAGGAATCCCGCGCACGAGCTGCACGGGGCCGCTGCCCCGCGTTCCCGAAGAGTTCTCTGCACGGGCCTCGCCCACCGTGCCTACCAGTGAGTAATCTGGCGGTCCGCCAGAAGCGGGTTCATGACAGACGTGGGCCCGGCCGGGGTCGAAGCGCCCCGCCGGGCCATCAGCATGTGGGGGTTTTTGTGGCAGGGATGAGTCGGCGTACGTTCCTCACCGGTACGTCGGTGGCCGCCGCCTGGTCGGCCTTGTCGCTGGGCGGCGCGCAGTTCGCCTCGGCCGCGGCGCGCGACCGGGCGCTGGCGACGACGGCCGAGCGGGCGGTCAGGATCACCGGGACCACGCTGGAGCAGGTGGCCACCCCGGTCGGCACCGGTGGCTACAAGCGGCTGACGGCCGGACCGGGCTGGCCGCTGATGGTGCGCGGCGACCTGGCGTCGGCGACCACCGGACGGGACGACCGCCGGACCGGCCTCGCCAGCTTCGTCCAGTTCAGCGACCTGCACCTGGTGGACACCGAGTCCCCGGTGCGCTTCGAGTACCTGGCCAAGCTCAACGGCAGCGCCTACCGGCCGCAGGAGGCCCTGAACGCCCGCGGTGTCTCGGCCCTCGTCGAGCGGGTCAACTCGCTCGCCGGCGGCCCCTACACCGGGATGCCGTTCAGCATGGTGATGGCCACCGGCGACAACACCGACAACCACGAGCTCGCCGAACTCGACTGGTACCTCAAGGTCATGGGCGGCGGCCGGCTGGCCCAGAACACCGGTGACCCGAGCCGCTACGAAGGGGTGCAGAACTCCGGCAACGCGGCCTACTGGAACCCCGAACTCTCCTACAGCGACGGCTACAAGGCGAAGGGCTTCCCGCAGATACCCGGCTTCCTGTCCGCCGCCGGCCGCCCCTTCGACGCGCCGGGCCTGCGCACGCCCTGGTACACCACGGTCGGCAACCACGACGACAGCATCGAGGGCTCGTTGCCGGACCTCGGACTGCTGAACGACCTGTACACCGGCCAGTACAAGCTGGAGGGCTGCGACGACGCCACGGCAGCCCAGCTGACGGACTCGCTGCGCCGCGACCCGGCGGGCGCCGTGCTGCTGCTGGCGAAGCTGATCGCCAGCGGCGACCTGGTGCGCAAGGTCACCCCGGACGAGCGCCGCCGGCCGTTCACGCTCAAGGAGTTCGCCAAGGCCCACCTGAACCCGGCGGTCACCGGCGCCGGCCCCTACGGGCACGGCTTCACCTCGGACATGGCCAACAGCGGCAAGCTCTACTACACCTTCCGCATCTCGGAGAAGGTGGTCGGCATCAGCCTGGACACCACCAACCAGGCCGGGTTCGCCGACGGTTCGCTGGGCACCGCGCAACTGCGCTGGCTGGAGCAGCAGTTGAAGGCGCACAGCGGACACTGGTACGACGCCGACGGACGCAAGGTGACCGGTGGGAGCACGGACGAGCTGATCCTCGTCTTCAGCCACCACACCAGCGGCACGATGGGCAACCTGCTGCCGGACCCGCGCAACATCTTCGAGGGGCGGCACGACGGCAACGAGCTGGTGGCGCTGCTCCAGCGCTACCCGAACGTGGTCGCGTGGGTGAACGGGCACACCCACATGAACAAGATCACGCCGCACGGCCACGCGGTGCCGGAGCGGGCGTTCTGGGAGATCAACACCGCCTCGCACATCGACTACCCGCAGCACGGGCGGATCATCGAGATCGCGGACAACGGGGACGGCACGCTCTCGCTGTTCACCACGCTGATCGAGTCCTCCGCGCCGTACGGGACGGACTTCGGCGGCACCTCGGACGCCAACCTCGCGGCGCTCTACCGCGAGCTGTCGTACAACGACCCGAACGGCCGGCCGACGGCGCTGCTGGGCACGGACGGGGACCACAACACGGAGCTGCTGCTCACCAAGCCGACCCGGTAGCAGCGGCCGGGGTCCGGCGAGCGGCGGCCAACGGGTGACGGCCGACAGCCGACGACTGACAGCTGACGAATGACAGATAACGGATGACAGCGAACAGATGATGAAATCTGTTCGCTGTCATCCGTCGCCCGTTACTCCTCCGGGTACCGCCGCGGCGTCCAGACGACCTCCACGCCGCCGCCCCGCTCGACCGTCCGGGTCTGCGAGGAGCCGATCAGCAGGACGGTCCGCATGTCGACCAGCGCCGGGTCCAGCTCGCCCAGCCGGACGATCCGCACCCGCTCGGTCGGGCCGCCGACGTCGCGGGCCATCACCACCGGGGTCTCCGGCGCCCGGTACTCCAGCAGCAGGTCCCGGGCGAGCCCGACCTGGGTGGTCCGGGACTTCGAGCCCGGGTTGTACAGCGCGAGCACCAGGTCCGCCCCGGCGGCGGCGCGCAGCCGCTTCGCCACCACGTCCCAGGGCTTGAGCCGGTCCGAGAGCGAGATCGTCGCGTAGTCGTGCCCGAGCGGGGCGCCGACCCGGGAGGCGGCCGCATGGGCGGCGGTCATCCCCGGGAGCACCCGTACCGGGACGTCCCGGTACGCCTCCTCGCAGGCGACCTCCAGCACCGCGGTGGCCATCGCGAACACCCCCGGGTCGCCCGAGGAGACCACCGCGACGCGGTGCCCGCGCCGGGCGAGGTCCAGGGCGTACTCGGCGCGCTCCGACTCCACCTTGTTGTCCGAGCCGTGCCGCCGCTGCCCCGGCCGCTCCGGCACCCGGTCCAGGTACGTGGTGTAGCCGACCAGGTCGGTGGCCTCGGACAGCGCGCCGCGAGCCTCGGCGGTCAGCCAGAGCGGTCCGGCCGGCCCGGTGCCGACCACGGTCACACTGCCGACGCCGTCCGACAGCCGGATCTCCGGCTCCAGCGGCGCGACCTTGCTCGGCAGCACCGCGACCGAGAAGTACGGGACCGTTTCGTCCTCGACCTCGGCGAGCGGCGCGACCCGCTCCCCCGCCATGAAGGCCCGCTCCACGTACTGCGCGTCCGCCAGCCGCCCGGCCCGCTCCAGGGCCCGGCGGACGGTCGGGAAGGTGCGCCCCAGCTTCATGATCACGGCCGAGTCAGCGGCCGCGATCCGCGCCGTCAGCTCCTCCTCGGGCAGCGTGCCGGGGATGACGGTGAGCGTCTCCTCGGCCTCGGTCAGCGGCTGTCCGAGCCGGGCGGCGGCCGCGCTGAGCGAAGTCACGCCGGGCACCACCTCGGTCGGGTAGCGGTGCGCGAGCCGCTTGTGCATGTGCTGGTAGGAGCCGTAGAAGAGCGGGTCGCCCTCGGCGAGGACCACCACGTCGCGCCCGGCGTCCAGGTGGACGGCCAGCCGGTCGGCGGCCTCCTCGTAGAAGTCGTCCAGCGCGCCGCGGTAGCCGCCCGGGTGGTCGGTGGTCTCGACGGTGAGCGGGTAGACCAGCTTCTCCTCGATCTGGCCGTCCGTCAGGTACCGCTCGGCGATCGAGCGCGCGATGGACCGCCCGTGCCGGGCGCTGTGGTAGGCCACCACGTCGGCCTTGCCGATGAGTTCGGCGGCCCGGACGGTCACCAGCGACGGGTCGCCGGGGCCGAGCCCGACACCGTACAGCCGGCCCGTGGGGTTCTGATGCTCCGTCACTCTTCTTCGCTCGCAATCGCGTTGACGGCGGCGGCGGCCATCGCGCTGCCGCCGCGCCGGCCGCGCACCACCAGGTGCTCCAGACCGGACGGGTGCTCGGCCAGGGCCTGCTTGGACTCGGCGGCGCCGATGAAGCCGACCGGAACGCCGATCACCGCGGCCGGTCGCGGTGCGCCCGCCTCGATCATCTCCAGCAGCCGGAACAGCGAGGTCGGCGCGTTGCCGACGGCGACCACCGCGCCCTCCAGCCGGGGCAGCCACAGCTCCATGGCCGCGGCGCTGCGGGTGTTGCCCATCTTCCGGGCGAGTTCGGGCACCGACGGGTCGGTGAGGGTGCAGATCACCTCGTTGTCGGCGGGCAACCGCTTGCGGGTGACGCCGCTCGCGACCATGTTGACGTCGCAGAGGATGGGCGCACCGGCGTGCAGCGCGGCGCGCGCGGAGGCGACCACACCGGGCGAGTACACCAGGTCCTCGACCAGGTCGACCATCCCGCAGGCGTGGATCATCCGCACCGCGACCTGGGAGACGTCCGCCGGGAGGGCGGCCAGATCGGCCTCCGCGCGGATGGTGGCAAAGGACTGGCGGTAGATGGACGCGCCGTCCTTCTCGTACTCGATCACTTCGTGGTCCTCCTGGCCTCGGCGACCGCCTCGGCCATCTCCTCGTTCGTCACGTCGACGCCCGTCGCGTCCTTGACGTCCACCGCATCGGCAGCCGTCGCACCGGCTCCCGCGGCATTCACCGTCACCCGGTAGCCGCGCCCTGTGGCGAGCACGTCCACCCAGCGCCCGGCCGGGTGGCCGCAGCGCCGTTCACAGCCCGACCAGTGGACGGGCAGCACACCTGTGGGCCCGGCACCGGCCTCCACCGCGAGACCCGCTCCCGCCGCGGCACCGGCACCGGAGTCCAACGCGGCACCGGAGTCCAACGCCCGGGCCGCGTCCGAGCGGACGTCGGCCAGCGACTTGGCGCAGCCCGGCAGCCCGGTGCAGGCGGTGGCCCGCTCCCAGGCCGAGCCGGGCTCGGTACGGAAGCCGGCCGCGGCGAGCGCCGGCAGCCGGTCGGCCGGAGCGCCGGGCAGTACCGCCCCGCGCCAGGGGGTCAGTCGCAGTTCGCCCGCCGAGGCGGCGACCAGCGTCCGCCACTGCCCGGCGCCCGCCCGGCCGAAGCGCAGTCCCACCGAGAGCCCGCCGGGCAGCGCACCGACGGCGGGCGCGGCACCGGCGAAAGCGGGCAGCGGCACCGGGCCGGCCGGCAGCAGGTCAGGGACCTCGCGCAGGTGCCAGGCCTTGCGCCCATTGGTCCGCAGCGCCGCCAGGAAGGAGCGGGCCGCGTCCAGCACGGCCGTCACCTCCTGCCCGGCCTCGACCGGGTGTCCGCGGTCGGCTCGCCCGAGGCGCAGCAGCCGGGTGCCGTCCGGGCCTGCGATCAATGTCACATCGGCGTCGAGCGCGGCGACGTCGCCCCGCCCGTCGTCCAGCGCGAACAGGAACTTGCCGGAGAGCCCGGCCGCCCAGTCGCTCGCGCACAGTCGTGCATCCAACTCCCGCACCCAGGCCTGCACATCGGCTCTGCCGGGGCCGCCCGCGGCGTCCAGTCCGGCCGCCGGTGAGGCGACGATGTTGCGGACCCGCTCGTGGGTGTCCGAGGGCAGCAGTCCGACGGCGCGCAGCCGGTCGGCGAGCTCGGCCGCGCAGTGCGGGGCCAGGCCGCGCAGCTGGACGTTGCCGCGCGAGGTGGTCTCCAGCTCGCCGTCGCCGAGGGCCTCGGCCGCCTCGGCGAGGGCGAGAGCCTGACGGCCCGTCAGCAGCCCGCCGGGCAGGCGGATCCGGGCGAGGGCGCCGTCGTCGGCCGTATGCAGACGAAGCGCTCCGGGGCAGGCGTCCGCACGCCCCCGGTCGGGCACCTCCCGGTCGGGTCCTGCGGCGCCCGGCGCGGTGGCGTCGGGTGTCGGTGGCATGGCGGCGAGCATACAGATGATCCGATCGCTTGCCTCCGTCCGCTGCATCACACCCGGGCCGCACCCCGACCACCTCATCGGCTTCACCACCAGCCCCGCCCCCCGCTTCGGCCCCGCTGTGCCCCCGCTTCGTCGTGCTTCGGCCCCGCTTCGGCCCCGCTTCACCGCCGCCTCGTCGTCGCCTCTCATGCCCGAACGTCCGAAAGCTCACTCTCCCCCAGGTCAGCCGTACCCCGTACGATGCTGACGGGCGGTCCCAGCGGGCCGCCCACACGCCAGCGACGGCGCAGGGGAGGAAACCGGTGCGAACCCGGTGCGGTCCCGCCACTGTGACCGCGGTTCACCGGTAGACCGGTCGGCCGCGGGAGCCAGGAACTCCTGCCGTCCTCCACCGGCCCGGGGCGCGGACCCCGAGGAAGGCAGACATGTTCCAGCGCTGTCGCATGCCCGCGCCCGCGTCCCCGGCCGCCATCACGGCCGTTCCGGCCGCCGCCACGACCACCCCGGTCGACCGCGCGGCCGTTCCGGCCACCTCAGCGGCCGACCCGGCCCAGATCCCGGCCGCCCTGGCCACCGACAAGGCCGGGAGGGCCTTCACATGATCCTGCTGCTGTCGACGTCCGACACCGACCTGCTCAGCGCCCGCGCTTCCGAGGGCCCGGTGCGCTACCGGCTCGGCAACCCGGCCCGACTCACCCCCGAGGACCTGCCCGCGCTGCTGGAGGGCACCGAGCTCGTCGTGGTCCGCCTGCTCGGCGGGCGCCGCGCCTGGCAGGAGGGCCTGGACACGCTGCTGGCCGGCCCCCGCCCGGTCATCGTGCTGACGGGTGAGCAGGCCCCCGACGCCCAGCTGATGGAGCTGTCCACCGTCCCGGCCGGCATCGCCGCCGAGGCGCACGCCTACCTGGCCCACGGCGGCGCGGCCAACCTGGCCGAGCTGGGCGCCTTCCTCTCCGACACCGTGCTGCTGACCGGCCACGGCTTCGCCCCGCCCGCCTCCGCCCCGGCCTGGGGCCCGCTGGAGCGCGAAGCCCGTACGACCGAGGGCCCGACCGTCGCGGTGCTCTACTACCGCGCCCACCACATGAGCGGCAACACCGCCTTCGTGGAGACGCTCTGCCGGGCCGTCGAGGACCAGGGAGCCCGGGCCAAGGCCTACTACTGCGCCTCGCTGCGCGGCGCCGAGCCCGAGCTGCTGGCCGCGCTCGGCGAGGCCGACGCGATCGTCACCACCGTGCTCGCCGCCGGCGGCACCCGCCCGGCCGACGCCCAGGCCGGCGGGGACGAGGAGGCCTGGGACGCGGGCGCGCTGGCCGCCCTCGACCGCCCGATCCTCCAGGCGCTCTGCCTCACCTGGTCGCGCGCCCAGTGGGAGGCCAGCGACGACGGCCTGTCCCCGCTGGACACCGCCACCCAGATCGCCGTGCCGGAGTTCGACGGCCGCCTGATCAGCGTCCCGTTCTCCTTCAAGGAGCTGGACGAGGACGGCCTCACCGTCTACGCCGCCGACCCGGAGCGCGCCGCCCGCGTCGCCGGCACCGCCGTCAAGCACGCCCGGCTGCGGCACGTTCCGGCCGCCGAGCGCCGCCTCGCCCTGGTGCTGTCCGCGTACCCGACCAAGCACGCCCGGGTCGGCAACGCCGTCGGCCTGGACACCCCGGCCAGTGCGGTGCGGCTGCTGGAGCGGCTGCGCGCGGAGGGCATGGACCTCGGGAACGACCTCCCCTCGTTCGACGGCGGCGAGGGCGGCCACGAGGGCGACGCGCTGATCCACGCCCTGATCGCGGCCGGCGGCTACGACCAGGACTGGCTCACCGAGGACCAGCTGGCCCGCAACCCGGTGCGCATCCCCGCGGCCGACTACCGCCGCTGGTACGCCACCCTGCCGCAGGGCCTGCGCGAGCACGTCGAGGAGCACTGGGGCCCGGCCCCCGGCGAGCTGTACGTCGACCGCTCGCAGAACCCGGACGGCGACATCGTGCTGGCCGCGATCCGCTCCGGGAACCTGCTCGTGCTGATCCAGCCGCCGCGCGGCTTCGGCGAGAACCCGGTCGCCATCTACCACGACCCCGACCTGCCGCCGAGCCACCACTACCTGGCCGCCTACCGCTGGATCGAGGCCGCCCAGGAGGACGGCGGCTTCGGCGCCCACGCGGTGATCCACCTCGGCAAGCACGGCAACCTGGAGTGGCTGCCCGGCAAGACCGCCGCGCTGTCCGCCGAGTGCGGCCCGGACGCCGTCCTCGGCGACCTGCCGCTGGTCTACCCCTTCCTGGTCAACGACCCGGGCGAGGGCACCCAGGCCAAGCGCCGCGCCCACGCCACGCTCGTCGACCACCTCGTCCCGCCGATGGCCCGCGCCGACTCCTACGGCGACATCGCGCGCCTGGAGCAGCTGCTGGACGAGCACTCCAACATCGCCGCGATGGACCCGGCCAAGCTGCCGGCGATCCGCGCCCAGATCTGGACCCTGATCCAGGCCGCCAAGCTCGACCACGACCTCGGCCTGGACGAGCGCCCCGAGGACGACGGCTTCGACGACTTCCTGCTGCACGTCGACGGCTGGCTCTGCGAGGTCAAGGACGCCCAGATCCGCGACGGTCTGCACGTCCTCGGCCAGGCTCCGGCCGGCACCGACCGGGTCAACATCGTGCTCGCCATCCTGCGCGCCCGGCAGATCTGGGGCGGCGTCAGTGCCCTGCCCGGCCTGCGCGAGACGCTCGGCCTGGACGAGGCGGCGCTCACCCTCGGCGCCACCGACGCGGCCGAGGCCAAGGCGCGCGCCCTGGTCGAGGCCATGGAGGCGGAGGACTGGGCGCCCGAGGCGGTCGAGAAGGTCACCGCCGAGCTGCCGGAGACCGTCCGGGAGGCCGTCCGCCAGGTGCTGGACTTCGCCGCCACCCAGGTGGTGCCGCGGCTGTCCGCCACCACCGACGAGCTGGACGCCGTGCTGCACGCGCTCCAGGGCGGCTTCGTCCCGGCCGGCCCGTCCGGCTCGCCGCTGCGCGGCCTGGTCAACGTGCTGCCGACCGGCCGCAACTTCTACTCCGTCGACCCGAAGGCCGTCCCCAGCAAGCTCGCCTGGGAGACCGGCCAGGCCCTCGCCACCTCGCTGGTCGAGCGGTACACCGCCGACAACGACGGCGCCTACCCGCCCTCGGTCGGGCTCTCGCTCTGGGGCACCAGCGCGATGCGCACGGCCGGCGACGACATCGCCGAGGCCTTCGCCCTGCTCGGCGTGCGCCCGGTCTGGGACGACGCCTCGCGCCGGGTCACCGGCCTGGAGCCGATCCCGCTGGAGGAGCTGGGCCGCCCGCGCATCGACGTCACGCTGCGCATCTCCGGCTTCTTCCGGGACGCCTTCCCGCACGTCGTCGCCCTGCTGGACGACGCGGTGCGCCTGGCCGCCGCCCAGGAGGAGTCCCCCGAGTCGAACTACGTGCGCGCCCACGTCCAGGCCGACCTCGCCGTCCACGGCGACGAGCGCAAGGCCACCGTCCGGGTCTTCGGCTCCCGCCCGGGCACGTACGGGGCGGGCCTGCTGCAGCTGATCGACAGCCGGGACTGGCGCACCGACGCCGACCTGGCCGAGGTGTACACGGTCTGGGGCGGCTACGCGTACGGCCGCGGGCTGGACGGGCGCCCGGCGCGCGAGGAGATGGAGACCGCGTACAAGCGGATCACCGTCGCCGCGAAGAACACCGACACCCGCGAGCACGACATCGCCGACTCGGACGACTACTTCCAGTACCACGGCGGCATGGTGGCCACCGTGCGCGCTCTCACCGGCAAGGCGCCGACCGCCTACATCGGCGACTCGACCCGCCCGGAGACGGTCCGCACCCGCACCCTGACCGAGGAGGCCGCCCGCGTCTTCCGCGCCCGGGTGGTCAACCCGCGCTGGATCGAGGCGATGCGCCGCCACGGCTACAAGGGCGCCTTCGAGATGGCCGCGACGGTGGACTACCTGTTCGGCTACGACGCCACCACGGGCGTGGTCGCGGACTGGATGTACGAGAAGCTGACCCAGGAGTACGTCCTCGACCCGGTCAACCGGGAGTTCCTCACGGGCGCCAACCCGTGGGCGCTGCACGGGATCAGCGAGCGGCTGCTGGAGGCGGCGAGCCGCGGGCTGTGGGAGCAGCCGGACCCGCAGCTGATCGAGCAGCTGCAGGCCGCGTTCCTGGAGACCGAGGGTGACCTGGAGGGCGGCGAGGAGTGACGCCCCGCTGAGCGGAGGCCGCCGGTGTCAGGACCGGCGGCCTTCGCGTTCCCACCACTGCGCTTCGAGGCGGGCCCGCCGGCGTTCGGCCTCCTCGGTCCGGCCGGCGGCGATCAGGACGTCCAGGTAGGTGGCCTGGAAGGCGAGACCGACGTGGTCGTCGTCGACGCGTCGTTCCACCAGCTTCAGCGCGTCGTCGTACCTCTCGGCGGTCAGCAGAATCCGGGCCAGGATCTGCGCGATGTACGCCCGGTCCGTCAACGGGCGCAGCTCCTGCTCCGCCTCGTCGAACTTCCCTTGGAGTGCCAGGGCCTGGGCAAGCCACTCCTTGACCTCGATGTCGTCGCTGCCCGACGACCGGGCGACCCGCTCGGCCTCGGCGAACTGGCCGGCCTTGACCAACGCCCTGGCACAGCCGGCCACGCAGAGGTTGTCGGTCGGGAAGAGCTCGGCGCCCCGCCGGTAGTACGGCAGAGCCTCCTCCGGACGGTTCAGGTAGTCGAGATAGCCCGCCACGGACCAGGCGTAGAGCCCGTTGCCGGGGTCGAGCCGAAGGGCGTTCAGCATGTGTCCGAGCGACGCCTCGACGTCCCCGAGGTGGTCCTCCAGGTAATCGGCGACCGCTTCGGCCGCGTCCGCCGACTCCATGTCCACGCCCCGGAGCATCTTCAGAACAGCTGTGATCCCGCTGTCGTTCGACTTGGCCAGAGCGCGCAGGTACAACACCGTCAACGAGCTCCGAGGGCTCCCTTCGAATTCCTTCTTCAGGAATTCCGCAGCTTCTTGATGATTTCCGGAGTCGAGCATTCTCTCGGCGATGCGGTACGCAATGCGCTGCCTCCCCAGACCCGTTTCCGTCCCTTCCGACAGCCGATAGCGGCGACTGCCCGCGGGCATCGCCCGGTCGGCGGGTTCCTCCGGGCGGTCCTCCTGAAGCCGAGCGGACTTCCAGGCGGCGCGGAACTCCTCCGGATCTCCCCCGAGCGCCTCCACGATCAGCTCCAGCGCACCCCACCTGGGCAGGCGCCTGCCGGTCAGCGCCTGGTGGACGGTGCTGTGGCTCACCGCGCCGGCGGTCCCGGCGGCGATCCGGCGGGTGCTGGGCTCGCCGGCGTTGAGGTGCAGCTCACGAAGTCGCATGGTCAGGTCGGCGAGCGCTCCACCATTTTGCACGTATTGCCCCCTTTTTCCGTAATCCCTCGTAAAACGTTACACCACTCCCGTCCCGCCGGGTCCCGCCACGTATCACTCGGTAACGCTTTGCCCGGCCCCGTATTCGACACGTCCCGGTACACCAGATTTGAAGCATGACGACGAACACCGAAACCAGCACGGCCGGGAACGGGAAACTCCTCGAGCGCATCAAGGTCACGGTCGGCCTCCTTTCCGCGGCCAATCTCCTCACGCAGGTGATTTCGGGGGTGATCCAGCTGTTCCGATGATTCGCCTGTCCGCCGATCCGCGTCGGCCTCGCGTGCGGCCCTCTGGCACCGAGGGCGGTCCGAGCGGACAATACGGGGCATGTCGCGCCGCACCGCTCCCACCGGCCCTGCTCCGACCACGACGACCACGACCCCCACCGAGGGGCGGGAGCCACACGCGCCGCACCGGTACCGGGGGCGGGTCGGAGCGCTGGCGGCCGGAGCGGTTCCGGTGCTCGCCTTCCCCGAACCCGGGCAGGCGTGGCTGGCGTGGATCGCGCTGGTGCCCGGGCTGCTGCTGATGCAGCGGGCGCCGTCGGGCCGGGAGGCGGCGGTGCGCGGCTGGTGGTTCGGGGCGGGGTTCATCCTCGCGGCGATGTCCTGGCTGGTCCCGTCCATCGGGCCGGGGCTGCCGGTGCTCGCGGTGCTGCTCGGGGCGCTCCAGAGCGGCGTCGGGTACACCGTGCACCGGCTGCTGCACCCCCCGCTCTCCGCCCGGCGCGCGCTCCTGGCGCTCCTGGTCGTCCCGGCGGTCTGGGTGACCACCGAGTACGCACGGTCCTGGCCCGCGCTCGGCGGCCCGTGGGCGCTGCTCGGCGCCACCCAGTGGCGGCACCCGGCGATCCTCGCCCTGGCCTCGGCCGGCGGGATCTGGCTGGTCAGCGCGGCGGTGGCGGCGGTGAACACCGGGGTACTGATCGCGCTGACCGCGGTGCACCGGCGGCCGCGGGCCGTCGCCGCCGGCTCCGTCGTGCTGGTGCTGGCCTCCGGCCCGCTGCTGTTCGCACTGCGCGAGGCGCCCGCCAGGGACGGGGCCGCGACCGTGGCACTGGTCCAGCCCGGCATCGTGGAGGACCCCGGGGCCAGGTTCGAGGCGAGCGCGCGAATCACGGCCGGACTCGTCGGGCAGCCGGTGGACCTGGTCGTGTGGGGTGAGAGCAGCACCACCGCCGACCTGGACCGCGACCCGGCCGCGCTGGACACGCTGCGCGGGCTCGCCGCGACCACCGGCGCCGAGGTCGTCGCCGGGGAGGACGCGCGCAAGGCGGACGGGCGGATCTCCAAGGACGCGGTACTGGTCTCCCCCGCCGGCGTGGTGGACCGCTACCGCAAGATCCGGCTGGTGCCGTTCGGCGAGTACATCCCGCTGCGGCCGGCGCTCGGCTGGATCGCCGGGGTCAGCCGGGCGGCGGGCGAGAACCGGGCGCCCGGCACGTCCTTCCACGTCCTGCCCGCCACCGACCGGGCGGGCGCGCCGCTGCCCGTCGGGGCGCTGATCTGCTTCGAGTCGGCCTTCCCCGACATGGCCCGCACCGCCGCCCGGGACGGCGCCCGGGTGCTGGTCTACCAGTCCTCGACCTCGACCTTCCAGCGCACCTGGGCGCCCGAGCAGCACGTCTCGCTGGCGGCGATCCGGGCCGCCGAGACCGGGCGGCCGGCCGTGCAGGGTTCGCTGACCGGGGTCTCGGCCGCCTTCGACGCCCAGGGCCGGGAGCTCGCCCGGCTCGGCACCGGCGGCACCGGCGCGCTGAACGTCCGGCTGCCGCTCACCGCGCCCGGAACCCTGACCTGGTACGACCGGATCGGCGACGTGGTGCCGCTCGGGGCACTGCTGGTCACGGTGGGGGCGGCGCTGATGGCCGTGGCCGGGTGGCGGCGCTCGCGCGTCGCCCGGCGGGCCGGTCAGCCCTCGGCGCCGGCGGTGTAGACCCCGAACGCGGCGCCCTGGGGGTCGCGCAGCACGGCGATCCGCCGTCCCCCCGGCAGTCCGGTGGCGGGCATCAGGACGTCCCCGCCGAGCGCCGTCGCCCGTCCGACGGTGTTGTCGACGTCGGCGACCGCGAAGTACGGCAGCCAGTGCGGCGGCACCTGGGGCGGGAAGCGGTCGTCCATCGTCAGCATGCCGCCGAAGTCCCGTCCGTCCAGGCCCCATTGGGGGTAGTGCTCGGACGGGGCGACGGACCAGCCGAAGACCTCCGGGTAGAAGGCGAGCGCGCCGGCCGGGTCACGGGTGAGCAGTTCCACCCAGCCGAGCGAGCCGGGCTCGTTGAACACCCCGGCGCCCCGGAAGGCGCGGGCCTGCCAGACGATGAGCACCGCGCCGGAGGGGTCGGCGGCCACCGAGAAGCGGCCGAAGTCGGAGACGTCGGTGGGGTCCTTCAGGACCCGCCCGCCGAACTCCTTGACCCTCGCGGCGGTGGCGTCGGCATCGGCGACCGCGATGCAGACCGTCCAGGCGATCGGCTGCTGCGGGGCGTAGCGCGGGGTGATGGCGGCGGCCGGGGCGCCCCCGACCAGCACCTGGGTGTAGTCGCCGTGCCCAGGGCGGGCCGTGTCGTCCACCTGCCAGCCGAAGAGCTCGGTGTAGAAGGCCAGGGCGGCGGGCGGGTCGGAGGTGCCCAGCTCCGTCCAGCAGGGGGCGTTGGTGGTCACGGAGGTCTGCTTCATGGCGTCTGTCCTCGCAGCTTGCTCGGGAACTCCCGGGTTTTTCGGCGCCTCGGCCCCCGCACCTCCCGCCCCAGCATGCGGGGCGGGGGCGGAGCTTGGCGGGCGGTGGTGGGCCGAACGGGGTGGACGAACAGATGACAGCTGACAGATTTCGAAATCTGTCAGCTGTCATCTGTTATTCGTCATCGGTTATCTGTCGGCCGTTGTCCGGCGGCGGGCGTCCGGCGACGGGCGGCCGACAGCAGGAGCCCGTCGGCTGCCGCCCGCCATCCGTCAGCTGCGCACGGCCCGTGCCACCGGGATCCACAGCTCCGCCTCGGCGTCGCCCGTCCCCGGTACGGGGCGGACCCGGAGGATCTCCGGACCCGGCCGGGCCTCGTACGGGTTGGACGGGAACCACTGGCTCGCCACGTCCCCCCACATCTCTTGCAGGGCCTGCGGGAACGGCCCGGTGTTGGTGAACACCGCCCAGGTGCCGGCCGGGACGTCGAGCACATCCAGATCCGCCGGGACGGCGACACCGTCGCGCGCCACCACCGCGTGCCAGTAGTCGAGTTCGGACCCCTCCTCGCGGTTCGGCGAGAAGTCGTCGCTCACCGAGAGGATCCCGGCCGGGTCGTCCCCGGACAGGGCCGCGATCCGAGCGACCGTGTCCTTGTCGAGCCCCTTGATGAACTCGGCGATCCCCGGGTTGATCCCCACGTAGATCAGGGTGACCCGGGCCTTCTTGCCGACGATCCGGAAGTCCGGCTTCTCCACGATCCGGTATTCCATGCTGCTGCTCCCCTCCACGACGAGTCGGAAGGACATCCGGGGCTGGGAGACGAGCACCGCACCGTCGCGCCGGACCTCGCCCGGCCCGACTCCGTGCATGGCCCGGAACGCCCGGGCGAACGCCTCTCCCGAGGAGTACCCGTACCGGACCGCGATGTCGAGCAACGTCTGCTCACCGTCGAGGACTTCGGCCCCGGCGACGGTGAGCCGCCGACGCCGGACGTACTCCGACAACGGCATCCCGGCGAGCATCGAGAACAGCCGCCGGAAGTGGTACTCCGACGTCATCGCGATCCGCGCCAGCTCGGCCACGTCGACCTCGCGGTCCAGGTCTCGTTCGATCCGGTCCATCGCCCGGTTCAGGTGCTCCAGCACGCCAACCCCGTCCTTCCCTTGTGACACTCACCGTAGGAAGGACCCACCCTGCCGCACCCGACAATCGGTGCCCGCTCCGGTCGGGTACCGATCGCCGGCTACCGATCGCCGGGTGACGGCCGTCGGCGGCCCGGATTCGGCGGTGCCGCCTCGGCGGCGCCGAGGCGGCGGCCTTGCGCCGGCGGGCCTCGCGTCAGCGGCTCAGATCAGGCCCTGGGCCAGCATCGCGTCGGCGACCAGCTCGAAGCCGGCGATGTTCGCACCGACCACGTAGTTGCCCGGGTGGCCGTAGCGCTCGGCGGTGGTGAAGCAGGAGTCATGGACGTGCTTCATGATCCCGGCCAGCCGCTCCTCGGTGTGCTCGAACGTCCAGGAGTCGCGCGAGGCGTTCTGCTGCATCTCCAGGGCGCTGGTCGCGACGCCGCCGGCGTTCGCCGCCTTGCCCGGACCGAAGGCCACCCCGGCCTCCTGGAACACCCGCACCGCCTCCGGGGTGGTGGGCATGTTCGCGCCCTCGGCGACGGCCAGCACCCCGTTGCGCACCAGGGCCAGCGCGTCGGCCTCCGCCAGCTCGTTCTGGGTGGCGCAGGGCAGCGCGACGTCGCAGGGAACGCTCCACACCCCCGGGCCCTCGACGAACCGGACGTGGCCACCGCGCAGTCGGGCGTAGTCGGAGACCCGGCCGCGCCGGACCTCCTTGACCTCCTTGAGCAGGTCGAGGTCGATGCCCTTCTCGTCCACCACGTAACCGGAGGAGTCGGAGCAGGTGAGCACGGTCGCGCCGAGCTGCTGGGCCTTCTCGATCGCGTAGACCGCGACGTTGCCGGCCCCGGAGACGACCACCCGGCGCCCGTCCAGGCTCTCGCCGCGGCTGTGCAGCATCTCGGAGGTGAACATGACGCAGCCGTAGCCGGTGGCTTCGGTACGGACCTGCGCGCCGCCCCAGCCGAGGCCCTTTCCGGTGAGCACGCCGCTCTCGTACCGGTTGGTGATCCGCTTGTACTGGCCGAAGAGGTAGCCGATCTCCCGGCCGCCGACGCCGATGTCCCCGGCCGGTACGTCGGTGTACTCGCCGAGGTGGCGGTAGAGCTCGGTCATGAAGGACTGGCAGAACCGCATGATCTCGGCATCCGACCGGCCCTTGGGGTCGAAGTCGGAGCCGCCCTTGCCCCCGCCGATCGGCAGACCGGTGAGCGCGTTCTTGAAGATCTGCTCGAAGCCCAGGAACTTGACGATCCCGAGGTTCACCGAGGGGTGGAAGCGCAGCCCGCCCTTGTACGGCCCGAGGGCGCTGCTGAACTCCACCCGGAAGCCGCGGTTGACGTGGATGTCACCGGAGTCGTCCGTCCACGGCACCCGGAACATCAGCTGCCGCTCGGGCTCGCAGATCCGCTCGATGATCCGGGCGTCGAGGAGCTCGGGGCGGTGGGCGAGCACCGGCGCGAGGGTCTCCAGCACCTCGTGGACGGCCTGGTGGAACTCGTCCTCGCCCCGGTTGCGGCGGACCACGTCCGCGTAGAGCGCCTCTATCGCGCGCCGCTCGGCGTCGAGGGAGGAGTCGAGGGAGGAGTGGGGGGTGGCGGGGGTCAGCGGCATCTGGTCAGGACCCTTCCGTGGTCGTCGATTGGCGTGCGCGGTGTCCCGGCGGGCCTGAGGGACGTGCCCAGGAAACGCGGCAAGTGTCGCAGTGTCCACACCGCGGGTCCCGCACCATCCACATGCTGGAAGGCCTGGTGGGAACAGTCGGGACCGGTGGGGTGTTGTGCGCCTCCGCGGTCGAGCCCCGTCCCATCGGCCCGGTAGTTGTTCAAATTGGAACTACCTAGTACGGTCGACCTCCGATCCACCGCGATCCGTCCGGACCGGTCGAACCCACCCGGTTCGTCCCGGTCCACCCCTGATTCGTCCCGGTCCACCCCCGATCCACGGAGGCCCACCCATGCCGCAGCCCGGCTCCGCCACGGTGCGCTCGCGTGTGCGCATCCCGCTGACCTTCCCCGACGGCTACCGCGCCGAGGCGGAGACCTTCACCTTCCACGACCTCGCCGACGGTGCCGAGCACCTGGCGCTCGCGCTCGGCACGGTCCCCGAGGGCGGGACGCCGCTGGTGCGGCTGCACTCCGAGTGCCTGACCGGCGACGTCTTCGGCTCCGACCGCTGCGACTGCGGGCCGCAGCTGCGCGAGTCGGTGGAGCGGATCAGCGAGGCCGGCGGGTACCTGCTCTACCTGCGGCAGGAGGGCCGCGGCATCGGGCTCTACAACAAGCTGGACGCGTACGCCCTCCAGGACTCCGGCCTGGACACGTACGACGCCAACACCGCCCTCGGCCTGCCCGAGGACGGCCGGGACTACACCGCGGCCGCCCAGATGCTCGCCGCGCTCGGCGCCACGGGCATCGACCTGCTGAGCAACAACCCGGACAAGGCGGCGCAGCTGGCCGAGCTGGGGATCGTCGTGCGGCACCGGGTGCCGACGGGCGTGCACCTGTCGGCGAGCAACGTCCGCTACCTGCGGGCGAAGGTGGAGCGGACGGGACACTCGATCGAGCTCTCCCGACTGGTCGGCTGAGCGCCGACAGAGAACGGGCCGCAGCGAACAGAGAACAGCGAACAGATGACGGATGACAGCTGACAGATTTCGAAATCTGTCAGCTGTCATCCGTCAGTCGTCATCTGTCATCTGTCCGCTGCCAGCTGTCAGTCGTCGCCCCTCACCTGCGCCCCGCCCGTCCCCGGACCGTCCGCAGCCCCCCGTACGCCGCCAGTGGCAGCATCACCAGCAGGGCGGCCCAGAAGGCCCCGTGCCCCCACAGCCCGGCGATCGACCTGAACGGCCCTTCGAACACCGGTATCCGCAGTGCCTCGACCGGTCCCAGCGGCCCGGGCCAGGCCCCCAGGAACAGGGTGGCCGGGATCCAGAGCGCGAACAGCCCCCGGGCGGTGGCCGGAGTCCCGAGGGCGCTCACCAGCGACACCACCGCCAGCAGCAGGACGAACCCGGCCTGGTAGGCCGCGCCGCTCTGTCCCGTCCCCCAGGAACCGGGCGTCCGGTGCACCCCGGTGGCCGCGAGTCTGACCTCGACCGCCGCCCACAGCAGCAGTACCAGCACCGCCGTCGTCCCGAGCGCGAACCGCATCCGGTCGCGGGTCCCCGCGCCGCCCGTCCGCCACCGCGCGGACGGCGCGCTCCACATCCGTTCGCCGCCGGCGGCCCCGGGCGAGTGCTCAGCGCTCCGCTCGTCCAGCCGCCGCCAGGCCGCCCGGACCCGGCTGCGCGCCTCCTGGGCGGGCTTCAGCAGCCGGTTGGAGGCCCGTTCCACCAGGACGAGCGAGACCACGATCGCCACCACCGCCGCGATGCCGGCCCAGCTCCCCATCCCGCCCTCGAACACGACCACCCGGTCGGCCACCGACTGCGGCGTCGCGGGCACCGTCACCGGCGGCCCGAGCCGCAGGTAGCCGATGGCGAGGGCCCCGGCCCCGGTCAGCAGCGCCGTGCCGATGCCCACCCGGGCGGGGAAGAAGGCGATCACGGCGGCCGCCACGAGCCCCGCACCGAGTTGTCCGACCACCTGCCGGGCCGCGTGGTCGCCGGCGTCGCGCAGGTGACCGCCGAAGGCGCCGGCGGGCGAGAGGTCGAGCTTGTCGCCCGCCTCGACCGGGTAGCGGAGCACCGCTCCCGCCCACAGCAGCAGTCCGAAGGCGAGGAGCAGCACCAGGACCGCCCCGGCCCGGCGCGGCAGCGCGGTGCGGGCGTAGGGCCACCAGGCCGCCAGTCGGGCCCGCCGGTCCACCGGGGGCCGCCGGCGCCGGTTGCGCCACAGCCGGGCCACCCGCCCTTCCTGTCGCACCCCGGCCTCCGGCTCGGGCCGATCGGGCCGCTCGGACTGCTCGGACCGTCCCCGGCCGCGCCGCCGCAGTGCCTCCGCCGCGATCAGGGCCGCCCGCCCGCCCGGCTGCGCCGGGTCGGCGCCCACCGCCCGGCGCCGCAGCGCGGACCAGCGGCGCCGCACCACGTCCCGGGCGGTGGCCGCCGCCGGGTCCGGCGCCGGCCTGCGGGCCGCCGCCCGTACGGCGGTGCGGGCGCCCGCGTCCACCGCCAGCGCGCCGTCCACCACTGTGGCGGCCACCACGGCCGCGAGCTCGGACACCCGCTCGGGCAGCGGCAGCCGGTGCAGGGCGGCGGGCAGCGGCGAGAGCCGGCCGAGCAACCGTGCGCGCTCCTCGGGCCGGATGCTCAGCCAGACCGCCTGCCGGTGCGCCTCCTCGCGTTCCTCCGGGCTGAGCCCGTGGCCGCCGCGCCGGCCGCCGCCGACGGTGCGCGCCAGCCGGTCCACCTCGGCCAGCACCTCCGGCAGTCCGGCCAGCGCGAGCTGCCGCGAGCAGTGCTCGCCCGCGCACTCGGGGTGGAAGCAGTCGTAGCGGGCGACCACGGTCGGCGCCCCGCCCCGGACCAGTTCGTCGATGAACTCGGCGCCGTCCGGTTCGGTGACGACGCGTTCCAGGCCGGTGGTGTCGATCGGGCGGTCGCGGTAGTGCGGGACGGTGCCCGGGGCGAAGGCGGCGCCCAGGGCGAGTACCGCGACCGCCGCCACGGACTCGCGCCGGGAGCCGGGCGCCCGGGCCACGTCGGAGAGGTAGTGCAGGTCGAAGACGGTGTCCTCGACCTCGTCCCGCAGCCAGTCGCGCACCCGTTCCGCTCCCCCGGTGGAGAGCCAGCGGGCCGCCGCGCCGGAGTTCTTGAGCAGCGCCTCGGTGAGCCGGACCGGGTCGGTGAACGGGTTGCCGAGGAAGGTGACCGGCCGGTGCGCCCGGGCCTGCGCCTGCGGCCGGCGGCGGATCACCTCGGGGGTGCCGCCGGCCAGCCAGCCGCGGACCTGCGGCGCGGTCCAGCGGTCCTCCGGCTTCTTGGTGAACAGCCCCTGGAGGAGCAGCAGTTGGCGCGGGTCGCGGACGGCTGCGAGGTCCACCTCCTCGCCCATGACCAGTTCCAGTTCCAGCTCCTGGTCGGCCGGGCGCTCGCCGTCCGCGCCGATGAAGCGCGGGCGGCCGACGAACAGCTCGTACAGCACGTTGCCGAGCCCCCACCAGGGCCCGGCCTGGTGGTTCTTGCCGGCCAGCTGCTCGGGGGCCATGTAGGCGACGGTGACCATCATCGCGGAGGTGAACCGGCGGCTGTCGGTGAGCCGGTCGACGCCGCCGAAGTCGGCGATCACGAACTCCCCGGACCCGCTGCCGGGGCGCACCAGGATGTTGGCGGGCTTGAAGTCCAGCGGGTTGCGCTTGATCCGCTGCTGCCAGAAGTCGAGCAGGGCGACGAGCTCGTAGACGATCTGCTCGGTGGTCCG
The DNA here is from genome assembly GCF_042885555.1 of Kitasatospora sp. NPDC058048. Lineage (NCBI taxonomy): Bacteria > Bacillati > Actinomycetota > Actinomycetes > Kitasatosporales > Streptomycetaceae > Kitasatospora > Kitasatospora sp. NPDC058048. The sequence continues at coordinate 279,864 of NZ_JBHVRT010000002.1, read as the reverse complement.
CCGGTCGCCGTGACCGCCCTCCCGCCACAGCCCGGCGACGTGCGCGGCGAGGGTGACCGGCAGGTACTCCATGGCCACCCAGTCCACCTGGGCGCCGTGGTGGCCGACCCGGCCGAAGTCGATCAGGTGCGGGACGTGCCGGCGGAATCCGTCGTTGCGCAGGTGGGCGAGCAGGTCGTGGTCCATCGGGTGGCCGGCGACGGCCACCTTAACGGCCGCGTCACCGCCTCCGTCGGTGCGCCGGACGTACCAGACGGTGCCCTCGGAACCGGCCCCGGCCCGGCCCAGCGGGATGAAGCGGCCGCGCAGGGCGTCCGGGAAGGCGCCCTCGAACGGGCCGTCGGAGCCCGGGCGTCCGCCGGGGCCTCCGGCCGGAGCGGGACCGCCGGGCCCGATGCCGTCCTGCCAGGAGGGCGAGCCGCCTCCGCCTCCCGTCCCGGACCTGGGCCGGACGACCTCGGTGACCGCCTCCGGGTCGGCGCCGACCGAACGTCCCGGGTGCGTCGGATGCCCCGGACTCCCAGGACTCCCAGGACTCCCCGGCCTCCCCGGCCGGACCTCCGTCAGGGCGTCCGGGTCGGACCCCCGCCCGGGATCCGGCCTGCGGCGGGTGGCCGCCTCCGGGTCGAAGCGCGGCTCGGCGCGGGACGTCCGACGCGTCGCCGCCTCCGGGTCGAAGCGCGGCGGGACGGCGGGCGCCCGACGGGTCGCGGCGCGCGGGTCCACCCGGGTCGGCGGATCCACCCCGGGCGGCACCGACTCTGAAGGCACCGACCCTGAAGGCACCGACCCGGGCGGGACCGACCCGAGCCGGGAGGGCCGGTCAGAGGCGGCTTCGGAGCGCCAACGCCCCCGCGACCACCGCTCCACCCTGCTCCCCGGCGGATTCCCCGGCTCGGCTCCGGCGGCCGACCGGGGCCTCGGCCCGCGCCGTTCGCCCTCGGCCGGATCCGCGTCCTCCGTCGTGCCCATGCGACGTTTCCCTCCCCCGCAGCCCGGACCGGCGCGGGGTCGTGACCGCGGGCGCACCGGTGCCGGGGTGGATTGTGACGCGTCATCATCCCGCACGGCGGGTGCGGGTGTCGGGCGCTTTTCCGGATCAGGACCGACCCGTCGCAGGACCGGTACGCAAGCGCCTCCCGCGACGCGCAACCGGGCGCCGTCGGCCCTCAGCGCTCCCCGACCGGGCGCCCCGTCGGCTCCTCCACGATCCGCCGGGCGATCTCGTCGGGCCGCACCGGGCGCCCGAAGTGCCACCCCTGCGCCCAGTCGCAGCCCATGGTCCGCAGCCGCTCCGCGTCCCGGTGGGTCTCCACGCCCTCGGCGGTGACGTTCAGCCCGAGCGCATGCGCCATCGACACCAGTCCGCTGACGATCCGCCACCCGGTGGACTCGTCCTTCCCCGGTTCGTGCAGGTCGCCGACGAAGGAACCGGCGATCTTCAGCCCGGAGACCGGCAGGTCGCGCAGGTAGGCGAGGTTGGACCAGCCGGTGCCGAAGTCGTCCACGGCCAGCGACACCCCGAGGTCGACCAGCCCGTGCAGGGTGCGCAGCGCCTCGTCCTCGGGCCCGACCACGGTCGATTCGGTGATCTCCAGCTGCAGCCGGGCCGGGTCCAGTCCGGTGCCGTCGAGGATCCGGCCGAGGTCGGTGACCAGGGCGGCGCTGCGGGCCTGCCGGACCGCCAGGTTGACGTTCAGCTGCGGGGCGGCGTCGCCGTACTGCTTGATCCAGTCCGCGGCCTGACCGCAGGCCTGCTCCAGCACCCAGCGGCCGAGCGGCATGATCAGCCCGGTCTCCTCGGCGGTGGTGACGAACTCGTCCGGGCCGAGCACGCCGAGCTGCGGGTGGCGCCAGCGCACCAGCGCCTCCACGGCGGCCAGCCGGCCGTCCGCGAGGCGGTAGAGCGGCTGGTAGTCGATGAAGAACTCGCCGCGGTCGAGGGCCGCGGGCATCCGCACCGACACCGCGTAGCGGCTGACCGCGCGGGCGTTCTCCTTGGGGTCGAACAGCGTCCAGCGGCCGCGGCCGGCCTCCTTGGCGCGGTACAGCGTGAGGTCGGCGGCGCGGACGGCCGCGCCCGGGGTGGTGGTGGACACCCGCCGCTCCAGCACGCCGACGCTGGCACCGACGGCGAGCTTGTGGTCGCCGATCAGCACCGGCCCTGCGAGCGCCTTGAGCACGGTCTTCGCGGCGGCCACCGCCTCCTGCTCGCCCCGGCAGCGCTCCAGCAGGACGACGAACTCGTCGCCGCCGAGCCGGGCGACCAGGTGGCCCAGCGGGCTGAGGGCGGCCTTCAGCCGGGCGCCGACGGCGGCCAGCAACTGGTCGCCCATGTCGTGGCCGAGACTGTCGTTGACCACCTTGAAACCGTCGAGGTCGACGTAGCAGAGGCCGAAGCGGGCACCCGGCTCGGGCTCCTCGAACAGCTTCTCCAGCCGCTCGAAGAAGGCCGCACGGTTGGGCAGGCCGGTCAGCGGGTCGTGGGTGGCCTGGTGGCGCAGCCGCTCCTGGAGCCGGTAGCGGTCGGTGACGTCCTCCAGCATCGCGACCTGGTACTGCGGGATGCCGTCGTCGTCGCGGATCAGCGAGACGGTCAGGTGGGTCCAGATCACCTCGCCGTCCTGGCGGTAGTACGGCTTGTCGAACTGGAAGTAGTCCCGCTTGCCGCTGATCAGCTCCTCGTACGCCTCCCACACGCCCGGAGTGTCCTCGGGGTGCACGAGGTCGCCGACCCGGCGCCCGATCATGTCCTCCGGGCCCGCGCCGAACAGCTCCTGGAGGGCCTTGTTGACCGCCATGATGTTGCCGTCGGTGTCGCCGATGCCGATGCCGATCGCGGCGCTCTCGAACAGCGCCCGGAACCGGGCCTCGGACGCGCGCAGCGCCCGCTCGGCCTCCTTGCGGGCGGCGTCGGCGGCGGTGCGGATCGCCTCCTGCTCGATCAGCGTGCGCTCGCGCAGGGCGCCCGCCCAGCCGGCCGCGAAAGCGCCGGTCAGGGCCGGGCCGCGGTCGTCGTGGACGGGCTGCGCCTGGAGCAGCTCGACCGCCCGGGCCAGCAGCACCGGGTCGGTGAAGTGCGCGTCGACCAGTTCGGCGCCGGCCTGCGCGGCCAGCCGCGGCTCGAACGGGTCGTCCTCCTGGGCGCGGTGCAGCAGCGCGGCGGTGCGCGCGACCAGCCGGCCGAGCAGGCCGGGGTGGACGGCGATGCCGTGGTCGGCGGAGAGCAGCCGGGCCCAGTCCTCGTGGAACCGCTCCGCGTTGCCGCGCACCGGGGTGGTACTCATCTGCTGAACCTGGTTCCTCTGCTGTGCGCGCCGGTCGCGGCGGGCCCGGCGACGGCCGCTCGGCCGCTCCCGTTGCCCCGGGTCGTGCTGCCGCCCGGGCCCGGCACCGCGCTTCCGGCGGCCGCCGCGCGGGGCGCACGGCCGTCGGTGCCTCGTCCGTCGCGTCCGATCAAGGGCGGAACCCCACGCCCGCCACCCCGGTCATCCGCTCGGGGTGCTCACCGACCGTACCGGGCTGGTCCGGGCGCCACTGCGGCAGGTAGACCACGCCCGGCTCGACCAGGTCGAAGCCGGAGAACATCGCGGTGATCTGCTCGTGGGTGCGCATGGTCAGCGGGGTCGGCGTCATCCGGTACAGCTTCTGGTGGTCCTCCGCCTGGTCCGGGCGGCCCTCCAGGGAGGCGTGCGAGAGCACCAGCGCGCTGCCGGGCGGGAGGGCGTCGCGGATCACGCCGATCAGCTTCCACGGGTCCTCCTCGTCGCTGACGAAGTGGGCGACGGCGACCAGCAGCACGGCCACCGGCTCGCCGGCCGCCAGCAGCTCGGCGACCTCGGGGCGGGCCAGCAGGTCGGCCACGTCGCGCAGGTCGGCCTGGACGACGGCGCTGTCCCGGTCGTCCTCCAGCAGCAGACGGCTGTGCGCGACGGCGACCGGGTCGCGGTCCACGTAGACGACCTTCGCCCCGGGGCGGATCTCGCGGGCGATCTCGTGCACCGCGCTGAAGGTCGGGATGCCGGAGCCGATGTCCAGGAAGCGGCTGACGCCCTGCTCGGCGAGGAAGGTCACGGCGCGGCGCAGGAAGGCGCGGTTGGAGCGCATGATCTGCGGCAGCTCCGGCCACAGGGCCATCGCCTTGCGGGCCATCTCCCGGTCGACCTCGAAGTTGTGGGAGCCCCCCAGGTAGTAGTCGTAGACCCGCGCGGCGTTCGGTTTGTCCAGGTCCGTACCCTCCGGTACCCAGCTCGGTCGCCGCATGCCTGTGACTCCTTCACTCCGGTTTCTGGGGTGGCAGCACCCTGGGGATGCCGCTGTGACTGTTGAGACTACAAGCACACAAGATCCTCCCCCGCACCCCGAACGGGTGCAAGCGGAATGCATCCTTCCCGAAGGACGGACACCTCCGGAACGCCCGCCCTCCGGCGCGGGTCCGCACCGGGGACCAACTCGACAACGGTCCACCGGCGTTCGCCCCTCGGGCCGGCCGGGCCGCACTAGGGTGGGGTGGTGGACCCCAACCACTACCGATTCCGGGGCGTCTGGCGGCTCGCGGCTCCGGCGCCCGCCGTGTACGCGGCACTGGAGGACGTCCGGAGCTACCCGCTGTGGTGGCCGGAGATCCGCGAGGTCCGGCCGACCGGCGAGGACAGCGGGGACGTGGTGGTGCGCGCGCTGCTGCCGTACCGGCTGGTGATCGGCCTGGTGGCGACCCGCCGCGACCCGGACGCCGGGGTGCTGGAGGTGATCATGCGGGGCGACCTGACCGGGTGGACGCGGTTCACGGTGACGCCGGACGCCACCGGCGGCGCGGGCAGCGCGGGCAGTGCGGGCAGCGCGGGCAGCCGGGTGCTGTTCGAGGAGGACACCCGGCCCGGCAAGCCCTTGCTGCGCCGGCTCGCCCTGCCGCTGCACCCGCTGTTCCGGGCCAACCACGCGGTGATGATGCGCCGGGGGCGGCGGGGGCTCGCCGCCCATCTGGCGGGCGGCGGGACGACGGACGACGAGCGGCGGGTGACGGCGAACAGATGACGGGCGACAGCTTTCAGCGAACAGATGACAGATTTCGAAATCTGTCATCTGTTCGCGGCGCTCCCGCCCCCGACCCCGGCTCCGCCCCAGACCCCGCCCCCGACTTCGGGTTCGGGTTCGACTTCGGGTTCGACGCCCCCTTCGACCGGACCGGCACCGGCAGCAGCAAGTGGGCCCGCGCGGACGCCCCCGGAGTGATCCCGATGAGCCTCGCCGACATGGACCTGCCCGGCCCGCCCGCCGTCGCCGAGGCGCTGGAACGGCGCGCCCGCCACCGCGCGTACGGCTACACGGTGTGCGACCCGGCCGGCCGCACCCTGGTGGCCGACTGGTACCGCACCCGGCACGGCGCCGCGGTGGACCCGGACTGGGTCCTGCTGCTGCCCTGCGGCCCGCGCACCGCGCTGCGCATCCTGCTGGAGACCGTACGGCCGCAGGCCCCCGTCCTCTTCCCCACCCCCGAGTGGGGCGGTTTCGCCCAGCTCTGCCGCGCGGCCGGCCTCCCCCACCACGCGCTGCCGCTGCACCTGGGCCCGGACGGCTACCGGCTCCCGCACGGCCCGCTCCCCCGCCCCGCCGGCGCCGTACTGCTGAGCAACCCGCACAACCCCTCCGGCACCGTGTGGCCCCTCGGCGCGGTGCGCGGTCTCGCCGCGTGGGCGGCCGAGAGCGGCGCGCTGCTGGTCTCGGACGAGGTGCACGGCGACCTCACCCACCCCGGCCACGCCCACCCCGTCGCCGTCGCCACCGCCGACCCGGCGCACCTGCGCCACGTCGTCACCCTCAACTCCGTCGGCAAGACCTTCAACTGCTCCGGCATCCCCAGCGGTTTCGCCCTCGTCCCCGATGCCGGGCTGCGCACCCGGTTCGCCGAGGCGCTGGCCGGCTACGGCCTCTGGGAAGGCGGCCTGCTGGAGCAGACCGTGCAGCAGGCGGCACTGCGCGAGGGCGGCCCCTGGCTGGACGCGCTGCTCTGCCACCTGGCCGCCGCCCGCACCCGGCTGACCGACCGGCTCGGGCCCGCCGTCCGCTCCGCCCCGCACGCCTCCTACCTGCTCTGGCTGGACGCCGCCGCGCTCGGCCTGCCGCCCGCCGACGCCCGCCGGGCCCTGCTGGAGCGCTGCGGCCTGGAGGCCTCCGACGGCGCCGAGTTCGGCTCCGGCGGCCGGGGTTCGCTGCGGCTGAACTACGCCCTGCCGGGGCCGGTCCTGACGACCGTCCTGGAGCGGCTGGAGCGCCTGTGACCCCGGCACATGCCCCGGCCGGATCGGGCCCGGGCCCCGGCCTCCGGTCAGCCGGAAATCCCGCCCTCACCCGTTCGCCACACCTCTGACCTGCAGAAACGAACGTTCACGCGAATTTTGCGGGGCGCCCCCGCATGCTCCGTAGGAGACTGGGCAGGGTAGACCGGGCCGCAATCGTGATCCCGAGGATGGTGAGTCCGGTGATACCGGTATCCCGCACCACTCCGCCCGAACGGCAGAGCACGCCACTACCCCCGTCGGGGGTGACCCCGTTGACCGAATCGGGGGCGCGCAGCCACGTGTCGGGCGTCTGCTTCAAGATCGGACCGCCCCGCCTGGTAGGGGTGGAGGTCGAGTGGTTCGTCCATGACGATCAATGTCCCACCCGGCCCGTACGGCCGGAACTGCTCCACGCCGCACTGGATTCGCTGCCCCTCGGCGGCCCGGACGGCGACTCCCTCCCCTCCGGTTCGCGCCTCACGCTCGAACCCGGCGGACAGGTCGAGCTCAGCTCCCCGCCCGCCACCGGCCTCCTGGCCTGCGTCGAGGACACCCGACGTGATCTGACCGCCCTGCGGGCCGCCTTCGCGGCGCAGGGCCTTCGACTCACCGGCACCGGAACGGACCCGCTGGCCCGTCCCCGACCGATGGTGCTGGACCACCCCCGCTACCTCGCGATGGAGCGCTTCTTCGACTCCGCGGGGCCCTGGGGCCGGATCATGATGACCGGTACCGCGTCGGTGCAGGTGTGCCTGGACGCCGGCGACACGGACGGCCCGCACGCGGTGGAGCGCCGCTGGCGACTGGCCCATCTGCTGGGCCCGGTGCTGGTCGCCGCCTTCGCCAACTCGCCGATCCTGGACGGCAGTCCGACCGGTCACCGGTCCACCCGGCAGACCGTCTGGTCCAGGATGGACCCGACCCGCACGCTGGCCCCCGAGCCGGACCACGGCGATCCGCGCGAGGCGTGGGCGCAGTACGTGCTGGACGCCCGTGTGCTGTGCGTGCGACGGCCCGAGGGCCTGCCGTGGACGGCCCCGGCCGGTCTGACGTTCCGCGACTGGATCCGCGGCGCGGGCGAACGCCCGCCCACCCTCGACGACTTGGACTACCACCGCACCACCCTCTTCCCGCCGGTGCGCCCGCGCGGCCACCTGGAGCTGCGGATGATCGACGCCCAGCCCGGGGACGGCTGGGTGGTGGTCACCGCGCTGGTCACCGCACTGCTGGAGGACGCGCTGGCCGCCGATGCCGCGCTGGCCGCGCTGGAGCCGCTGGACGCCATCGACCGGCGGGAGGGGGCGGACGGTCCGCGACCGCCGCGCAGCGGGGTCTGGCGCCGCGCCGCCACCCTGGCGACGGCCGACCCCGAGCTGCGCCGCGCCGCCCTCGCCTGCTTCGCCGCCGCCGACGCCGCACTGGGCCGCCTGCCCGGTGCCGGGCGGCTGCGCACCACCGTCGCCGAGTTCGCCGAGCGCTACCCCGCGCGCGGCCGCTGCCCGGCCGACGACCAGCTGGACGCCCTGCGCTCCGGCACCCGACGCACTCCCCCGGAGGAGGCCGCATCATGACCGACGTCCGACCCCGCGGGGATGCCGGGGCAGGCAGCACGGACCGCACCGACGCCACGGGTGGAACCGGCTCCACCGGCCCCACCGGCAGCACCGGCGGCCTCGACGGCCTCGGCACCGCCGGCACCGCCGGTACCGAGGCACTGCGCGAGAGCATCGCCACCGAGCTGCTGGCCGCCCGCGCCCGCACCGCCGCCCTGACCGACTGCGTCGAGGACGGCGATCTCACCGCCCAGCACTCCCCGCTGATGTCCCCGCTGGTCTGGGACCTCGCGCACATCGGCAACCAGGAGGAGCTCTGGCTGCTGCGCAACGTCGGCGGCCGCGATCCGATGCACCCGGAGATCGATCCGCTCTACGACGCCTTCCAGCACCCCCGCGCCGAGCGCCCCGCCCTGCCGCTGCTGCCGCCGGCCGAGGCCCGCGCCTACGCCCACGAGGTGCGCGGCCGGGTGCTGGACCTGCTGGCCGCCAGCCCGCTGGAGGGCGCGCCGCTGCTGGAGGCCGGGTTCGCGTTCGGGATGATCGCCCAGCACGAGCAGCAGCACGACGAGACCATGCTGATCACCCACCAGCTGCGCACCGGCGAGCCGGCCCTGGCCGCTCCCCCGCCGCCGCCCGCGCCCGCCGACGCGGCCACCCTGCCCGCCGAAGTGCTCATCCCCGCAGGGCCGTTCACCATGGGAACGGACACCGAGCCGTGGGCGCTGGACAACGAGCGCCCGGCGCACACCGTCGACCTGCCGGCCTTCCTGCTGGACACTGCCCCGGTCACCAACGCGGCCTACCAGCGGTTCATCGCGGACGGCGGCTACGACGACCCGCGCTGGTGGACGCCGGAGGGCTGGGAGCACCGTCGGCGCGCCGACCTGACCGCCCCGCTCTTCTGGCGCCACCTGGACGGCCAGTGGCTGCGCCGGCGCTTCGGCACGGTCGCGCCGGTCGAGCCGGACGAGCCGGTCCTGCACGTCAGCTGGTACGAGGCTGACGCGTACGCCCGGTGGGCCGGACGGCGGCTGCCGACCGAGGCCGAGTGGGAGAAGGCGGCCCGGCACGATCCGGCCACCGGCCGCTCCCGCCGCTACCCCTGGGGCGACGGGCCGCCCGGCCCCGAGCACGCCAACCTCGGCCAGCGCCATCTGCGCCCGGCCGGTGCGGGCAGCTACCCGAAGGGGCAGTCCCCGTACGGGGTGCGCCAGTTGATCGGCGACGTGTGGGAGTGGACGGCCAGCGACTTCCGCTCCTACCCGGGGTTCCGGGCCTGGCCGTACCAGGAGTACTCGGAGGTGTTCTTCGGCCCCGAGTACAAGGTGCTGCGCGGCGGCTGCTTCGCGGTGGCGCCGGTGGCCTGCCGGGGCACCTTCCGCAACTGGGACTACCCGATCCGGCGGCAGATCTTCGCCGGGTTCCGCACCGCGCGCGACCTGGAGTCGGCCTGATGTGCCGTCACATCGCCTATCTGGGCGAGCCGTTGACCCCCAGGGAACTGCTGGTGCACCCGCCGTACGGCCTGTACCGGCAGTCCTGGGCCCCCCGGGTCCAGCAGTACGGCACGGTCAACGCGGACGGCTTCGGCCTCGGCTGGTACGCGGACGGCGACGAAGTACCCGCCCGCTACCGCCGGACCGGTCCGATCTGGGCGGACGAGACCTTCGTCGACCTCGCCCGGGTGGTCCGCACCCGGGCGCTGCTGGCCGCCGTCCGCTCCGCCACCGAGGGCTGCGCGCCGGGCGAGGGCGCGGCCGCGCCGTTCGCCGCCGAGCGCTGGCTGTTCAGCCACAACGGCGCGGTGGCCGGCTGGCCCGGCAAGCTGGACGCCCTGGCCGCCCTGCTGCCCCCGGCCGAGCTGCTGGACCTGCAGGCGCGCACCGACTCGGCGCTGCTGTGGGCACTCGCCCTGCACCGGCTGCGGGCCGGCGCGGGGCTCGGCGAGGCGCTGGCGGGCACCGTGGCGGACGTCGCCGCGCACACCACCGGCCGGCTCAACCTGCTGCTCACCGACGGCACCGCGATCGCCGCGACCACCTGGGGCGACACCCTGTACCACCGCACGCTGCCGGGCCTCGGCACGGTGGTGGCCTCCGAGCCGTACGACGACGCGCCCGGCTGGACGCCCGTTCCGGACGGTTCGCTGCTGCTGGTGGACGCGCGCGGCATCGCCGTGAACCGCCTCCCCGGCCGCGACTGACCCCCACTCTCCCTTCATCTTCTGAACAGAGGAACCACCCTGTCATGGACACCTTCGATCTCGTCCGACTGCTGCCCTCCGACCACTTCAGCACCGCGCTGCGCCATGACGTGCGGCACGGGCTGACCTCGCAGCCCAAGTGGCTGCCGCCGAAGTGGTTCTACGACGCGCGGGGCAGCGAGCTGTTCGAGGAGATCACCCGACTGCCCGAGTACTACCCGACCCGTGCGGAGCGGGCCATCCTGACCGCCCGGGCCGGCGAGATCGCGGCCGCCACCGGGGCCCGCACCCTGGTCGAACTGGGCTCCGGCTCCTCCGAGAAGACCCGGCTGCTGCTGGACGCCCTGCGCGCGCTCGGCACCCTGGAGACGTACGTCCCGGTGGACGTCAGCGAGAGCGCCCTGACCGCGGCCGGCGCCGCGCTCGCCGCCGAGTACCCCGGACTGGCGGTGCACGGCGTGCTCGCCGACTTCACCACCCGGCTCGGGCTGCCGCCGGAGGGCGGCCCGCGCCTGGTCGCCTTCCTCGGCGGCACCCTCGGCAACCTGCTGCCCCAGGAGCGCGCCGCCTTCCTGCGCGGCCTGCGCGCCGCCCTCGACCCGGGCGACTTCCTGCTGCTCGGCACCGACCTGGTCAAGGACCCGGCGGTGCTGGTCGCCGCCTACGACGACGCCGCCGGGGTGACCGCCGAGTTCAACCGGAACGTGCTGAACGTGCTCAACCGCGAGCTGGGCGCCGACTTCGACCCGGAGGCCTTCGAGCACGTCGCGCTCTGGGACGCCGAGCAGGAGTGGATCGAGATGCGGCTGCGCTCGCTGCGCTCGCAGACCGTGAAGATCCCGACCCTGGACCTGCCGGTGCACTTCGCCCGGGGCGAGGAGCTGCGCACCGAGGTCTCGGCCAAGTTCCGCCGGGAACGGGTGACCCGGGAGCTGTCGGCGGCCGGGCTGCGACTGAGCCACTGGTGGACCGACCCCCGGGGCCGGTTCGGACTCTCCCTCGCCTCGCCGGCCTGACCGACGCGCCCGGCGGCCCAATTTGCTTGTTCACCTTACGAATTCTCAGAGCGAAACTTGAGGGTCCAGGTGTACAAGACTTAAACGAATAGGGGTTACGATCTCGGCTACCGAGCTCAGCGTTGAGTACCAGGAGTCAGATCGTGAGCGTCACCCAGAAGCCCTCCGGGGCGGTCGAGGCCCCCGCGCCCGGCCGCCTCGGCTTCGTCGTCTTCATCACCGCGGCAGCGGCCCTCGGCGGCTTCCTCTTCGGCTACGACAGCTCCGTGATCAACGGCGCCGTCTCCGGGATCCAGGAGAAGTTCGGCGTCGGCAGCGGAGTGACCGGCCTGATCGTCTCCTCCGCGCTGCTGGGCTCGGCGGTCGGCGCCGCGTTCGCCGGACGGTTCGCCGACCGGTACGGCCGCATCAAGGTCATGAAGGCGGGCGCGCTGCTCTTCGCGATCAGCGCGGTCGGCTCTATGCTGCCGTTCTCCGCCTGGGACCTCGCCCTCTGGCGCGTCCTCGGCGGCGCGGCGATCGGCATCGCCTCGGTGATCGCCCCGACCTACATCGCCGAGGTCGCGCCGACCAAGTACCGGGGCCGGCTGGCCTCCTTCCAGCAGGCCGCCATCGTGCTCGGCATCGCGATATCCCAGCTGGTCAACTGGGTGCTGGCGCAGGCGGCCGGCGGCGACACCCGCGGCCAGCTGCTCGGGCTGGAGGCCTGGCAGTGGATGCTCGGCATCTGCGTCGTCCCGGCCGCGGTCTACTTCGTGCTCTCCTCGGTCATCCCCGAGTCCCCGCGCTACCTGATCCAGGCCGAGCGCCTGGACGACGCCCGCAAGGTGCTCGCCGAGGTCGAGGGCGAGCGAACGGACACCGACGCCCGGATCGCCGAGATCCAGTCGCTGATCGCCTCCGACCACCGCCCGCGCTTCCGCGACCTGCTCGGCGGCCGGTTCGGTCTGCTCCCCGTCGTCTGGGTCGGCATCGGCCTGTCGGTCTTCCAGCAGCTGGTCGGCATCAACGTGATCTTCTACTACTCGTCGATCCTGTGGCAGTCGGTCGGCATCGACCAGAGCAACTCGCTGCTGATCAGCTTCGTCGGCTCGGTGATCAACATCCTCGGCACCGTGATCGCGATCGTGCTGGTCGACCGGATCGGCCGCAAGCCGCTCGCCCTGATCGGCTCGGTCGGCATGGCGGTCGCGCTCGGCACCGCCGGCTGGGCCTTCTCCTCGGCCACCGGCAGCGGGGACAACCTCACCCTGCCCGACCTCCAGGGCACCGTCGCGCTGGTCGCCGCCAACGCCTTCGTGCTGTTCTTCGCGATGTCCTGGGGCGTGGTCGTCTGGGTGATGCTCGGCGAGATGTTCCCGAACCGGATCCGCGCCGCCGCCCTCTCCGTCGCCGCCTCCGCGCAGTGGATCGCGAACTGGGTGATCACCGTCTCGTTCCCGTCCATGTCGCGCTGGAACCTGTCGGCGACCTATCTGGTCTACGCCGCCTTCGCGGCGCTGTCCGTCCTCTTCGTGGCGAAGTTCATGAAGGAGACCAAGGGTGTCCGGCTGGAGGACATGGGCTGATCCGCCGTCCCTCGGCCTCCCGGCCCCCGCATCCCCGCGCGATCGGCGCGGAGGCGCGGGGGCCGCGTCGTTTCCGCGGAGCCGGGCCCGCACGGCGAAACGAGCCCGGCCCCGCGAAGGGGGAAGTCCGGCGAGGTGTCGCGCGGCGCGGGGCGTCTCGACGGGTCAGGGCCGCTCGGCGAGCCGGGCGTAGCGCAGGGCGAGCCCGTCGAGCAGCGCCTCCAGCCCGGTCTCGAAGGCGCCCTCGTCCACCGTCCCCCGGTGCCCGGCCAGTCGGTGCGCCTCACCGAGGTGCGGGTAGTCGGCCGCGTCGTAGACCTCGGCGTCCGCCGGGAAGCCGGCCGCGAAGGAGGCGAGCGCCGAGCCCGTGACGAAGTAGCGCATCAGCGCGCCGATCCTGGTGGCCTGTCCGCGGGGCCACCCGGACTCGACCAGGTGGCCGAAGACCGCGTCGGCCAGCCGCAGCGCGTTCGGCCGGCGCCCGGGGCCCTGGGCCAGGACCGGGACGATGTTGGGGTGGGCGGCCAGCGCGGCGCGGTAGGAGCGCGCCCAGTCGCGCAGCGCCTGCGGCCAGGCGATCCCGGTGCCCCCAGCGCCTCCCGCCGTTCCTGCGGCCCCCGCATCCCCCGCGGCGGCCCCGAACATCGACAGGTCGACCTCGCCGATGACACTGTCCACCACCGCGTCCAGCAGGTCGTCCTTGGTGGCGAAGTGGTTGTAGAGCGAGGGCCCGCTGACGGACAGCTCGGTGGCGAGTCGGCGGGTGGAGAGGGCGTCCAGCCCCTCGTCGTCGATCAGCCGCAGTGCGGCGGCGACGATGCGCTCGCGGCTGAGCAGCGGGGTGCGTGGACGGGCCATCGCGGCGGGTTCCTCCGGTTCCTCCGGTCGGGTGTGTCGGGGACCGATTCTGGCAGGTGCCCCTTCCCAGCGCGGGCCGGGCGGGGCTACAGTCGCCCTCATAAAACTTGCAGCGCTAGTTTAATCGGCCCGGACCCCGTACCGGGCCCAGGACACCGGATTCGGGAGCCGCCGTGAACCTGGAGCTGTCCGAGGAGCAGAGCGCCGTCCGTGACCTCGCCGCCTCCTTCACCGACCGCGAGATCGTCCCGTACGCCGCCGAGTGGGACCGCGCCGAGTCCGTCGACCGGGCGATCGTCGGCAAGCTGGCGAAGGTCGGCTTCCTCGGGCTGACCATCCCGGAGGAGTACGGCGGCAGCGGCGGCGACCACCTCGCGTACTGCCTCGTGCTGGAGGAGCTCGGGCGCGGCGACTCGGCCGTGCGCGGGATCGTCTCGGTCTCGCTCGGCCTGGTCGGCAAGTCCGTCAACGCCTTCGGCACCGAGGAGCAGAAGCGGCACTGGCTGCCCCGGCTCACCTCCGGCGAGTCCCTCGCCTGCTTCGCGCTCACCGAGCCGGGCACCGGATCGGACGCCGCCAACCTCACCACCCGGGCCGTCCGGGACGGCGACCACTGGCTGATCAGCGGCGCCAAGACCTTCATCACCAACGGCACCTGGGCCGACGTCGCGCTGGTCTTCGCCCGCACCGGCGGCGACGGACCGCAGGAGCGCGGCCACCGGGGCATCACCGCCTTCCTGGTCCCCACCGACCTGCCCGGCTTCACCCGCACCGAGATCCACGGCAAGCTCGGCCTGCGCGGCCAGGCCACCGCCGGGCTCTCCTTCGAGGACGTCCGGGTGCCGGACACCGCCCGGCTCGGCGAGGTCGGCAAGGGCTTCACGGTGGCGATGGCCGCGCTGGCCAAGGGCCGGATGTCGGTGGCGGCCGGCTGCGTCGGCATCGCCCGGGCCTGCCTGGAGGCCGCCGTCCGCTACGCGGGCGAGCGCGAGCAGTTCGGCAAGCCGATCGCCGCGCACCAGCTCGTCCAGGAACTGCTGGCCGGCATCGCCGTGGACGTCGAGGCGGCCCGGCTGCTCACCTGGAAGGTCGCCGACCACATCGAGCGCGGCCTGCCCTTCGCCACCGAGTCCTCCGTCGCCAAGCTGTACGCCAGCGAGGCCGCCGTGCGGGCCGCCAACAACGCGCTCCAGGTCTTCGGCGGCTACGGCTTCATCGACGAGTACCCGGTCGGCAAGTACCTGCGCGACGCGCGGGTGATGACGCTCTACGAGGGCACCAGCCAGATCCACCAGTTGCTCATCGGACGCGCCCTGACCGGCGTCAACGCCTTCTGAACCCGCCCACGGACACCACCGCCCCGCCACCCGACAAGGAGCCCGACGACGTGCGTCCCGTCTACTTCGCCGCCGCCCGCCGCACACCCATCGGCCGGCTGCGCGGCGCGCTCGCCACGGTCCGCCCGGACGACCTCTCGGCCACCGTGCTGCGCGCCCTGCTCGCCGACGTCCCCGCGCTCGACCCCGCCCGGATCGACGACGTCTACTGGGGCGCCGCCAACCAGGCCGGCGAGGACAACCGCAACGCCGCCCGGATGGCCGTCCTGCTGGCCGGCCTGCCGGAGACCGTCCCCGGAGCCACCGTCAACCGGCTCTGCGCCTCCGGCCTGGAGGCCGTCACCCTCGCCGCCCGGGCCATCGGCTCCGGCGAGGCGGACGTGGTGCTGGCCGGAGGCTGCGAGTCGATGACCCGCGCGCCCTTCGTCCTGCCCCGCCCGGACGAGGCGCTGCCGCACCGGATGGAGACCTTCGACACCCGGCTCGGCTGGCGGCTCACCAACCCGCGGATGGCCGAACTGCACGGCGTGCTCAGCATGGGCGAGACCGCCGAGGAGGTGGCCGCCCGGTACGGCATCGGCCGGGAGCGCCAGGACGCCTTCGCGCTGCGCAGCCACCAGCGGGCCGGCGCCGCCCGCAAGGACGGGCACTTCGACGCCGAACTGGTCCCGGTCGAGCGGCCGGACGGGGTGACGGTGAGCCGGGACGAGGGCATCCGCGAGGACACCAGCCTGGCGAAGCTCGCCGGTCTCAAGCCGGTGTTCCGCGCCGGGGGCACGGTCACCGCCGGGAACGCCTCGCCGATGAACGACGGCGCGGCCGGGCTCGTCCTGGTCGGCGAGGAGGCGCTGCGCGACCTCGGGCTCCAGCCGCTCGGCCGGTACGTGGCCGGCGCCTCGGCCGGGGTGCACCCGGACGTCATGGGCATCGGTCCGGTGCCGGCCACGGCGAAGGTGCTCGCGCGGGCCGGCTGGTCGCTCACCGATCTGGACACCGCCGAACTGAACGAGGCCTTCGCCGCCCAGGCGCTGGCCTCCGCCGACGGCATCGGTTTCGGCCCGGAGCAGGCCGAGGAGGTGGTCAACCCCAGCGGCGGGGCGATCGCGCTCGGCCACCCCCTGGGCGGCTCCGGCGCCCGCATCCTCACCACCCTGCTGCACCGGATGCGCCGCACCGGTGCCCGGCGCGGCCTGGCCACCATGTGCGTGGGTGTGGGGCAGGGAACGGCCGTGCTGGTCGAAAACGTCTGACCATCCGTGGTCCACCGCTTGTCGACCGTCAACTTGTCGACTGTCGATCCTAACCACCGAGGAGTTCACATGACGCGGTTCGCGGGCAAGGTCGCCGTGGTGACCGGCGCGGCGCAGGGCATCGGGGCGGCCACCGCCCGCCGGCTGGCGGAGGAGGGCGCGGCAGTCGCCGTCGTCGACCTCACCGCCGAGCGGGCGGCCGGGACGGTCGCCGAGATCACCGCCAAGGGCGGCACCGCACGGGCGTACGGCTGCGACGTGGCCGACTACGACGCCGTGGAGGCGGTGTTCGCCCAGGTCGCGGCGGACCTCGGCGGACTGCACATCCTGGTCAACAACGCCGGGATCACCCGGGACAACCTGTTCTTCCGGATGCCCAAGGCCGACTGGGACGCGGTGCTGACGGTCAACCTGACCAGCGCGTACAACTGCAGCCACGTGGCCCAGAAGTACATGGTGGCGCAGAAGTACGGGAAGATCGTCTCGCTCAGCTCGCGCTCCGCCCTCGGCAACCGGGGCCAGGCCAACTACGCGGCCGCCAAGGCCGGCATCCAGGGCCTCACCGCGACCCTGGCGATCGAGCTGGGCCCGTTCAACATCAACGTCAACGCCGTCGCGCCCGGGTACATCGCCACCGCGATGACCGCGGCCACCGCCGAACGGGTCGGCAGCAGCGCCGAGGACCACCAGGGCGAGGTCGCCGCCCGGACGCCGCTGCGCCGGGTCGGGCAGCCGGAGGAGATCGCCTCGGTCGTCGCCTTCCTGGCCAGCGAGGAGGCCTCCTACGTCAGCGGGCAGACGCTGTACGTCAACGGCGGGGCGCGCTAGCCGATGTCCTGACGTGTCGTCACCAGGTCGTCCCAGGTGGGGAGTTACTTTCCCCTGGGGCGGCCTTTACCTTTTCGCGTGGCCGAGCATGACCATGCCCTTGATCATACGACCCCACCAATTGACTATGGCATGATCATGCGGCTCTCGATGGGATGGCCGGACCGACCCGACCGAACCAGGTCAGGCCCTGCGCCCCAAGGAGCCCCATGGGCAGCCCCGCCACCCTCCGCCGCGCCCTGGCCCTTCTCGCCGTGGGGGCCACCGCCCTCACGGCCGGCACCGTCGCCGTACCGGCCGCCGGTACCGCGATCGCCTCCCCCGCCCACGACCTCACGGGCGTCCACGTCCGCCCCGCCTCCTTCGGGCAGCACAGCGCCCAGGGCCGCCCCGCCCCGCTGAGCACCACCCAGTGCGTCAGCCAGGTCGGCATCCACTGCTACTCGCCGCTCCAGTACCGGGCCGCCTACAACCTGAACCCGCTGTACCAGGAGGGCATCACCGGCAAGGGCCGCACGATCGTCATCGTCGACTCCTTCGGCTCGCCGACCATCCAGCACGACCTGGAGGTCTTCGACAAGCAGTGGGGCATCCCGGACACCAACGTCGAGGTGGTCAAGTGGGGCAACGTCCCCACCTGGGACCCGAAGAACCCCGACCACACCGGCTGGGCCGGCGAGACCACCCTGGACGTCGAGTACGCCCACGCGATCGCCCCCGACGCCCACATCATCCTGGTCGAGACCGGCGTCGCCGAGACCGAGGGCACCACCGGCCTGCCCGAGATGATGGACGCCGAGAAGGCCCTCATCAAGGCCGGCCGCGCCGACGTCATCTCGCAGAGCTTCGGCGCCACCGAGAACACCTTCCCGGGCTACGACAAGGGCGACTTCAAGTCGCTCACCGATCTGCGGTACGCCTTCCAGGCCGCCGCCGACCACAACGTGACCGTGCTCGCCGCCTCCGGCGACAACGGCGCCACCGACGCCCAGGAGAACGGCAGCGACCTGTACCCGTACAAGGTCAACTCCTGGCCGTCCTCGGACCCGCTGGTCACCTCCATCGGCGGCACCCAGCTCACCCTGGACGACTCCGGCAACCGCACCGCGCCCGACAAGGTGTGGCACGACAAGTCCGGCGCCGGCGGCGGTGGCGTCTCGGGCATCTTCGAGCGCCCGTGGTACCAGGCCGGCGTCGCCGGCGTCACCGGCAACCACCGCGGCACCCCGGACATCAGCATGAGCGCGGCCGTGGACGGCGCCGCCTGGACCTACGAGTCCTACGACCCGACCTCGGTCGGCTGGCACCTCACCGGCGGCACCAGCGAGGCCACCCCGCTGTTCTCGGGCGTCGTCGCGCTCGCCGACCAGCTCGCCGGCCACCGCCTCGGCCAGCTCAACTGGCGCCTCTACGGCATGAACCTGCTGCCGAGCAAGTGGAGCGGCATCGTGGACGTCAAGCAGGGCGACAACGGCTGGAACGGCGTCACCGGTTACAACGCCACCGAGGGCTACGACCTCGCCAGCGGCCTGGGCACCATCGACGGCGCGAAGTTCGTGCACGCGATCGCCGGTCGGTGAGCCGCCCGGTCGCCGGGTCGCGAGTGACAGGTGACCGGTAACAGGCGACCGGTAACAGATGACAGCGAACAGCTGACAGATTTCGAAATCTGTCAGCTGTTCGCTGTTTTCTGTCTGCTGTCGTCCGTCCGCCGTTCCCCGGGCCGCGGACGGCGGACAGCGGACGGTGGTCCCGGCGGACGCCGGCTGTCAGCCGGTGGCGGCAGCGGCCAGTTGGGCGAGGTAGCGCTCGGCGGCACGGAGCTTGCGGCCGTCGGGGCCCGGGAGGTGGGCGCGCAGTTCGATGATCTCCGGGGCGATCCGGATGGCCTCCGCGCGGTCCGTGATCGCACGCCAGCAGGCCTCGGCGTTGGTGGCCGCCCGCTGGGTCTCCGGATGGTCCGGCCCCTGGGAACGGAGCAGCGTCAGGGCCACCTCGCGGTAGATCTCCGCGGCCTCGGCCGACCGACCCGCGAGCCGGCAGACGTGCGCCCGGACCTGCCGGACCTGCAGCACCGGCTCGGAGACGGCACCGTGCTCGGCGATCGCCTCCAGTTCGAGGGCGAAGGCCAGGTCGGTGGCGGCGGCGTGGTCCCCGGTGTCGGCACTGCGGACGATCCGTCCGATGACCTCGCGGTAGTCCGCCCGGGGCGGCCTGGCCGCAGCGGCCTCGTCGGCCGACGCTTCGGCAGCGGTACCGGCCGGGCTGTCGGCCGGGCTGTCGGCCGGGCTGTCGGTCGGGGCGTCGGCCTGGACGGGCGGCGCGTCGGCGGGAGCTTCGCCGGCCGGTCCCTCGACGCCTGGTCCCTCGTCTGCCGGTCCCTCGACGCTCGGTCCATCGCCCTGCGGCACGGCGTCGACCGGTGCCTCGTCAGCGGGCTGCTCGTCGGCCGGAACGGCGTCAGCAGGCTCCTCCTCCGTCGGCGCCTCATCGGCCGGAACGGCGTCGGCGGGAGTCTCCTCGGCGGGCGCCTCCTCCGCCCCCGCGGGCGCCTCCGGGACGGCGTCCCCGGGCTGCTCCGTGACCGCGGGGGCCTCTTCGGCCCCGGGCCCCTCCGCAGCCTCGGACTCCTCCGCGACGGCCTCGCCGGTCGGATCCCCGCCCGCCACTCCGGCCGTCTCCCCTGTTGTCTCCGCCGTCGCCCCCGCAGCCGTCCCCTCGACCGCCTCCGCCGCGGCCTCGAAGGCCACCACGGCTTCCTCCTGCGGGAGTTCGGGCTCGGCGACCGCGACGTCCGCGGGCTCCGGCCGGGGCTTGAGGAGCGTGACGCCCGCCGGGGGCGTGCCGTCCTCGGGCACGGCGTCGGCCGGGGCGGGCTTGCGCAGGGTCACGCCCGGCGCCTCGGCCGTTCCGCCCTCCTTCAGCAGGCTCACCGGGCGGGCCGGCCGCGGCGGAGTGGGCGGGACGCCCGGCTTGACCAGGCTGACCGGACCACCCGCGGTCGCCGGGGAGCCGACGGCCGCGGTCGACGGCTCGGGCATCGCGGCCGGTACCGGCGACGGCCACCCCGGGACGGCGTCCCGCGGTTCCGTCGGACGCGGCAGCGGCGGTGCCGGGGGCGGCGGCAAGTCGGAGAGCGCCACTCCGGCGGCCGGCACCGGCGGCACGTCGGCCGGCAGGCCCTCGCCGCGACGGGCGGTGTTGCGGAAGAACGGCCGGTCGGGGGCGTGGGTGGCCAGGACGATCACGTCCGGCCGCAGCACCGAGTACACCTGCTGCCGCAGTTGCTCGGGCGCGAGCACCTCGCCCGCACCGGGCCGTCCGCCGTGCAGCGCCTCGATCAGCGCGCGGGTGAAGGTGCCGATCTGCTCCGGGTCCGGGCTGACCACCGCCCACAGCGGGATGCCCTCGCTGAGCGGGGAGACGGTGCCCTGGAGGTACGGCCAGGCGTTCTGGTCGGCACTCAGGTCGGCGATGACGAGGGTCTGCCACTCCGCCGGACGGTGGCTCAGCTCGGCGGCGACGGACTGCCAGGGGAGGCCGTCCTGCTTGGCGTCGCGCAGGGTCAGCTGGAGCTGCCCGCCGCGCTTGTCGGCGACGATGTGGCCGCCCAGGTGGACCAGCAGCGGTCCCGGGTGACGGGAGGCGGCGCGCAGGTGGGCGAGGACGGTGTGCGGGTCACCGGCGCCGGGGAGGTGGACGGCGTCCACCGCGTCCGCCGCGAGCAGCACCTGCGGCGAGACGGCGGCGAGCATCGCCGAGAGCACCGGGGCCTGGGCCGGTCCGCCACGGCCCCAGGTGCGGCGACCGGAGTTGCCGTACCCGCCCTCGATCACCAGGATCCGCCCGCGCGGGGCGGCACCGAGGCCACCCGCACCGATGCCGCCGGCGCCGAGCCCGCCCGCACCGCCGACGGTGGCCGGCGTCGCGCTCTGGACCGGGAACGGCGGCGGGGTCGCCGAGGAGGCGAACCCGGCGGTGGGCAGGCCGGTGAGGGTCCACCCGGTGGGCGGAACGGGCGGTGCGGCCGGGGGCGCGGGCGGCGGCATCGGCGCCTGTCCGACCGGCTGCACGCCCCCCTGTGCGCCCGCCCCGGAAGCAGGTACGGCCCCCGGAGGAACACCCGGTACGGAAGCGGCGGCCGGAACGGGGGCAGGGGCGACCGGGGGCGGCGGCGGCTCGTACAGCGCTGCGGGGCCGGGCGGATGCTCCTCGGCCGGGAGGCGCGGGGGCGGCGGTACGGCGTCCCAGGGCCCCGAGCCGCCGGCCGGGTCGGGACCTCCGGAAACCGCTGTCGTCTCCGCCATCTCCTGGTCACCGCCCCGCCCCGCCGCTCCCGCGGCGCTGATGCCCTCGCCTGTGTGGTGCCTGCCACCACACTCCGTGCGCGCCACCCTACGAGATCCCGGCTCACCCGTTCCAGGCCGGGTGGCCGATCGGCGCACCGCACCACCCGCGCCGCCCCGCTAAGGTGCCGTCATGGTCGATGCCGATCGCCCCTTGCTCTTCCTCGACGTGGACGGCCCGCTGATCCCCTTCGGCGACCCTCCCCCCGGCGGCTACCCCACCTACCGCAGCCCGTACGCCCCGCCCGGCACGGCGATGGGCGGGAATCCGCTGATCGCCCGCGTGAACCCGGAGTTGGGGCCGCGGCTGCTGAGTCTGCCGGGCGAGCCGGTGTGGGCCACCACCTGGCTGGAGGACGCCAACGAGTGCCTCGCGCCCTGGCTCGGCCTGCCCCGACTCCCCGTCGTGGACTGGCCGGTGGACGACACGGGTGGCATGGACGCCCCGGGCGCCCCGGACGCCTTGGACGCCCCTGCGACGACGGACCGGCCGGACATCACGAACTGGCCGGACGGGCCGGACGGCCTGCACTGGAAGACCCGTGCGCTGGTCGCATGGGCGGACGGGCGGCCGTTCGCCTGGGTGGACGACGAGATCACCGAACCCGACCGCCGCTGGGTCGCCGCCCACTCCCCCGCCCGCGCCCTGCTCCACCGGGTGGATCCCCGACGCGGGCTCACCGAGGCGGACTTCACCGCCCTGGACGCCTGGCTGCGGGCGGTCTGACCGGCCACGGCCCGCCGGGCCGCCGCTCCACCGATCGGCCCGCCGATTGATCCGCCGACCGCACCCGTACCGAATGTCCACACGACCGCCACATCCGCCGTCGGCCCGTCAACACGACTGCCCGGCCACCCCCGTGGGAGTGGCCGGGCAGTCGGCGATCCACCTCAGGAACCCGCGAGCAGGTCCCGCAGCAGGGCGACGGTGTCGGCGTCCAGGTCCCGGCCGGTCCGGCGGCTGAGCGCGTCCAACCGGTTGACGGCGCGCAGGAGTTGGTCGCGGGCGCCGGCCGAGGCGTAGGCGTAGAAGAGGTCCCGGTGCAGCAGTTCGACGTCCGGGGCGACGGCGAGGCCGCGGAAGACGGCGGCCTCGGCGCTGCGGTGGTCGCCGTACTGCAGACGCCGGGCGGCCAGTTCGTGGGCCGTGTCGACGATCGCCGCGATCATGTCCTGCCGCTCGGCCTCGGCCCAGCCGTACGAGGCCGGCGGGGCCTCGGCGAACGGCGCCCCGCGGACCAGGGCCAGGGCGTGGGCGAGGGCCGCGTCGGCGGTGGCGCTGGTGCTGCGCATGCCGCGCCGGTAGAGACCGCGGAACTCGTCCCAGTCGCAGGTGACCGCCGGGGCGAAGGAGTACCCCTCGGTGCCCTCGGTGGGCAGGAAGGCGCGGCCCTCCGGCGAGGTGCCGAACCAGGCGGCCAGGTCGCCGAGTTTGGCCACCACCGGGCTCTTGGCGTCGCCCGCGGTGGGGTGCGGGTCGAGGTGCTCCGCGCCGGGGTGCAGATCGTGGTCGAGCGCGTGGCGGTCCGACCCCGGACGCAGCGCCAGGTAGACGGCCAGCTCGGTGAGCCGGGGCAGCGCGCCGGGGACGGCGGTGCCGAGGACCCCCGCGACGTCCACCGGGCCGAGCAGCCGGATCCTGGGGGCGTTGCGGGCGGCGTGCGCCTCCGGGGAGCGGAGGATGGCGAGCAGGTCGTCGCTGTCGCTGCGCCCGGGGGTGGTCCGGGCGACCGGGGCGACGGCGGCGGGGCCCGGTTCGACGGCGGGCTCGAACTCCCCCGTACCGGCGGGGTCCGCGGTCCCGACCGTCTCGGCGGTCCCGGCCGGACCGGTCCCGGCGCCGACGGCGGGCACCGCGGCGGACGCGGCCGACGGCGCCGACTCCTCGGCCCCCTTCGGCGCGGTCGGCTCCGCCGTCCCCGGCTCCGCCACCACGGGAGGCGACACCACGGACTGCGGAACGACGGACTGCGGAACGACGGGCTTCGGGACGACCGGCTGGACGGCGAGCACGACCGTCGCCGTGGACTCCGAGGAGGTGTCCCCCGGCTCGTCCGCCCCCTCGCCCTCCGGCAGGCCCGGGCGCCGCAGGTCCCGGGTGGTCTCGTCGGTGGCCGCCTGCCTCCCCTGCCCGTTGACGACGAACCGCGCCGGACCGGCCGGAACCGGCGCTGGGGCCGGAGCCGGGACCGCGGCCGAAGCCGCGGGCGGCAGGGCGGCGGGCCCCGGAGCGGGCGTCACCGGATCGGTGCCCGCGAACGGGCTGGCCCCGGTGCCGATGACCCGGGCGAGCAGCCGCGGACCGGCGGCCGCGTCCGCGCCCTCCTCCGCCCCGCCGGCCGAAGCCCCACCGACCGAGGCCCCGACGGCCGGCAACCCACCGGCCGAAGCCCCGCCGGCCGAGGCCCCGACGGCGGCCAGCACCGGTACGGCGGCCGGCAGTTCGGCGGTGTCGGGGTCCTCCTCCGGCCCGTCCAGGGTCCAGGCCGGGGCCGGGTGCTGGGTGGTGTCGTCGGCGGCCCGGAGCAGCTCGGCGACCTGGTCGTACTGGTGGCCGCTGAGCCGCTGGAGCTCGACCGTGAGGTGCAGGCCCGGGATCGCGGCCTGCCCGGAGGTCGGCAGGGTCCAGCGGGCGACCGGGCCGGTGCCGCGCTCGGGGGCGCGGGTGATGACAGCGACGCAGGTGCGCGGGCGGGCGTCGAGCAGGCGTCCGAGCTCGGCCGGGACGTCCCCGCCGGGCTGGTGGGCGCAGAGCACGATCTCGGGCGTCCAGGACTCGTCGGCCTGGCCCCGGCTGCGGGCCTCGCGCGGGCTGGTGGCCTCGGCGGCGACCAGGGTGGCCCGGGCCTTGGCGGTGCGCGGGCCGAGGGCGGCGAGCGCGGCCTCCAGGGTGGGGTGGCGGTGCACCCGTTCGGCGGCCGGTCCGCTGATCGGCAGCTCCTCGGCGAGGTCCACCAGGTGCAGGTGGAGCCGGTCGGCCAGCGGGCTGTGGGCCAGTTCGACGGCGAGGGTGCGCAGCACGTCCCGGGCGTCGTCCGGGTGGCCGGACAGGTGGAGCAGCCGGACGGCCTCCAGGTCGGCGAGGACCACCGAGCCGTCCGGCGAGGTGCCGAGGGTGACCAGCGCGGGGTACGGCGCGGCGGTCCGCCGGGCCTGGCCGGGGCTGAGCAGGTCGCCCGAGTCGGCGCTGCACCACCACACGTTGGCGGCGTGCGCGGCGCGGAACGGCGCGATCGGGGTGGCCGGGCCGGACAGGTGCAGCTCGATGGTCTGGCCCTGGGTGATCCGGGCGGCGACGATGGCGGGCAGCCGCTTGCCGCCGCGCACGGTGTTGCGGGCCATGGTGCGCAGGGCGCGGTCCAGCAGTTCCAGTCCGGCCTGGTCCTGCCGGGCCATCAGCTCGTTCTCGAAGGCGGCGGCCTCGGCGTCGGGCATCGCGATGCGGTGCCGGGGGCGGCGGGCGCGCTGCTGGCCGCCGCGCTTGTGGGCGACAGCGCCGACCATGATGGCGGCGAGCAGGACGCCGACGGTGGAGGCCGAGAGCGCGACGGTGTAGTCGTCGCTGGGGGCCGGGTCGGCGTGCGCGGCGGGGGCGGGCGCGTGGGCCGGTGCGTGCGTGGGCGCGGGCGCGGGGGCCGACTGCGGCGTGCCCTGCGCCGGAGCACCCTGCGAGGGAGCGCCCTGTGCCGGAGCGGGTGCCGGGGCCTGGTCGGCAGGAGCCGGTGCGGGCGCCGGCACCGGTGCGGCTCCGCCCGCCCCCGGCACCGTGAGCACCATTCCCGGCACGACCACGTCCGGGTCCGTCAGCTGCGCCCCGTCCGGGGCCTGCGCCCCCTTGTTCGCCTCGAACAGCTTCGGCCACTGCTCCCCGTCCCCCAGCTCCCGCTGGGCGATGGCCGACAGGCTGTCCCCGGCCTGGACGGTGACGGTCCGCTGCCCGCCGGATCCGCCCGCGCCACCGGCGCCACCGGGCCCCCCGGTCTCCGTCCCGGACTGCGGAACGTTCTGCGGGGCACCCTGCGCCGGGGCCTGGTCGACGGGAGCCGGCGCGGGGGCCGGAGCCGGTGTCCTCGCCTCGTCCGGCTTGGCGTCCGCCGGCATCAGCAGTTCCCAGCCGGGCTGGATCGGCCGTTCGGCGTCGAAGCGGACGCCCGAATCGCCCATCACCCGGCCCTCGTTGAGCTTGGCGATCTCCATCCACCGCTCGCCCGAGCCCAGTTGGCGCTCGGCGATGGACCACAGGCTGTCGGCCGGCCGGGCGTCGCGCACCGTGTAGGTGCTCTGCTGTTCGGCGGCCGGGGTCGGGGCCGGTGCGGCCTGCGCGGCGGGCAGTGCGGCGCGCTGCACGCCCGGCGTCAACTGCGCCTGGACGACCGGGCCGTGGGCGGCGTCGGGGACGGCCGCGAAGGCCGAGCCGGCCACCGGCAGCAGGGCGAGCACCGAGCCGACCAGTCCGGCCGCGATCCGCTGGCTCCAGCCGAAGGCCGGGATGCGGCGGGCGATCCGGCCGCGCAGCTGGGCGGGGATCTCCAGCAGGACGGAGAGCGCGAAGCACGCCCAGCCGAGCCAGCCGACCACCACCAGCGCCCACAGGAACAGGCTTCCGTCGTCCGGGCTGGTGAGCGCCTCGCCCACCCCGCCCGAGGCGACCTCTCCCATCCCGGCGACCGCCTGGGTGCCGTACAGCAGCAGTGCGGGAACGCCCAGCAGCAGGGCGAGCAGGGTGACCAGCGCGCCGAGCGCGGTGATCACGGCACGGCCGCGCCCGCGGGGTGGTCGGGGCGCCGGGGCGGCGGGCCTTCGGGCGCCGCCGGCGCGATGGGACGTCCCGGCCCGGCCGTTGCGGGCCTGGGCGGTACGGGCCTGGTCCTTGGCACGTGGCGCGGCCATCAGTCGGTCTCCGCTTTCTCGACTCCGTGGACGAGGGTCGCACTGCCCTTGCCCGTTACCTTCCGTTGCCCGAGGGCGCCCAGCAGGACCGGGTGGTAGTCGGCCTGCACGGTGACGGTGACGACCTTGCCGTCACCGGAGAACTCGATGTCGCCCGCGTGCAGGCCGTACAGGCGCAGATAGGCGTCGGCGGCGTCCCGGACGTAATTCTCCTGCACCTTGAAGCCCTTGCCCTGCAGGACGGCCGCCCGGTCGAGCTGCTGGCCGCCGACCCGCGCGGCCTCCAGGGCGTAGGCGTCGGTCCGCTCGGCGACCCGCAGCCGGCCGCCGGCGTCGATCACCAGGGCGATGACGAGCACGACGTAGGCCGCGCAGATCGCCACGAAGAGGGCCACCGCGCCCCGGTCGGACCGGCGCGCCGACAGCCGTCGCCGCAGACGGCTCACCACTCCCGTCCCCTCCCCCCACTTCGCACGCTGCTCTCCCCACCGGCCCCCACCGGGCGCCACTCGGTACCGCTGTGTCATCCCCCGGGCGCTCTCCGCTTGCGTCTCCCCCGCACGGGCCGTCTCCAATCCCCC
Source organism: Kitasatospora sp. NPDC058048 (assembly GCF_042885555.1). Lineage (NCBI taxonomy): Bacteria > Bacillati > Actinomycetota > Actinomycetes > Kitasatosporales > Streptomycetaceae > Kitasatospora > Kitasatospora sp. NPDC058048. The sequence continues at coordinate 253,153 of NZ_JBHVRT010000002.1, read as the reverse complement.
GTCTTCCCGGAGGCGGCGCCGCGCGCCGTCATGTGCCCCGGTAACGGTCCACCACCGAGGTGAACTCGCCGACGAGGTGCTTCGTCACGGGTACCCCGGGCGGTCCGCCGAGCAGGTCGGCCAGTTCCACGTCGCAGATCACCGTGACGGTGACGGTCGTGGCCGGTCCGCCCGGCAGGTTCAACTCCCCCTTGCCGACCCGCACGTCCCCGTTGCGGCAGGACACGCCCTGCTGGCGCAGGGTCGCGAGGGCGGACTCCCTGGCCGGCTGGTCCATCCCGTCCACGCTGCGCTGCAGGGAGGCGGTCCGGGCCCCGGCCCGGGCGGCGGCCTCCACGGTGCCGGCCGTGGTCTGCACCCGACCGGCGGCGATGGCCACCAGGACCAGTCCGACGACCCCCGGCACGACGATCGCCGCCTCGATCGCGATCCCGCCGCGGTCCCGCCTGCGCGGCCGCGACCAGAACCGCCGCCGCGGCGGCCGCGACGGCCGCCGCCACCCGCCAGGTGCCCGCAGTCCACTCCTCACGGCTTCACCACCGGCGCCACGAATCGCTCGCGCGGCGCCTCGGCGAACTGGGTGACGGTGGGCGCCCTGAGCCCGGGTATCAGCAGCGGCGGGGTCAGCTCCACGGTGACCCGGACGGTCTGGGCCGTGCTGCCGTCGGTCCGCACCACGTACCCGCGCACGCCCTGCCGGTCGAGGAAGTCGCGGGCCTGCCGCTGGGCCGCCTCGTTCTTCTCGCCGTCCGTCGCGCTGCTCTGCACCCGTCCGGCGTCCACACCCTCGCGGGCCGCGGTGAGCGCGACCTGCCGGTCGTACCAGAGCAGCGCGGCCTGGACGACGAGCAGCAGGAGCAGCAGGACGACCGGGAAGACGATGGCGAGGCTCACGCTCATCGACCCCCGGTCGCCCCTGCGGCGGAGAGCAGGACGCATCACTGGGTGGCGCCGCCCGCGCCCGCGCCGCCCGGCATGTTCGGGTCCTGCTCGACCTTCTTGACGACCTTGTCCTTCAGCAGGTAGAGCGCCGTCGCCACGGCACCGGCGACGAAGACCAACGCGATGATGGCGAGGGCGAGTTCGATGCTGATCGCACCGCGGTCGCCGCGCGCCCGGGCGGCCCGCAGCCGGCCGAGCCGCAGGGTGAACAGCATCAGTGCGAACTGGACCGGTAGCAGGGCGGGTCGCAGCACCCGGTCTGCCAGGTGGGCGAGTCGTGCGGTCATCGGGTTCTCCCGGGGATGTGGCGGTGTGGTGTGGTGGTGCCGGCTGCTCTGAACTGGCGGGTGGGGCTGGCGAGGTCTGGTCGGGGACGGTACGCGGCCCTGGAGCAGGGTCAGTTGAGCATCTGGTGCAGGGCGGGGAAGACGATCAGGACGGTCATCAGCAGGGTCAGCGCGGCCCCGGGCGCGACCATCCGTTCGCTGTCGGCGTTCGCCCGGGCGAGGTCCTCGGCGAGCAGTTCCCCGCGCAGGCCCTTGGCGCGGGCCCGCAGGGTGTCGTAGACGGCGGCGCCGTCGGTGCCGGACAGCCGCATGATGTCGGCCACGTCCTGGAGCGGGCTGAGTCCCAGTTCCTCGGCCAGCGCGTCGAGTCCGGCCCACGGCGGGAGCCGGTCGGTGGCCGCGCGCTCCAGGGCGTCGCGGATCCGCCGGAACACCGTGCCCTGCCCGACCGCGGCGGCCCGGCGCAGCGCCTCGGCGGGGCCGCAGTCGGCGGCCCGCTCCATCGCGACGAGTTCCAGGTAGGCGGCGATGCCGTGCAGGTACTCGGTGCGCGCCTCCTTGGCCTCGCCACGCACCACGGCGTCCGGGACGAACCAGAGCAGCCCGGCCAGCAGCGGCCCGGCGACCAGCGGCAGCGCGAACGGCAGGCCGGTGTCCATCAGCACGGCCATCGCCCCCAGGTAGGCGGGCAGCAGCAGGCCGAGCGCGGCGAACAGCAGCTTGTGCACCATGAACCGGGCCGGGGTGCGGCCGATCAGGGCGAGTTCACGGCGCGGTACGGAGACCCCGCGCAGGTGGACGGATCGCTCGCCGATCCGGTCGTACCAGCGGGGCCGCTCGTCCGGGTCCTGCTCGCGGTCGGCGGGGGTGGCGTGCAGCCGGTCCAGCGCCTGGCGCAGGTCCGGCGGCGCCGGCCGCAGTTCGGCGACCAGCAGGGCGAGGCCGCCGGCCGCGAAGGCGCCGGCCAGCACGGACCAGGGCGAGATCACCGGACCTCCCCGAGCTGCTCGGCCGGCTCCGGCGCGACCGCCGGTGCGGCGGACCGGCGCCCGCTCCTGCTGCGCCGGTCCGGCGTCAGCAGCCGGGGCACCGGCGGGTGGGAGGCCAGCGCCCGCATCCAGGCGATGATCGCCACGAACAGGGCGGCGACCACGGCGAGCACCACCTGACCGAGGAAGCTCCCGTACGGCCGGGTGTACTCGGTGTTGAAGGAGCCGACGGTGACGACCAGCACGATGATGCCGACCAGCCAGCGGATGGTGGTCCGGTGCTTGGCCCGGTCCGCCTCGATGGCGCGGCGCTGGCGGACCTCCTCGCGCACCGAGTCGGCCATGTCGGAGAGCGTGCGGGCCAGGCCGGGGCCGCTGTCCCCGGCCCGCAGCACGAGCGCGGCGAGCACCTTGTCGGCGGTGGCGTCGGCGAGGCTGTCGGCGAAGGCGCGCAGCGCCTCCTCGGGCCGCCAGCGGGCCTGCAGCCGGGCGGCCAGCTCGCCGATCTCGTCCTCCAGGGCGGCCGGGGCGGTGCGGCGGCTGGTGACGATGGCCTGGTTGAGGCCGACGCCGAGCAGCAGCACGTCGGCGATCCGCTGGGTCCACTCGGAGAGCGCCTCCAGCCGCTCGATCCGGTGGGTGTCCGGGCGGGTGGTGTCGAACAGCCAGGGCAGGCCGAAGACGGCCAGCGGCACCAGCAGCGCGGTCAGCGGGATGCCGGTGAACAGCCAGGCCAGCGGCGCGCCGGCGAGCGCGAGCGGCAACTGGACGCGGCGCAGCCGCACCATCCGGTGCGCGGCCGTCCCGGGGGCGCCGTACCAGAACACGTGGATCCGGCCGGCCAGCGGGTTGGGCTCCCGCTCGGCCCCGTCCTCGGCGCCGGGCTCGCTGCCGCGGGCCCAGGCCACCAGGGCGACCAGGCCGCCCGCGACCGCCAGCCCGCAGAGGGCGAAGAGCAGCATCACCGCGCGCCACCGCCGATCCGCAGCTGGAGCGGGGTGGCCCAGCTCCCGTACCGGGAGCCGAGCAGCGAGGCGTCGAAGCCGGCCCGGCGCAGGTCGTCCAGGCACTGCGGCGGGGTGTGCGGGACGGCCCGCGGCTCGCCGAGGTCCGGCCGGGGGCCGAAGACGGTGTTCAGTGCGGGCCGGCCGCTCTCCCCGAGGCCGGTGACCTCCAGGACGTGGGAGACGAAGCGGTGCCGGCGGCCGCCGACGGCGGTCTCGTCGACCATGGTGACGTGCACGATGAGGTCCAGGGCGTTGGCGGTGAGCCGGTAGGCGAGCGAGTCGGTCATGTGCGAGCCGTACTCCAGGCAGAGTTCGGCGATGCGGTCGACGACCATGTGCGGGCCGCGGGCGTGCAGGGTGCACATCGAACCGCCCTCGCCGTTGGTCATCACCCGCAGCATCGGGACGACCTCGCCGGAGCGGACCTCCCCGACGATGATCCGGGAGAGCGTCATGCGCAGCGCGGCCGGAATGAGGTCGCCGATGGTCAACTCCCCGGCCAGGCGCCCCTCGACGCGCTCGCCGTTGCCCTCGCGGGCCTCCATCGGGACGACCTGGCGCAGGTGGCCGAGGGTGTGCAGCCAGAGTTCGAACTCCGACTCCAGGGTGCCGATCCGCTCGTCCGGCGGGATCTCGGCGGCCATCGCGCGCAGCAGGCTGGTCTTGCCGACGCCCTGGGTACCGGTGATCATCACGTTCTTCCGGGCCCGGATCGCGGAGGCCAGGAAGGCGGCCAGGGTGGCGTCCAGGGTGCCGAGTTCGACCATCTCGGGCAGCGTCGCCGAGGCCACCCGGTGGCGCCGGATCGCGATGTACGGGCGGGGCGTCACCTCGGTGAGCGCCTGGAGGCGCATGCCGCCCTCCAGGCGCAGCGCGAGGGTCGGGCTGGCGGTGGAGAGGCTGCGCTCGCCGCCGCCGTGCTGGCGGGCCAGGTCCTGGAGCAGTTCGATGAGTTCGGCGTCGTTCTCGGCCACCGGCGGTACCTGGCGCAGGGGTTGGTGCACCTTGGAGATCCAGACGTCGTCGCAGCCGTTGATCAGGATGTTCTCGATCTCCGGGTCGTCCAGGTACGGCTGGAGCCGGCCGGCCCGGAACAGCAGGTCGAAGACGGCCTCGGCGAGGGCGCGGTCCTGCTCGCGGGTGGGCGGGATGCCGTGGGTCTGCGCATAGGCGTCGGACCACCGGGCGACGGCCTCCTCGATCAGCGCCCGGCCGCGCTGGCGGCGGGTGGCGCGGTCCGGATCGGAACCGGAGGCGGCGGTCAACCGGGTGATCTGCTGGTGCAGTTCGGCCGCGACCTGGCGCTTGAGCTCCCGGGCGACCTGCGGGTCGACGGCGGGCCGGGTGGCGGAGCCGCGCAGGTCCAGCGAGGGCAGCTGGGAGGGCACGGCGGCGGGCCCGGCCGCGCCGGGCGGAACGGGCTGGGGCACGACGGGCTGCGCCGGGGCGGGCTGGGGCGCGACCGGCCCCGGCCGGTACCCGTGCGGCGGGACGACCGGTCCGGGCGGCGGCGCGGCCCAGGGCAGCGCGGCCGGATCGGAGGCGGGACGCTGGTGCAGGGGGCTACCGCGCACGGAGCACCTCCCCGGGGTTGTTCGGGTACGGCCCGCCCGTGTCGTCCTGACGGTTCGTCACCGCAGGCTGCTGGAGCGGGTACTGGTCTTCCGGGTCGCCGTAAGGGGCGGACTGGACGTGCGCCGGGAACGGTGCCGGCGCGGCCGGCTGCGGGGCCAGCCCGGCCAGCGGCGCCACCGGGCCGGTGGTGATCACCGGCGGGACGGGCTGCGGCGGGGCGTACGAGGGCTGCTCGCCCTCCGCCGTCCCGTAGCCGGACCGGCCGTGCACGGACCGGCCGTGGGCCGCGGTGCCGTACCCTCCCGGCGGGTACGGCGACGGGCCGTGGCCGCCCGTCCCGTATCCCGGCTGGGCGTATCCCGGCTGGGCGTACCCCGGCTGGGCGTACCCCGGCTGCCCGTGGTCGGACTGGCCGCCCGTCCCGTACGCCGGCTGCCCGTACGCCGACTGCCCGTACGGGCCCGGCGCGGACGCGGGCGGAGGAACCGGCCCCGTCCCGGACGACGGCACGGGCCCGGCCCCGGGAACGGGCGCGGGCATCGACGGCTGCGGCGCCATCGGCACGGGCGGGGTCGGTATCGGCGGGGCCGGCACCGGAGCCGCCGGGACCGGCGGCATCGGCACCGCCGCCGCGACCGGGGCCGCCGCCGGGCCGCCCGCCGTCAGCCGGGCCGGCGCCGCGTCCTGCGCCGCGCCCGGCGCGAGCCGCTGGCGCCGACGGCGGATCAGCAGCTGCACCTCGTCCGCCGCCGACCGCGCCGTGCGCATCAGCTCCGAGCGGATGAACCGCCGGTCGCCGGTGTCCCCGCCGTCGGAGAGCACCTTCGCCGTCCGGGTGGCGTGCGGCAGCACCCCGAGCACCGGAAGCCCGAGCTCGCGGGTCACCTCCGCCCTCGTGTACGGCCCCTCGGCGACCAGCAGCAGCCCGAGCGCGTCCGCCCCGGTACCGGCGGTGGCCAGGTCCTCGGTCAGGGCGGCGAGCCGGGGCCGGACCGAGCTCAGCCCGCGCAGCGTGGTGCGCACCGTCGCCACCACCGCGTCGGCTCGGCGGGCGAGCACCGCGCTGTGGCCGGTGGCCCCGGAGCGGCCGAGGTCCACGATGACGTCGTAGCCCTGCCGTTCCACGCCGTGCAGCAGTTCGGCGAGCGGTTCCCAGGTGTAGGCGAGGCCGGGCGCCTGGGTGGGGTCGGTCAGCCCGGGCAGCAGCAGCCGTTCGGCGTTGCCCTCGGGCGAGAGGTCGATCAGCTGCTCCCAGATGGTCTGCGTGAGCAGTCCGCGCCGGTCGGCGACGGCCAGGTTGCGCAGCCCGTACACCGCCTCGACCCGGCCCTCCAGGGCGCCGGCGAGCACCGCGCCGCCGTCCGGGTCGGCCTCGACCAGCAGGATCCGCCGGCCGGGCGACAGCGGCCACGACAGCAGCAGTGCCAGGGCGGTGGTGGTCGCTCCCGGTGCGCCCGGGCCGCCGACCACCGCGATCACGGCCATCAGGCGCCGCCCGTCGCGGCCGGGGCCCCGGAGGCGGCGCCGGGGCCCGGCGTGGTGGCCCCGGGCGCCGCGCCCCCGGGTGCGGTGGCGGCGGCCGAGGGCGCACCGCTCGGTGCCGGGACCGGCGCGGTGCCGCCGCCGGGGGCGCCCGCCGCACCCCGCGGCGCGAGCAGCACCTGGATCCGCCCGCTCGCCACCCACTGCGCCAGCCGGGGCCCGTCCGCGGTACCGACCGCCACGTCGATCACCTGGCTGCCGTCGGTGTCCACCCGGCCGACGGTGATCACCGTGGCCGGCAGCGAGTCGGCCCGGCCGTTGTCGGGAGTGAAGACGACAACCAACTGCACACCGGGCTGGAGCCGGCTGGCGGGCAGCTGGGTGCGCTTGGCCGACACCCCGACCACGATCTGCCCGGGCTGCACCGACAGGCCCTGCGCGAGGTCGGAACCGGTGAGCATCGCACCGCGCTTGAGGTCGGTCGCGGCCCGCATGCCGACTGCCTTCGCGCGGTCCTGGGCCGACACCGGGCGCAGCGCCGGGTCCCCCGCGATCCGGGCGACCACCAGGTCGTCCTCGGTGATCACCTGCCCCCACGGCACGTCCCGGGCCAGCGCCAGCACCGCGACCCGCTGGCCGGTGCTGTTGTAGAGCACGGCCCCGCCCAGCCCGCCGGCCGCGATCAGCGCGACCGCCATCGCCAGCACCGCCGGGCGCCGCCGGCGCGCCCCCATGGTCCGCCCGGGCGCGTGCGGCGCCGCCCGGCCCCGGCCCTTGCCCGAACCTGCCTGCTCCGGCTGCTCCGGGAGCGCCACGGACGCCGCCGCGCCCGCGGAGGTGCCGGATCCCGGCGTCGCGAACGTACGGTTCTCCACCGGGTTCCGCCCTTCCCTCGTTCGTCTCTGGCTCGTACGGCTGGTCGGTGTGCGAATCGCCGTACCGGCACGGTCACTTGTGTGCGGTCACTTGCCGGCGATCACTTGCGGGCGATCACCTGTGGGTGATCACCGGAGCTCGGTCACCGGACCGCGCTCAGTTGAGCACCTGCATCTCGGCGACCCTGAGCTCGAAGGGCTTGCTGCTCTGGTTGATGCCCGGGATCGTGAACTTCCGCGGGTTCGGCCCTCCGGTGACCACCACGGCGGCCTCCCAGTGCATCGTCACCGTGGCGCTGAAGACGCTGTTCTTCTCACCGGCCGAGCTGGTCCTGAACTCGTAGCCGCAGTCCGGGGACTTCGCGTCGCCGTACTTGGGGTCGTACGGCGTTCCGGTCGTGGTGCAGGAGGTCTGGAGGTGCGCACCGAAGCTCCAGTCCGCCTTCAGCAGCCGGGGCGTGACGGTGACCGAGATGCCCCCGACCGCCGCGCTGCCCGGTGCGGGCAGCGCGGCGTCGTCCGCCCAGAGCCAGACCGGGGCGTTGACCACCGCCGTGGTCTGCGGAGCGGCGCGGCCCACCGGCGGCCGGAAGCGGACCTGGTCGTAGGCCCGCTGGATGGCCATGGCCTCCGCGTTGACGTTCTGCCCGCCCGGCGCGGTGGCCTCGAAGACGATCTCGGCGCCGCCCTGCCCGCCGTCGGTCTGCGGACAGACCTTGGTGTAGAGCGAGCCGTCCTTCGGGTCGTGGCCGTCCCAGGCCGGATCGCCCGCGGGCGGCGGGTTGTCCAGGGCGCGGAAGTAGCACCCCTTGTCGCTGTTGAACCAGCCCAGCTGGGGGTCGTGGCAGGCCCACGCGACCTCGTGGTAGCTGCACAGCTGCGGGCCGGTGTCCGAACCGCCGCCACCCCCGGGCTTCGGTCCGCCGGGCGACGTGGTCGATCCGCCGGAATTGACGTCTATGCAGATGACGTTCGGGTAGCACTGCTCGGCGCCGCCGCTCGGCGGTTCGTCCGCGGTCGCGTTGACCGCCGAGGTCAGCAGCAACCCGGCCGACATCGACGCGGCGATCGCGATTCGCCGGGCCGGTTTCCGCGCGTTCAGCATGTCCGGTCCACCTCCCGTTTGAAGTCGTAGATCAACCAATGTGCCTGGAACCAGCGCAGGGAAGCGGTTCCGACGTACCGGTTCAGACGTGCTCCGGGATCCTTGGCGGCCCCGGTGACGGCGTCGACGCGGTGCCAGCCGGACAGGTCGACGCAGTCCTCGATCACGGCGGTCTGCGGATCGGCTTTCAGATCAATGGCCTTGACCACCGCGGAATTGCGCGGCGTCCCGGTCATCACCACTTTGGCGTCGCGCAGTTGCCGGAGGCCGACCAGGCTGTCGGACAGGGCGCGCCCGGAAGAGTACTGCTCAAGTGCGTAACCGTCCGAATCCGAACGTCCGAAGACCTGGGCCTGGACCTGCCACCAGTCCTGATAGGCCTTCAGGGCCAGCCGTCCCATGGCCCCTTCCGGACCGCTGGTCGGCGCGATCGAGCCGTTTACCGAACCACCCGAAGGAGTTAGCGGGTCCACTCCCGCGACAGTGGGCGCGGCCGACCCGATGCGATCGACGGAACCGCCCGCACCACTGCTCGCACAAGCACCGAGCAGCAACACCAGAACCGCCCCACCGACTCCAACCGCCCCAGGGCGCAACACATTTCCGCGCTGCCGCATGGCCCCACCTCGTTGCGACCGACCTGATCCGTGATCCACGGCCGCCAGGAGAATTCCGCCGTCCCGCCGGTGTTTCCGCTGGGGATCGATTCTTCGCCAACCCACCCCATCACGGCAACACCTCAGGCCCCCTGACCTTACGCGGAAGGAGGTTCTGTCGGGGCGCTTTCCCGCCACAGAACGGCCAACAGTTCCTCGGAAAGCGACAATCCGGCCAATGCGCCCCGAACCGCGGCCCGATTGCGCATCAGGAGCCGCCCGGCGTGCGGCGGAACGAGCAGGCGCGCGCCAGGCGCACCCGAACTACCGGACGCTTCCCCACCGTCCGTCAGCGCGGCCACGGCCGGCTGGAGATCGAGCGGGGCGACGGCCGCGGGGGCACCCGGGACGCCCTGGCGCAGGACGGTGGTCAGGGCCCGGCTGAACGAGCCCTCCCCGCCCGGCAGGACGGCGTCCCGGCCGCGTCTGCCCGGGGCGTAGCGGCTGCCCGGGGAGTGGCGACCGATCCGGCCCCACAGCGGAACCCTTGAGTAGCTCAGCAGTTCGCCCGCGCCGTCCTCGCCGCGCTCCAGCGCCGCCCAGGCGTCGCGGTCGACCACCGCGTCGACCAGCAGCAGCGCCTCCTCCTGGTCCCCGTGCACCATCGCACTGACCACCCAGTCCCAGGCCAGGCCCCGGCGGTAGGCGTTGTCGGCGGTGCTGCCGGCGGTGACCAGGGCCAGCCGGCGCCCGCGCGGATCGACCACCAGCTGGCCGACCAGGCAGACCAGCAGCCAGCGGCCGGGGTGCTGGGCGGCGTCCCGGACGGCGGTGAGCATCGCGTTGGCGTCCGCGTCCGGCGCCACCGTGGTGACCCGGCAGCCGGCCGCGCCGGTGTCGAAGCACATCCCGGGCAGCACGTCGGCGAGCAGCCGGGCGCCGTCCGCCGCGAGCGCCGCACCCCCGAAGGCCCGGTCGGGCCCGCCGTCCGCCCCGATCACCACCAGATCGACCCCGCCCGCCATCCGGCCGTCCCCCTCCTGCACCATTTCTCCACCCGCCGGGCAGGCTACCGCCCCGAACGGTCGCCGACGGGGCTCCCGGCCCGTCCGCTCAGGGACCATGGGCCCTATCGGTGCGCGCACCGACCGAGGACGATCGGACGCATGGAGCGTGAGGACCGTGTGGAGACCCTGAGCGAGGCCGAGTGCCTGCGGCTGCTCAGCACCGTGCCCGTCGGGCGCGTGGTGTACACCGAGCACGCGCTGCCGGCCGTCCTGCCGGTCTCCTTCGAGGTCCTGGACGGGCGGCTGGTGCTCGCCGTACGCCGGGGAAGTGCCACCGCGCGCGGGCTTGACGGCACGGTGGTGGCCTTCCAGGCGGATCTGCTGGACCCGGTCACCCGCACCGGGTGGAGCGTCCTGGTGCACGGGCGGGCCGACGTGGTGAGCGATCCTGAGCAGGTCAGACGGGTGCTGCGGTCCGGTCTGCGGCCGTGGGTGGGCGATCCGGAGCCGCTGTTCGTCGCGCTGGTCCCGGAGCTGGTCAGCGGCCGCCGGCTGTTCCCGACCGGGCCGGGCGTCCCGGGCCGCCGGACGCGCCGGCAGCCGAGCACCGGGCCGGTGAGCGCCGGGCCCGTGAACACCGGTTTTCCGTTCGGCTCCTGACAGATACCGGTGGGTAGGCATACGCTTCCGGCGTCCTGACCCCTCCCCGGGCCCGTCCCCACCAGGAGCGCACCGTGACGACCTTCGCCTCCCTCGCCGAGCTGACCGCCGCCGTCGGCACCGAGCTGGGCACCAGTCAGTGGCACACCATCGAGCAGCGGCGGATCGACCTGTTCGCCGAGGCGACCGGTGACCACCAGTGGATCCACGTGGACCCGGAGCGGGCCAAGGAGAGCCAGTTCGGCTCGACCATCGCGCACGGCTACCTGACCCAGTCGATGATCCCGGTGCTGGCGAAGGAGTGCTACGCCGTCGAGGGCGTGCGGATGGCGCTGAACTACGGCTCCGACAAGGTGCGGTTCCCGGCGCCGGTGCCGGTGGGCACGGCGATCCGGGCCACCGCCGAGCTGCTCTCGGCCACCGAGGTGCCGGGCGGGATCCAGGCGGTGGTGCGGTTCACCGTGACCAGCGAGCGGAGCGCCAAGCCGCACTGCGTCGCGGAGACGATCACCCGCTTCTACGCCTGACCGGGCCGGGTCCAGGGCCCGAGCCGGGGCCGGGGCCGGGGCCGGGGCCGGGGCCGGGGCCGGGGCCGGGGCCGGGGCCGGGGAAGTCCCCCCGGGGGGACAGAGCGGGGCGGCGCCCGGGCACCGGCCGGCGTCGCCTTCCCGGGTACGCCGATTGGACCGCGCCGGGCTCTCCACCAGGTCCGGACGGCCCATGGCGAGTAATCTCCGACGAGATGGTTGTCGTATCGCAGCAGCCCCATTTCGCCACTGCGCTGCGCGCCCCGGGCACGCCCGGTAGCCGTGACCGTCCCTGGAGGAGCCGTGCCCCGCCCCGCCCCGTGGTTCTCCCGCCTCGCCGGTCTGTCCGCGCTGTTCGCCCCGCCCTCCGCCGATCCCACCGCCGAGCGCGCCGTACCCGGGCTGGCCGGACTGCCCCGGGCCGCCTGGCACCGGATCCGGACCGACGCCTTCGGCGCCGAGCCCCGGGGCGAGCGGCTGGCCCGCATCCGCCGCTCCCCGCAGTTCGCCGACGGCGCCTTCCGCAACCCGGTGCCCACCCGCCGCCTGGTGTACGAGCGCAGCCCGCTGGAGATCACCCGCGCCCAGCTGGCCGGGGACAAGACCCGCCGCGCGCCGACCGCCGCCGTGCCGGTGCACCGGCTGCTCCCGGGCGACCTCGCCGCGCCGCCGGAGTCCGGGCTGCGGCTGACCTGGCTGGGGCACGCCACGGTCCTGGCCGAGATCGGCGGACGGCGGGTCCTGCTCGACCCGGTCTGGGGCGAGCGCTGCTCCCCCTTCTCCTGGACCGGCCCCAAGCGGCTGCACCCGGTTCCGCTGCCGCTGTCCGAACTCGGGCCGGTGGACGTGGTGGTGGTCTCCCACGACCACTACGACCACCTCGACATGGGCACCGTCCGGGCGCTGATCGGGACGGGCGCGGTGTTCGCCGTCCCGCTCGGGGTCGGGGCCCACCTGGAGCACTGGGGCGTACCGGCCGCGCGGATCGTCGAACTGGACTGGTGGGAGTCGGCCGAGGTCGCCGGGCTGACGCTGACCGCCACGCCGGCCCGGCACTACTGCAGCCGGGGACCGCGCACCAGCACGCTGTTCCTGTGGGCGTCCTGGGTGGTCGCCGGTGGCGGGCGGCGGATCTTCCACAGCGGGGACACCGGCTACTTCCCCGGCTTCGCCGAGATCGGCCGCCGGCTCGGCCCGTTCGACGCGACGATGATGCAGGTCGGCGCGTACAGCGAGTTCTGGCCCGAGGTGCACATGACCCCCGAGGAGGGCGTGCGGGCGCACCTGGACGTGGGCGGCGAACTGCTGCTGCCGATCCACTGGTGCACCTTCAACCTCGCGCTGCACCCCTGGGACGAGCCGGCCGAGCGGGTGGTCACCGCGGCCCAGACGCTCGGCGCCCGGCTCGCGGTGCCCCGTCCCGGCAAGCCCTTCGAGCCCGCCGCCCCGCCCGCCCTGCGCCTGTGGTGGCGGGCCGTCGCCGCCCCGCGCGCCATCCCGCCCCTGGCCGGCGAGCGGCCGCAGGACGAGGCGGCCACGGGGGCGGCCGAGGCGCGCGAACAGACGACAACTTTCAGCGAACAAATTTCAAAATCTGTTCGCTGAAAGTTGTCAGTCGACATCTGTCCACCATCACCCGGCATCTGTCCGCCGCCGACCGACACCCGTCCGCCGCCGGCCGGAATCCACCCCCTCAGCCCGCGAGCACGTCCCGCAGCGCCCGGGCCTCCTTGACCACCCGGCCCGACCCCCCGCGCTCGGCCGCCGCCGTCACCTCGGCGACCGGCCCGCGGGCCCCGGTGCGCCGGGCGCAGTCGGCGGCCAGCGCGATCAGGTCGCCCAGCCCGCGCGTCGACGGGTCGGCCTCCCCCAGCAGGCCCGGCAGCGCCGCCCCGAGCACCGACCAGACCGTCGCCCGGGCCCCGGTCTCCGCCGCCAGCGCGAGCGCCGCCCCCAGCCGGCCGGCCAGCACCGTGCCGCAGGCCACCAGGGCACCCAGCTCGCGGCCCAGCAGCGTGCCGTCCAGGTCGCCACGCGCGGCGAGCACCAGCAGGGCGTCCACCGCCGCCGTCCGGTCCTCGGCGTGCCGGGCGCCCAGGCCGTACGCCAGCGCCAGGTGCAGCGCGAGCCCGGCCGGACCGCCGGCCTCCGCGAGCAGCGGGAGGTAGCGGGCGGCACCGCGCTCGTCCCGGTCGGCGCACTCGGCGAAGGGGTCGAGCCAGCGCGCGGCCAGCTCCTCCCGGTGCCGGGGGAGCATCGCGAACCAGTGGTCGATGGCCCGCCAGCTCCAGTCGTACACCTTGCGGGCCCGGGCCACGCTGGGCTCGGTGCCGTCCAGCAGCGCCCGCAGCTCGGCCGTGAGCCGCTCGCCGCCCGGCCCCTTCGGCCCGGCGCCGATGCCCGGCTGGGCGACGGCGATCCGCTCGATCTCCTCCCACCAGCGGTCCCCGTACGCGTTGGCGCGCCGCACCCCCTTGCCGGGCGCGAACAGCACCCGCTCGGAGGACTGCCCGGGCAGGCCGCCGGTGCGCAGCCAGTGCGCCAGCCACCGCCCGGCCGGGGAGCCGAGCGCCTCGGCGGCCTTCAGCACCGCCTCCTCCACCCGCACGTCGACCCGCAGCAGGGCCTGGGACAGGTCGGCCTTTCCCGGCGTGACGCCCGCCGCCTCGTAACCGGCGATCCGCTCGACCAGCACGGCCGCGTCCAGGGCGCCGGTGGCGTCGGTCGGGGTGGCGAGCAGGTACGGCACCCGGGCCTGGACGACCTGCCAGGCGGCCTCCTCCAGCCGGGAGGCCAGGACGGCGCCGTGCACGGTGGTGCGCGCGCCGCGCAGCGGGGAGCGGCCCTTGCCGCGGAAGTGGTCCCAGAACGTTCGCGGCGCCGTCTCGCCGGCCACCGCGGCCACCACGTGGAGGATCTCCCCGGGCGTGCAGTCCCCCCAGCTGCCGGTGCCGTTCCACCGGTGCACCCGGCGGACCGGCTCCACCGCCTCGGCCAGCGCCTTGCGGTCCAGGCGGCTCAGCCGGACCAGCCCGTCCAGCACCCGCTCGAAGTCCGCCACACCGGGCTCGCGCCCGGCGAGCAGGGCGGACAGCTCCTCCGCGAGTTCGCCCACCGAACCGATCGGAGCGCCGAGCCGGCGCGGCTCGGGGACCGGCGGGAGGACGTCGTTCCACCCGGTTTCCGGGTCGCCGTCACCGTCGCCGTCGCCGACCGGTGCGCCGAGCAGGTCGCCCGCGCGCCGGTGGTGGGCCGGGTTCAGGGCCTCGGCGGCGGTCCGCAGCTCCGCCACCACCGCCTCCCCCGCCGCCTTCAGGTGCCGGGCCACCACGTTCAGCGCCCGTTCCTGGAGGGCCACGTCGGGGTGCCCGAAGGCCTCGGCCGCGGCCAGCACCACCGGGCCGGAGCGGTCGGGCGCGCGCCGGGCCGCCTTGTCCAGCCAGGCCAGCTGGGCTCGGACCAGCTTCTTCTCGGTCCGGAAGAGCACCACCGCCGAGGCCTCGGTGAGCACCTCGGGCTCGATCAGCCCGGCCTCGTCCAGCCCGGCGAGCACCTCCTGGGCGTGCCCGGCGAGCACCGACGGGCCGTCCAGCAGCGCCACCAGGTCGCGCACCCGGGCCGCGTACTCCCCCGGCGTCGGTTCGAGCTCCCGCAGCACCTCCAGGAAGGCCCGCTGGTCGGTCGTCCTGCCGCCGCGCAGCAGCCGGGCCAGGCAGCGGTCGAGCACCTCGGCCCGGTCCACCACGCCGGCCGCGGCCAGTTCGCCGATCGCCTCCGTCCAGACGTCGCCGGGGCGCGGGCCGAGCCGGAGCGTCAGCGGCCAACCGACGTCCGCGAGTTCGAACAGCTCGGGCAGCAGCACCGGGGTGAAGGCGTCCTCGCGCAGCTTCTCGGCCAGCGTCGGACGCGCGCCGCCCAGGTCGCCGGTGCGGTCCATCCAGCCCCGGACGAAGGTCTCGCCGCGCGGCACCTCGCAGCCGGTGCGCCGGACCACGGCCTCCATCACCGGGTACATCGACCAGCCCTGGTTGCGCGCCGGCCGGGCGGCGAGCCGGGTGACCACCTCGACCTGCCACTCCACAGGCTGCGCCTCGATGACCTGGTGCAGCACGGAGTTGCGGGCCCACGGGCGGTCGGCGAAGTCGCTGCCGGCCAGCCAGACGGCGGCGCCGGCCGGGCCGGCGTGGCAGCCGACCCCGGCCACCAGCAGTCGTCCCCTGGCCTCGGCCGCCTCCCGCGACCAGTCCTGCCGCAGCTCCTTGCGCAGTTCCTTGAGGGCGGCCAGGCCGGACCGCCGCTGGGCCGGATCCAGGGCGGCCAGCAGCTCCGGTATCCGCGCGAGCCGTCCGGACCGGACGGCCGTCAGCAGTTCGTCGACCGGCCCCTGCCGGCCGGCATCCGCCGTCGTGCTCACGCTCCGGCCCCCTTCGCCCCCGCGGCCGACTCCCGCACCATCCCGACCGCCAGTGCGTGCTTGCACGGCCCGCGTCCGCCCCGGTACTTGCCCCACCACAGGCAGGTGCAACTGAGCCGCCCCGACGGGTCCGTCCGCACCCGCTGGATGTGGTCGTCCACCGTGACGACGGCCGTCGCCCCGCCCTCCTCCAGCCGGACGGCGCCCGCCTCGACCAGGGCCCGGGCGGCCCGCAGCCGGGGGTTGGCCGCCTCGGCCCGCCCGGCGGCGTACGGGAGCTGCCGGTGGAAGTAGGCGGCCTCGGCGGTGTCGTAGCCGATCTGCCCGGCGGTGCCCAGCCGGGTGAGCGCGGCGCGGACCCGCTCGGGGCTCAGCCCGGACTGGGCCGCGAGGTCCCCGACCTCGATCCGGGGCTCCCAGGCGAGCAGCACCGCGATCAGTTCGGCGTCCCGCTCGGCCGTCCCGGTGGCGAGCGAGTCGAGCACCCCGCCCTCGCCGGAGAAGCCCCGGGAGGCGTCGGGCGAGAGCGTCAGGGTCAGCCGCATGCCGGGCAGCACCGCCTCCCAGGCGGAGGCGGTCGGCTCCCCGGCCGCGACCGGCCCGTACACCCGCAGGGCGAGCGCGTGCCGCAGCACCCGCTGGAGCGCCACCAGCCGCTCGGGCCCGGGCAGGCAGACCGCGCCGGGCACCGGCCGGGTGGTCGGCCGCAGCGTCGTTCCGGCCGGGACGACCCAGCCGGCGCCGGCCCGTCCGCCGCGACCGGCGCGCGGCAGCGAGCGCAGGAACCGGACCGCCTCGGCGGCGGGCAGCTCGGCGCGCGGCTCGAAGCCGGCGGCGACGACCTGGGTCTCGGCGAAGCCGCGCAGCCAGCGCTCCGGCAGCGGGACCTTCTTCTCGACCAGCGGCCCGTCGAAGCTGGTGACCTCCAGCGCGTCCGGCCCGACCGCGAGGTGCAGCGGGTCGGCGGGGCCGATCCTGGTCAGCGCCTCCCGCAGCGGGTTGTTGACGTCCACGTTGGTGGTGCCGTGGCCGATCTCGTCCCCGTCGAGCCCGGCCCGGAGCACGTCGAGCCGGGCGTAGACGCCGCAGCAGCCCGAGAAGGACTCGAAGCGCAGCCGGTCCCCGTTGGCGGTGACCACCGGGTCGAGCGAGGCGCGCAGCTGCGGCTGGTAGTAGCGCGCGGCGGCGACGTCCGCGACCGCGAGCAGCGCGGCGGCGGCCGGCGCCGGATCGGCCAGGAAGCCCGCGAAGAAGCGCGGGTTGGCGGCGGATCCGAGCGGGGTGGCGCCGCCGGAGGTGGCCAGGTCGAGGCTGCGTCCACCGGCACCGTCCAGGACGGCCGAAGGACGCAGATAGGCGTACGCGTGTGCGGATTGCGTCATGCCGAGCACGCTAGGTGAGGGCACTGACAGATCTGTGGGCCACTGGCTGAAGTGAAACGTGTTCTATCCGATTTCCGAGCACCCGGACGTTACCCGGGTCACATCGCCGCACGGTTGGCTTCTGCCACTATTGGCCCGTGACAGACCTGACTGAACAGCGCATCCCGGCCGAACAGGGGCCCAACCCGGCCACCTCGTTCGCCGGGCTGCTGGAGATCGAGCAGCTGAACGAGAACACGTTCCGGGGCCGCTGCCACGCCGGCGCCCCGATGCGCGCCTTCGGCGGCCACGTCGCCGCGCAGGCGCTCGTCGCCGCCGGCCGCACCTGCGCGGACCGGCGCCCGGTGCACTCGCTGCACGGCTACTTCCTGCGGCCGGGCTCCCCCGCCCGGCCGATCGACTACCTGGTCGAGCGGGTCCGCGAGGGCACGTCCTACACCACCCGCCGGGTGACGGCGCTCCAGCAGGAGCACGAGCTCTTCACCCTCTCGGTCTCCTTCAAGCACCCTGAGCCGGCCGCCGACCGCCAGCGCGAGATCCCGACGCTGCCCCACCCGGAGTCGCTGCCGAACTCCGTCGCCGGGCTGTCCGAGCAGGTCCGCCGGGCGCTCGCCGCGGACGGCGGCTTCCGCGACCTCGACGTGCGCTTCGTCCCGGCGGACGCCCCGGGGCTGCCGGCGGCCGTCCCCGGACTGCTGCAGCAGTTCGTCTGGATGCGCACCGCCTCACCGCTGCCGGACGGGGACCCGCTGCTGCACGCCGGCGCGCTGACCTACCTGTCCGACCTCACCCTGGCCTCCACCGCCGGGCTGAACATGCAGCCGAACTTCTTCCAGCGCACCGAACCGCCCCGGCTGCTGATGGCCTCGCTGGACCACGCGATGTGGTTCCACCGCCCGTTCCGGGCCGACCAGTGGCTGCTGTTCGCCCAGCGCAGCCCGTCCTCCTCGGACGGCCGGGGCCTGGCGCTCGGCGAGTTCTACGACCTGGACGGCCGACTGGTCGCCTCCGCCGTCCAGGAGGCGCTGATCCGCGACCCCTCGTGACACCCGGCACTCCCGGTACCCCGGTGACCCCAGGACGAACGGAAGGCGGCCGGACGGCGTCATACTCCTGAGCGGCCCCGGCCCGTATCATGGTGCGGGTGACCAAGGTTGACCTGTCACCACGGCCGGTGGAGGCGATGTCTCCGCGTCAGCTCGAACGCCGCGAAAGCCTGATCGCGGCCGCGCTCGCCCTGGTGAACGAGATCGGCGTCGAGCGGATGCAGATGAAGCAGGTCTGCGAGCGGTCCGGAGTCGCCCTGGGGACGGCGTACCGCTACTTCTCCTCCAAGGACCACCTCCTGGCGGCGGCGATCGCCGAGTGGCATCGCCTCCTGCTGGCCGACCTGGTGGCCGAGCTGCGCGGGCCGAGAGCCGGGCCGGGGGCCACCGACCGGGCGGTCCGGTTCGTCCGGGGCGGGATGCGGGCCTACCAGCGGCAGCCCGAACTCGCCCGGCTGAGGGTGGCCGTGGCCGCCTCCACCGATCCGTTCGCCAGCGAGGCCCTGCAGGGCATGGCCCGGGCCGACAGCACCGCCCTGCAAGCCGTGACGACCGAGGTGCCGGCCGCCGCGAGCGATCTGGTGCGGCACATCGTCGCCCACGCCTGGCAGGGCGAGCTGACCGCCTGGGTGACCGGCCGCACCACCCTCGGGGACGCCCGGCGGCGCCTGGAGGACGTGGTGCGGCTGGTGCTGACCCCGTACGAGACGCGGTACCCGGCCCCGTACGAGGTCCAGTCCACCGGCTGAGCGCCCGCCGGTGGTCCGCGCCCGCCGACCGGTGGGCCGACGGACGCGGACCACCGGCACGGCGCGGACCACTGCCGCGGCTCGGACCGCCGCCGCGGCGCGGACCACTGCCGCGGCTCAGACCACCGTCACCGGGTGGGCCACCACCGCACCGAACAGGTAGCCCTCCCGGTTGAACACCGCCCGCTCGGGCTGGGTGTTGCCCCGGCGGTCCGTCGCACGGGCGCGCAGCTCGTACGGACCGGGCCGCTCGGGGCGCCAGTCGACGCTCCAGCGCGTCCAGCCGTCGGCCCGTGGCTCGTCGCGCAGTTCGGCGCGCCGCCAGGTCCGGCCGCCGTCGGCGCTCACCTCGACCCGGCGCACCGCCGCCGCCCCGGACCACGAACGCCCGTGCAGCCGGTGCTCGCGCCCCGCCGCCAGCCGCGCACCGGCGGCCAGCTCGAAGGCGCTCTTGACCACCTGCTCGGTGAGCGGGTCGCCGCCGCCCGGCGGGTACTCCGGGCCGAACATCCGGTAGAAGTCGGTGTTCCACGGCGAGTACAGCCGGTGGTCGGCGACCTCCACGCTGCCCACCCACTTGATCGAGGCGATGCCCACCCAGCCGGGCACCACCAGCCGGACCGGGGCGCCGTGGTCCGGGGCCAGCGGCTCGCCGTTCATCTCGTACGCGAGCAGCACGTCGTCCAGCGCCTTGGCGATCGGCAGCGGGCGGCGCACCGGTCCGTAGTTGGTGCCGCCGACGACGAAGTCCGGGTCCAGGCCGGTGGGCAGCACGTCCACCGCCGCCCCGGTCAGCCCCGCGGCCCGCAGCACCTCGGCCAGCCGGACGCCGCGCCAGCTCGCCGAGCCGACGCCGCCGAGGGTCCACGGCGTACCCGGGACTGGCTGGTTCTGCTGGCCGGAGTAGTAGCTGCGGGCGTTGCCGGCGCACTCGATCAGCGCGCTGATCCGGGTGGACGGCAGCTCCCGCAGGTCGTCCAGGCCGAACTCGACCGGGCGCCCGGACGTCGGGGCACCGCGCAGGCCGCTGCCGAAGAGCCTGAGGCGCCAGGTGCCGGGGTCGATCAGCGGGGTGCTGGTGTGGTTGCGGACGAAGAACCGCTCCACCGGCACGTGCCGGTGGACGACGGCACGGCCGTCGGCGTCGCGGAAGGCGTCCCAGCGCGTCTCGGCGTTGGTGCCGCGCGGCACGAACCACTCGGCGGGCAGCGGTTTGACGATCCCGGGCACGGGCCCGGGCAGGGGACCGGGCAGGGGACCGGACGCGGGCACCTCCTCGGCGGCCGCCCGGCCCGCGGCGAGCAGCGGGACGGCCGGGACGGGCGCGACGAGCGCCCCGGCGGCGGAGACCATCCGCAGCACCGTCCGGCGGTCCACCCCGTCGTCGCGGACGGGCTGCGCCGGGCCGACCGGCTCCGGGCCGGCCTGCTCCGGGGCGTCCTGCTCCGGGGCGTCCCGCGTCGGGGTGGCCGCGGTCCCGGCGTCCTGCGTCGGGGCTGCTTCGTCCGGGGTACGGACCTCGTCGTCCATGAACGGCGTTCCTTCCGTGTCGGCGTGGACGGTTCGCCGGTGCGCGCGACCAGAGCCGGGACCCGAAGGCTGTCCCGGGCGGGCTCCCGCTCTCCGGCTTGACCTTCTCACTGGTGTGAACACCTACCGTTCCCGCTGTCGGCGAAACCCCGGCCCGCGAAGGAGCACCCGATGTCAGCCACCCCGCTCACCCGGATCCCCTGGCCGGCCGCCCACGCCGACGGGCGAACTGCGCGACGTGGCACTGGAGTTCCTCATGGGCTGGCCGCCCCCCGGGGAACACCCCGGCGAGCGGCGTCGTTCGCCGGGTCATGCGCATCGGAGAACTCGCCCGCCTGACCGGGGTGTCCACCCGCCTGCTCCGCTACTACGAGGAGCAGGGCCTGCTCAAGCCGGACCGGACGGCGGCCGGCCATCGCGAGTACGGCGAGCAGGACACCGTCCGGGTGTGGCAGATCCGCAGTCTGCTCGCGGCCGGTCTGAGCACCCGGATCATCGCCGAGCTGCTGCCCTGCGCCACCGGTCCCGTCCCGGTCCTGGAGGCCTGCCCGGAGCTGCTGGCCACCCTGCGCGACGAGCTCGCCGGCCTGGACGCGCGGATCGAGGACCTCTCCCGCAGCCGCCGGGCGCTCTCCCACTACCTCGCCACCGCGCGCGACTCCGGGCACGGGCACGACTACGGCGAGGGGCGGGCGGCCTGACGGGACGTAGGTCCCGACCCGGCGCTCCCCCGGCGCGGCGTCCCGCCACCGGCGGAGCGAACTGGACATAGTGCGACATACAGCTTGATCCCGAGCGTTCCGAGCGTTCCGGGCGCGCCGAGTATGTCGAGAGGTCCATCCGATGAGCAGCCAGCCGCCCCAGCCCGACCAGCCCGTGGAGGAGCCCGACGAACCCGCCGCGACCCTTCCGGTCGACCGGGCGGTGTTCGGCATCGGCGCCGTCCTGGTCCTGGCGGTGGTCGCGTGGGGCGTCTTCGCCGAGGACTCGCTCGGCCGCACCTCCGGCACGGCGCTCGACTGGGTGCTGCACAACTTCGGCTGGCTGTTCGTGGTGGCCGCCGACGTCTTCCTCGTCGTCGCCCTGCTGCTCGCGTTCAGCCGCTTCGGCCGGATCCGGCTCGGCCGCGACGACGACGAGCCCGAGTTCTCCACCGTCGCCTGGATCGCCATGATGTTCAGCGCCGGCATGGGCATCGGCCTGATGTTCTACGGCGTCGGCGAGCCGCTCCAGCTCTTCGCCACCCCGCAGCCCGGCTCCGGCCTGGAGCCGCAGAGCTCGGCCGCCGCCCAGCAGGCCCTGGAGTTCTCGCTCTTCCACTGGACCCTGCACCCGTGGGCGATCTACGCGGTCGGCGGCCTGGCCCTCGCCTACACCACCTTCCGCAAGGGTCGGGGCAACCGGATCTCCGCGGCCTTCGTCCCGCTGATCGGACAGCGCGGCGCGGACGGCTGGGCCGGGCGGACGATCGACCTGCTGGCCGTGTTCGCCACCGTCTTCGGCTCCGCGACCAGCCTCGGTCTCGGCGCGCTCCAGGTCGCCGACGGGCTCGGCTACATCTCGTCCGTCCGCAACACCCAGAACGCCCAGCTGATCATCATCGCCTCGCTGAGCGCCGCGTTCGTGGTCTCCGCGTTCTCCGGGGTGCACAAGGGCGTGAAGTGGCTCTCCACCGCGAACGTCGTGCTCGCCTCGCTGATCATGGTCTTCGTCTTCGTGGTCGGTCCGACCGTGTTCGTGCTGGACGCGATTCCGTCCTCGGTCGGCGGCTACCTCTCCGACCTGCTCGCCATGTCCACCCAGACCGGCGCCTTCACCGACGAGGGCTGGCTCGGCTCCTGGACGATCTTCTACTGGGCCTGGTGGCTCTCCTGGGCGCCCTTCGTCGGCACCTTCATCGCCCGGATCTCGCGCGGCCGCACCGTCCGGCAGTTCCTGCTCGGCGTGCTGCTGGTGCCCAGCGGGGCGACGGTCATCTGGTTCTGCGTGATGGGCGGCACCGCGATCCGGCTGGTCACCACCGGTGCGGCCGACCTGGTCGCGACCATCCCGCAGGGCCCGGAGGCCTCCCTGTTCGAGATGCTGCGCTCGCTGCCGCTCGGCTCGGTGACCAGCGTGGTCGCGGTACTGCTGGTGATGACCTTCTTCATCACCAGCGCCGACTCGGCCTCGCTGGTGCTCGGCTCGCTCTCCAGCCGGGGCTCGCTGCATCCGCGGACCTGGCTGGTGGTGGTCTGGGGCGTGCTGATGGGCGGGGTCGCGGCGGCCCTGCTGCTGGCCGGCGGGCTGACCGCGCTGCAGAACGCGACGATCCTGGTCGCGCTGCCGTTCGTGGTGGTGATGCTGCTGCTGTGCGTCTCGCTGGTGAAGGAGCTCCGCGAGGACCCGGCCGCCGCACCCTCCCGCTTCCGCCCGCCGCACGGCCTGCGGGACGCCGTCCGGGAGGCCGTCGGCGAGTCCGGCACACGCCGCTGACCTGTGCATACGTCCCGGCCGGCGACGGTTGGGGCGTGTGCGGCCAACCGACGCCCAACCCCCGTCGGGACTTCACCCGCGCGTACCGACCGTTCACGCCGCCCTGGAAACCTCCCTGTCATGAACGCCAACCCTCAGGCGCCCCAACAGGAACCGCGCTTCCCCCTGCCCCAACGGCACCGCCGGCTGCTCGCCGCCACCGCCGTCCTCGTCTCCATCGCCCTCGGCACCCTGGGCGTCGGCGCCACCGTGGAAACCGTCGAACACGGCCCCTTGGCCAGCGCCTCCGCCAGCAAGTAGCAACCGCCCCGCCCGGCACCGCGGTCCCGCCCCGGACCCGGTGCTTCTTGCTCTCCCGGTCCGGAACCACCACGTTCCCCGGCCCGGAGCCGCCATGCTTCCCGGCCCGAGCCCGTCGCGTCGTCCGCCCGAGCCGGGCCCCGCCGCCGGAGAGCGGCGCCCCCGCTACGCCCGCTGCTCGGCGCGGGGGCCGGCCGGGGGCGGGACCAGCGGGCCGGGGCGCGAGTGGCGGCCGGTGCCGGGGGTGGGGTGGAGGTCGGGCGCCGGGGCGTAGCGGGCGGCCGGGGGGCGCAGGCGCCAGGCCGGGGGCCGGGTCGGGTGGGGGGTGGGGGCCATCAGGGCGAGGCGGTGGAGCAGGTCGAGGGCGTCACGCCGCAGGGCGGTGCGGTCGGCGAGGTACCGGGCGGGCAGCCCGTACTCGTCGGCGATGTCGCCGAGGACGCCGTCTATCAGCGCGTCCGGGATCGGGACGTCTCCGGCCACCGCCTCGCCGGGCAGCGGGCGGACCTCCTCGACCAGGCGCTCGACCAGCAGCAGGGCGGCCTGGGCGACGGTGTCGGCACCCGGGAGGGCGAGATCGGTGAGTTCGGCGGCCGGGTCGAGCAGGGCCACGCCCTCGGCCCGCAGCTCGGCCTCCAGGCCGAGGAACTCGGCGAGCGCCGCCGGGCCGCTGAGCCGGTGGTCCTGCAGCCAGGCCCGGTGGTCCTCCGGGAGGTCGGCGGCCAGGACGGCGGGTGTCTCGGCGAGCAGCCGGCGGACGGCGGTGGCGGGCTCGGCGTCGGCGGCGCGGCGGATCAGGTCGGCGGCGTCGTCGGCGAGGGCGGGCGGGCCGGCCGGGACGGCACGGGCGAGTTCGCGGTCCACGGTCAGCACGAAGGAGCCGTCGGCCGGGTCGGGCGGCAGCTCGCCGAGCACCTGCCAGCCGGCCAGCGCGGCCAGCGCCATGGCGAGGTCGGTCGGTTCGGCGGTGAGTTCGGGGGCGGCGGCGCCCATCGCGTCGAGCAGCCGCCGGTAGTCCAGCTCCTCCGGGGCGTCGACCAACAGGGCCAGCGCGAGGGCGAGTTGGGCGTACCCGGCCGGGGTGAACGGCGCCCCGGTGACGGGGTGTTCGAGGCGGCGGGCGGCGTCGGGGCCGAGGCCGGCCTTGCAGAGCCGGGCGTGCCAGGGGCCGACGACGAGGCGGTAGCCGAGCAGGGTGTCGAAGCGCTCGGCCAGCCAGTCCCGGTGACGGCGGATCAGCGGGAAGCCGTCGGCGTGCGGGCCGGAGGCGGTGACCAGCGGATGGGCGAGCAACAGCCGGGCGGCGATCCGGCGTTCGGCCGAGGGGAGCTCCTCGCCGGAGCGGTCCTGGGCCACGACGGTGGGCGGCGTCACCCGCGTGGGCTCGGGCCTGCGGTGCCGGCCCGGCCTGCCCGGCTTGGCACCTGACCGGACGACGGGCAGCGCGGCGTCGTCGCGCCGGGCGCGGCGCAGGCCGCCCTCGGTGCGGTCCTCCCGGAGGCGCGCCGGCGTGGCGGAGTGCGCGGTGGGGCCGTGCCACCAGCTGACGCCGGGATCGGCGGCGGGCTCGGCGGCGGCGCCGAGGTGGCGGGCGGGGTAGAGGCCGAAGGAGGCCGCGCAGAGGTCGTCGGCGGTGCCGGGGGCGGCGGCGGCGAACCAGTGGGCCAGGCGCAGCAGCCCCGGATCGGGCGAGAGCGTCACGTCGGCGGCCGGGGGGTCGGTCACCCGCACGTCGTCGGTACCGCTCGCCGCGCCCGTCCCAGGTCCCCTGCCAGTGGGGCCGGTTCCAGCTCCCCTGTCAGTGGGGCCGGTTCCAGGGCCGCCGGCGGCACCGGTGGCGGAGCCGGCAGCGGGACCGCCGTCAGGACCGGCTTCGCGTACGGCGAGGACGGCGTGGGCGGTTCCCCGTCCTGCCCCGCCCGCGCGTCCGTCCGGCCTGCCGGCCACCCGGGTGGCGCCGACCGCGTAGTCCTGCTGATCCATGTCGGGGTCCAGACTAGACGGTGCCCGGGCCACCCGTCGGCAGCAACCGCCCTCCTGAGGAACTCTCCGCAGGAGCCCTCGAAGCGGTCGCCCGCGCTCCGCCTGCCGGCCGCCCCGTCATCCGGCTCCGCCCACCGGGGTTACGCGCCGGTAACCCGCCCTTCCGCCGCCGGTCCGGCTCCTCTAGGGTCGGTCCGAAGCAGCGGATCACCGAGAGGCGCACGCATGACTGTCCGTACCACCGACCGCGCCGGCCTCGGGGCACGCCTGCGCTCGGCCACCGGCCTGCTGGGCGGCTTCGCGGCCACCTCGGCGGCGCACCTGGGCGCGATCGTCTCCGGTGCCTCGGTGCTCCAGAACGCCACCAAGCCGGCCCTGATGCCGCTGCTGGCGGCCCAGAGCGTGGCGGCGGCCAGGAAGGCCGGGCAGGAGGCGCCGAAGCTGCTGGCGCCGGCCCTGCTGCTGAGCGCGGGCGGGGACGTGCTGCTCCAGCTGAAGAACGATCCCGCGTTCCTCGCGGGCATGGGCTCGTTCGCGGCGGCGCACGTCTGCTACGTGACGATGTTCGTCAAGCGCGGCGCGCTCACCGACCGCCGCAGGGCGCTGATGGTCGCGGCCGCGTACGCGACGGCCTGGGTGACCCTGGTCGGGCAGCTCTGGCCGGACCTCGGGGACCTGCGCGTCCCGGTGGCGGGCTACAGCCTGCTGCTCGCCTCGACGGCCGTCACCTCGGCCGGGCTGGGCTGGCGGACCGGGCTGGGCGGGGCGCTGTTCCTGCTCTCCGACACGTTGATCGCCACCCAGCTGGCGAAGTGGCGGGAGCTGCCGGGCCATCAGTTCTGGATCATGGCGACCTATGTGCTGGCCCAGTACCTGCTGGCCGACGGCACCCTCCGGCACCAGGACCGGCTGCACCGCGAGGGCGTCGAGGGCACCGGGGCCGACAGGCGCAACGGCGGCGCCGAACCGCTGACCGTCTGACCCGCCGCCGCGCCGCCGCGCCGCCGGTCCCGTCAGGTCCGGCGGCGCGGCGCAGGGACACGCGGGCACGCGGCGGCGGGGCCGTCAGGCACCGCGCCTCCGCAGCAGCCAGAAGCCGCCGACGCCGCCGGCGACCAGCGCGAGGCCGCCGGCCAGCTCCGCCGGGTCCGCCGCGACCGAGCCGCCGAGGCCGGTCTGCACCGCGCCGTGCGGGGCGACCTGCTGGCTGCCGGCGCCGGACTGCCCGAGCGAACCGGCCCACTCCCCCGCGGCCTCGCCCCATTCGCCGAGGCTCTTGTCGGGGTCCGTCCGGAGGTCCTTGTCGGTGCTCCTGTCCGGGGTGGTGGAGGCCGCGGTGGCGACCGTGACGGTGGTCGCGAAGGCGCCGCCGTCCGGGCAGGTGCCGTCGACCTTACTGTCCCCGGCGTGCTGGCCGGCCAGTCGGGCGGAGCCGCTGTGCTTGCCGTCGGGGCCCAGGGTGAGGGTCGCCGGACCGCCCTCGAAGGCGGCGGAGCGGGCGGTGATGGTCTTGGCGTCGGGCTTGTCCGACTTCTCGCAGGAGACCGTGACCGTCACGGTCTGGCCCGGTGCGGCCTGGGACGGGCTGACCGAGGCCGAGCCGTCCCTGGCGGATGCGAGGGGGGCCGTCAGGCCGGTCAGCGCCGTCGCGCCGATCAGGACGGCGGCGGCCGTACGCGTGGGGCGCATGCCGGAACCTCCGGGATTCTCGGGCGCAGCCGGGGACTCCCATGTCCACGTGGTCGAGCGACTGCACCCGGTCATTCACCGACGGTAGGCACCCGCCCCGCGCTCGGCCAGCGCTCACGACCGTTCGGGTTACGGCCCGTGACCCGGCGTGACGCCCGCGGCGCGGCTCAGACGTCGAGGTCCAGGTCCACCACGACCGGCGCGTGGTCCGAGGTTCCCTTGCCCTTGCGGGCCTCGCGGTCCACGTAGCTGTCGGTGACGGCGTCGGCGAAGGGCTTGTTGGCGTAGGTGAGGTCGATCCGCATGCCCCGGTTCTTCGGGAAGGCCAGCTGGCGGTAGTCCCAGTAGGTGTAGGGGCGGTCGTACTTGAGCGGGCGGGGCAGCACGTCCTGGAGGCCGATCTCGCCGAGGGACGTCAGCGCGGCGCGCTCGACCGGGGTGACGTGGGTGAGGCCCTCGAAGGCGGCGGCGTCGAAGACGTCCTCGTCGGTGGGGGCGATGTTGAAGTCCCCGAGGACGGCGAACGGGCGGGAGCCCGCGGCGTCCTCGGTGGCGGCCTTGCGCAGCGCCTCCAGCCACTCCAGCTTGTACTCGTAGTGCGGGTGGCCGACCTCGCGGCCGTTGGGCACGTAGACCGACCAGACCCGGACCGGGCCGCAGGTGGCGGCGACGGCGCGCGGCTCGACCTCGGGCAGCAGGGCGCCGTCGGCGAGGTAGCCGGGCTGGTCGGGCAGGCCGCGCACGACGTCGTCCAGGCCGATCCGGGAGACGATCGCGACGCCGTTCCAGCGGCCGTTGCCGTGCGCGGCCGTCTCGTAGCCGAGCTCGCGGACCGCCTCGTACGGGAAGGCGTCGGCCGCGCACTTGAGCTCCTGGAGGCAGAGCACGTCGGGCTTGGCGCTCTCCAGCCACTCCAGGAGCTTGGGCAGCCGCGCGGTGACGGAGTTGATGTTCCAGGTGGCGATGCGGACGGTCACGGCGGGCGGCCTTCCCGGTGGTTCGGTGCGGACGGGCATGCGGACGGGGTGGGCCGCCCCTCGCGTGGGAGGCCCACCCCGAACATACCGTCCGGCACCGACAGTCCGGCCCGATCAGCGCGCGGGCCGGACCACCGCGGCCGAGCCGCCACCGCGCCGCACGGGTTCGGCGGCGGCCACCCAGCGGCCGTCCGGCAGCCGTTCCACGCCGGTGGCGGCGCCGATCTCGCCGCCGTTGACGAAGCTCTGTCCGAGGCCCTCCAGCGCGGCCCGTTCGGGCAGCGCCAGGAAGCCGGGCTCGGCCTGGGTCGTGGCGCCGTTGCGCTGGCTGGCGCGCGGCGCGGCGATGGCCTGTTCCAGGCTCAGGCCGCGGTCGAGCCGCCCGAGCAGCACCTGGAGGGTGGTGGTGATGATGGTCGCGCCGCCGGGGCTGCCGGTCGCGAGCACCGGCTCGCCGTCGCGCAGCACGATCGTCGGGGACATCGAGGAGCGCGGCCGCTTGCCCGGGCCCGGCAGGTTGGGGTCGGGGACGCCGGGCGCGAGCGGGGTGAAGTCGAAGTCGGTCAGCTCGTTGTTGAGCAGGAAGCCCCGGCCGGGGACGGTGATGCCGCTGCCGCCGGTCTGCTCGATGGTGAGCGTGTAGGAGACGATGTCGCCCCAGCGGTCGGCGACCGTCAGGTGGGTGGTGTTGGGGCCCTCGTACGGCTCGGCGACGGCCTGGCCGGTGTCGGCGCAGGGGGCCGGGTGGCGCGGGTCGCCGGGGGCGAGCGGGCTGGTGAGCGCGTGGTCCGGGCTGATCAGGCAGGCCCGGGAGGCGGCGTAGCGCTCGGAGAGCAGCTGCTTGGTGGGGACGTCGTTGAAGGCCGGGTCGCCGACCCAGCGGTTGCGGTCGGCGAAGGCGATCCGGGAGGCCTCCAGGAAGTGGTGGTAGTACTGGGTGCTGCTGTACGCGGAGACGTCGCCGCCGTCCTCCAGGATGTTGAGCGCCTCGCCGACGGTGGTGCCGCCGGAGCTGGAGGGGGCCATCGCGTAGACGTCGTAGGCGCCGTGGGAGACGTGGGTGGGCGCCTGGTCGCGGACCCGGTAGTCGGCGAGGTCAGTGGTGTCGACCCGGCCGGGGCGGGCGTTGCGGCCGGACGCCGGGTCGACCGGCGGGTGCTGCACGGTGTTGACGATGTCCCCGGCCAACTCGCCCTGGTAGAAGGCCTTGACGCCGTCCTTGGCGAGCAGCCGGTAGGTGGCGGCGAGGTCGGGGTTGCGCAGCAGGCTGCCGGTCTCGGGGGGCTTGCCGTTCGGCAGGTAGAGCTTGGCGGTGGCCGGGAAGTCCTTGAACCGGGCGTAGTTGTCGGCGGTCTGGTTGCGGAAGGTGTCGTCCACGACGAAGCCGTTGTCGGCGATCCGCTCGGCCGGTTCGAGGTTCTGGGCGAGCGAGCGGGTGCCCCAGTGGCGCAGCGCGGCGTCCCAGGTGGCGGGGGTGCCGGGCACTCCGACGGACAGTCCGCTGGTGACGGCGTCGGCGAAGGCCAGCGGTTTGCCGTCCTCCAGGAACAGGCCGCTGTCGGCGGTGCGGCCGGCCGTCTCGCGGCCGTCGATGGTGTGCACCCGTCCGGTGGCGTGGTCGTAGTAGACGAAGTACCCGCCGCCGCCGATGCCGGAGGAGTAGGGCTCGGTGACCCCGAGGGCCGCGGCGGCGGCGACGGCCGCGTCGACCGCGTTGCCGCCCTTGCGCAGCACCTCGATGCCGGCGGCGGTGGCGTCGGCGTCGACGGTGGCCACCGCACCGCCCCAGCCCACCGCCTCCGGCGCCTTCGACGGCGGGGCCGCGGCGCCGGCCGGCCCGACGCCGGACCAGACCAGTGCGGTGGTGAGTAACAGAGACGGCGCGAGGCGGGTCAGAGCTCTCATGCGAGTCCTCCTGAGTCGACGTCAACTCATCAGTTGTTCCACAGGAGGAATGATCCGACAACCGCACCGCCCCGCCCCCGCCTACAGCGCGCTGCGCTCCACCCGCCGCCGCTTGATCGTGCGGAAGCGCCGCGCCACCTGCCGGGCCAGGTCGGCCGCGCCGACCAGGCCCGCCTCGTTGCCGAGGGCGGCGTGCACGATGGCGGCCTCCGGGCGGAACCCGCGCCCGGTGAGGGTGCGGCGGAAGGTGTCCCGGGCCGGGCCGAGCAGCAGGTCGCCCGCCTCGGAGACCCCGCCGCCGATGACGAAGCGGCCGGGGTCCAGCGCGGCGGCCAGGTTGGCGATGCCGACGCCGAGCCAGGTGCCGACCTCGTAGAGCAGCTCGGTCGCGGTCGGGTCGCCGTCCTGGGCGGCCTCGGTGACCAGCGGGCCGGTGATGCCCTCGACCGTGCCGCCCGCCCGGGCCAGCAGCGGCTGCACCACCGGCGACTCCTCGGCGACCAGCTCGCGCGCGTCGCGCACCAGCGCGTTGCCGGAGGAGTACTGCTCCCAGCAGCCCCGGTTGCCGCACGGGCAGCGGTGGCCGCCGGGCAGCACCTGCATGTGCCCGAACTCGCCCGCCAGGCCGTACTTGCCGCGGTCCACGTAGCCGTCCCGGACCACCGCGCCGCCGATGCCGGTGCCCAGGGTGAGCATCACCATGTGGTCCTCGCCGCGACCGGCACCGAAGCGCCACTCGGCCCAGGCGGCCGCGTTGGCGTCGTTCTCCACGATCACCGGGAAGCGCAGCCGCTCGCTGAGCGCCTCCCGGAGCGGCTCGTTGCGCCAGTTGAGGTGCGGGGCGAACAGCACCTTGGAGCGGTCGGCGTCGACCCAGCCGGCCGCGCCGATGCCGACGGCGTGGACGTCGTGCCGGTCGGCGAGCTGGAGCACCAGCTCGACGATGACGTCCTCGACCACCTTGGGGCTCTTGCTCTTGTGCGGCGTGTCCGTGCGCAGCTTCTCCAGCACCTTGCCCTCGCCGTCCACCACCCCGGCGACCACCTTGGTGCCGCCGATGTCGACGCCGATGGTGGGCAGCCGCAGTATCCCCGCGGGCAGGGCGCGGCGGCGGCGCTCGGCGCGCGGGCCGAGGCCGAGCAGGGTGGGCAGGACGGGTGGCCGGGTGCTGCCTTGGGAGCTGGTCACGGCTGCGGACGCTCCTCGCCTGGGTCGGGGTCGCGGGGGTCGGACTGACGGGGGTCGGAAACGGAGGGCCGGGCCAGCTCGTGCGAGAGCTCGGCGAGGTCGGAGCCCCCGGCCATCTCGGTGGTGAGCTGTTCGAGGCCGATCTCGGCCCGCGGGTGGCTGCCCGCCATCCGGCCCCGCTTGAGCAGGGTGAAGTGGTCGCCGACCAGGTACGCGTGGTGCGGGTTGTGGGTGATCAGCACGACCCCGAGCCCGGCGTCGCGGGCGGCGGTGACGTACTTGAGCACCACTCCGGACTGCTTGACGCCGAGCGCGGCGGTGGGCTCGTCCAGGATCAGCACCCTGGCGCCGAAGTGCACGGCGCGGGCGATGGCCACGCACTGGCGCTGCCCGCCGGAGAGGGTGCCGATCGGCCGGTCGACGTCGTACAGGTCGATGCCCATCCTGGCGAGCGCCTCGCGGGTGGTGGCGCGCATCCCGTCGGCGTCCAGCCGCAGGCCGCCCCAGCGGCGCGTGCCCTGCTCGGAGCCGAGGAAGAAGTTGCGCCAGACCGGCATCAGCGGCACGACCGCGAGGTCCTGGTAGACGGTGGCGATGCCGCGCTCCAGGGCCTGGCGCGGGGAGTCCAGGCGGACCTCCTCGCCGCCGACGGTGAAGGTGCCCTCGTCGTGCTGGTGCAGCCCCGCGATGATCTTGATCAGGGTGGACTTGCCGGCCCCGTTGTCGCCGAGCACGCAGCTGATCTCGCCGGCCCGCAGGGTCAGCGAGACGTCCTGCAGCGCGCGGACGGTGCCGTAGCTCTTGCCGACGCCCTCCAGGGAGAGCAGTTCGGTGCCCGCCGCGGCCGCGCTCGTCATGTCCGTGCTCATCGCGGCCCCCGCTCGGCCCGGCGCTTGACGTAGGCGTTCAGCAGCGCGGCCAGCAGCAGCATCGCACCGAGGAAGAACTTGAACCAGTCCGGGTTCCACTGGGCGTAGATGATCCCCTTGCTGACCATGCCGAAGATCAGCGCGCCGAGCGCGGAGCCGACCACCGAACCGTAGCCGCCGGTGATCAGGCAGCCGCCGATGACGGCCGCGACGATGTAGATCAGCTCGTTGCCGACGCCCTCGCCGGACTGCACGGTGTCGAAGGAGAACAGCAGGTGCTGGCCGAGCACCCAGGCGCCGAAGCCGACGCCCAGGTAGAGCAGGGTCTTCGTCCGGGCGACCGGCACGCCGACCGCGCGGGCCGCCTCCGCGTCGCCGCCGACCGCGAAGATCCAGTTGCCGAAGCGGGTGCGCAGCAGCACCCAGCTGCCGACCGCGAGCAGGCCGAGCCACCACCAGACGGTGGCCTTGATCGTCAGCCCGCCGACGGTCACCTCGGAGGCGAACAGCCAGCGGCAGGAGGCGAAGCCCTCCATGTCGGAGATCGACTTGGTGGAGACGGTGCCGGAGATCGCCTTGGTGACGCCCAGGTTGGCGCCGGTCAGCATCAGGAAGGTGCCGAGCGTGACGATGAAGCTGGGCAGCCTGGTGCGGCCGAGCATCCACCCGTTGAACCAGCCGACGGCCAGCGTGGTCGCCAGCGAGACCAGCACGCCGACCCAGGTCACCGCGGTGAACTGGTACGAGACCATCGAGGAGGTCAGCGCCGCGGTGGTGACCAGCACGCCGGCCGAGAGGTCGAACTCGCCGCCGATCATCAGCAGCGAGACGGGCACCGCCATGATCCCGATGGTGGAGGCCGCGTACAGCACGGTGCCCAGCGAGGAGACCCGCAGGAAGGGTTCGGCGACGGCGGCGAAGACCACGAAGACCGCGACGGCGGCGATCAGCGCGCCCAGCTCGGGGCGGGCGAGGAGCCGCCGCAGGGCCGGCGGGCGGCCGTCGGCCAGGCCGTCGTGGGCGAGGACGTCGGGGCTGCTCACCTGGTCCCCCTCGCGACGTACTCGGCGAGCGCGTCGGCGTTGTCCTTGGTCAGGATCTGCGGACCGGTCTCGACGGGCTTGCCGCCCCCGAGCATGTTCAGGTTGTACTTGTACAGCCAGATCAGGTCGACGCCCGTGTAGCCCTGGAGGTAGGGCTGCTGGTCGACGGCGAAGCCGACACTGCCGGACTTGAGCCCGGACACCACCTGGGTGCCCAGGTCGAAGGTGTCCAGCTCGACGCTGCGGCGGGCGTCCTGGACGGCCTGGAGACCGGTGGCGGCCATCGGGCCGGAGAGGGTGAGCACGGTGTCGATGGCCGGGTCGGCCTGGAGCTTGGCGGAGATCGCGGCGCGGGCGTCGGGCATGTCGACGCCGTTGACGTAGAGCACCTGGAAGTCGCCGCCGGCCTTGGACCGGGCTCCGGAGCAGCGCTGCTCCTGGCCGACGTTGCCCTGCTCGTGGATCACGCAGAGCACGTTCTTGCGGCCGCGCGAGGCCAGCTCGGCGCCGGCCGCCTGGCCGGCGGTGGACTCGTCCTGGCC
Organism: Kitasatospora sp. NPDC058048; assembly: GCF_042885555.1. Classification (NCBI taxonomy): domain Bacteria; kingdom Bacillati; phylum Actinomycetota; class Actinomycetes; order Kitasatosporales; family Streptomycetaceae; genus Kitasatospora; species Kitasatospora sp. NPDC058048. The sequence goes on along the minus strand of NZ_JBHVRT010000002.1, from coordinate 220,009 downwards.
GATGTGGGTCAGCGCGCCGAACTTCTGCGAGAACTCCTGGCCGGAGTTGATGGTGATCACGGGGATGCCCGCGGCCTTGGCCTTGCCGAGGACGTCGGCCATGGCGTCGCCCTTGGCGAGGGTGACCAGCAGGCCGTCGACCTTCTGGTCGATGGCGGCCTGGACGAGCTGGACCTGGTTCTGGGTCTGCGCGTCGTTGGAGTACAGGAAGGTGATGTTGTCCTTGGCGGCGGCCTGCTCGGCGCCCTTGCGCACAGTGTCCCAGAAGGCGTCGCCGGCTCCGGCGTGGGTCACCATGGCGACCTTCCAACGCGGGGTGGTGACGGCGCTGCCGCCGGTGGCCGCGGCCTTGGCGCGGGCCTCCTCGGCGCGTCTGCCTCCGGTACTGCTGCAACCGGCCGCGGTGACCGCGAGTGCCAGGACGGCGCACGCGGGCCAGAAGCGGCGGGACGGGCGAAAGCGGGTGATGCTCATCCCCATAGTCTCCCTTCCCCGGTCGCGCGGGATCGCACCGCCTCGCCCGGCAGGCCCGATGGCCTGGGAGGTAAGGTGCCCCGGGGGACCTTTCCTGGTAGTTCGCTGAACATCTGGTCCGGACGACGTCTGTCCGGGTGGCAGACTTAGGCGCCGATCCGAACGGGTTCATCGCGAGAACGTGATGTTCCTCTCAGGTTCCGCACAGATTCGGACGGCAACCGATCATCGGTCCATCACCGTCTGATGCCATTGACGTGCGTCCGGGCGAGTGGGGCCCGGGCGGCGTGCGACCCGATACGAGAACTCGATGGAACTGACAGGTACGCCATTCTTCCTCCTCACCGTCATCCTGGTGCCGGTGTCCATCACAGTGGCGCTGCTGTTCTGGGGGAAGGTCGGCGGCCCGCAGCCGGTGCGCTACCTCACCCGGATCGTCATGATCATGTTCTGCCAGGTCACGGCCGTCCTGATGGTGTTCGTGATGGTCAACAACGCCAACCTGATCTACGGCAACTGGGACGACCTGCTCGGCACCGGGAACCACGTCCGCGCGGTGCCCGTCCTGACGCCGGTCGACCCGGCCGCCACGGCGGGCCCGGGCGGTGAGGCCGCCAAGGAGCCGCCGAAGGTCAAGCAGAGCTTCGGCGGCGTGAACGACCCGCTCGTCCCGAACGACGTGCAGCGGACCGAGCTCAAGGGCCAGGTGTCCGGGGTCGACGGCGAGGTGCTGGTCTGGCTGCCGCCGCAGTACAACGACCCGGCGTTCAAGGACAAGAAGTTCCCCGTGGTCGAGCTGATCCCGGGCTACCCCGGCTCCTCCTCCACCTGGTACGGCACCCTCAAGGTCTCCGAGCAGCTCAAGCCGCTGATGCAGCAGGGCAAGGTCGCCCCGTTCATCCTGGTCTCGCCCCGCACGAAGCTGCTGAACAACCAGGACGCGGGCTGCACCGACATCCCCGGCAAGATCAACGCCGACGCCTGGGTCACCCGCGACGTCCCGCAGATGGTGCTGGACAACTTCCGGGCGGACCCGTCCGCGGACCGCTGGGCGATCGCCGGCTACTCGGCCGGCGCGCACTGCGCCGCCAAGCTGTCGCTGTCCCACCCCAACCGGTACCGCGCCGCCATCGCGATGTCCGGCTACAACGACCCGGCCCAGGAGCCGGACTCCCTGGTCGGCAAGGACGCCAAGCTGCGCGAGGCCAACAACCCGGTCAACATCCTGAAGGCCGCCCCGCAGCCGCCGAAGGTCGCGCTGCTGGTCAGCGGCTCCAAGGGCGACGGCTACGAGGACGGCGAGGCGATCCGCGCCGCCGCCAAGGCCCCGACCACCGTCCAGGTCGAGGAGGGCACCGGCCCGCACACCACCGAGCAGTGGAAGAAGATGGTCCCGGCCGCCTTCCAGTGGCTGACCTCGGTCATCCCGGTCCAGTAGGCCGGCCGGCAGCAGCGAACCGTACGGGCAGGGCCCGCCGCGACCGCGGTCGCGGCGGGCCCTGCCGCATGTCCGGGCGCGGCGTCAGGCCAGCTCCAGCGCCAGGTAGAAGTCCACCCGGTCCTCCAGCCGGGAGAGGTCACGCCCCGTCAGCTCCTCGATCCGGCCGATCCGGTACCGCAGGGTGTTCACGTGGACGTGCAGCTGCGCGGCGCAGCGGGTCCAGGAACCGTCCGAGCGCAGGAAGGCCTCCAGGGTGCGGACCAGGTCCGCCTGGTGCTCGATGTCGTACGCGATCACCTTGTCCAGCAGCCGGCCGCGGAAGGCGCGGCGCACCTCGTCCGGGACGGCGGCCAGCAGCAGCACGTGCGAGGCGAGCTCCTCGGGGCCCGCGACGCAGACCCGGCCGACCCGGGAGGCGGCGATCCGGCGGGCGTGCCGGGCCTCCTCCAGGGCGCCGCGCAGACCGCCGGCCCCGGAGGCGGGGGCGGAGACCCCGAGGGTGATCCGGCCCTCCGAGCCGAGCCCGGCCTCCAGCGGGGCGAGCAGCTCGCGCAGGGCGTCGGCGGGCACCGGGCCCTCCAGGGCGGGCAGCACCACCACGGCGCCGGTGCCCGTCCCGGCGACCAGGGCGCGGTCGGCGGCGCCGCCGAGCGCCTCCTCCAGCACTGCCCGCACGGTGCCCTCCGGCAGGCCGGTGCCCTCGGCGCTGAGCACCAGCCAGGAGCCTTCCTGCGCCCGGGACTTGGGATCGGGGATCTCGTAGCCGACGGCCATCGCCGAGGAGGCGTACAGGGTGCGGCTGATCTCCGCCGGGTCGGCGTCGCGGCGCAGCAGGGCGAGCACCTCGTCGGCGAGGCGGCGGCGCAGCCGGCGGCCCTCGTCGCGGCGGTGGCGCTCGGCGGCCACCAGCCGGGCCAGGTTCTCGGCGAGCTGCTGGCGCTTGGCGGTCCACTCGGTGACGTCGCCGGCCACCGCGAGCACCCAGTCGACGAGCGGCGCGTCGTGCTCGGCGGAGACCGGGGCGGGCAGCAGCGAGTAGGAGCCGGCCGCCAGCCGGGCCCGGTGCGGGGGGCGGCGGCGCTGGCGCTGGGCGGCGAGGTGGGCGCGGACCAGCTGGTCGCGGTCCTGGGCGGAGAGCCGGTCGGCGGGGCCGGCGATCACCGCGCCGGTCGGGGTGAGCACCCAGCAGTCCAGGTCGAGGTCGCCGCCGAGCAGGTCCAGCACCGCGTCCAGTCCGCCGCCGCCGGCCGCCGAGACCAGCAGGCGGTGCCGGTCGACCAGGGCGGCGAGGTCGGCCGCGCGGTCCGCGGAGACCTGGCGGCCGATGAACTCGGTGACGGTGCCGAAGGCGATGTCGTCGGGGACGGCGAGCAGCGGCATCCGGTGCCGCCGGCAGGCCTCGACCAGGTCCTCGGGCACCGGGCCGACCTCGGCCTCGCCGGCCGCCAGGGCCACCGCGCCGCCGGCCGCCAGGGTGCGGACGAAACGCTCGGAGTCGGCCGGGACGGTGCGCCAGAGCATGCCGGTGAGCACCAGTTCGCCGCCGTGCAGGTAGCGGCCCGGGTCCTGGAGGTCCGTCGTCATCACGCCGCTGACCTGCCGGTCCAGCTCTTCCTCGGCCGCGAGCAGGCGCAGTCGCGGGGCTCCGGGGGCGAGCAGGTCACGGACGCGCATCCGCGGACTCCTTAACGGGGCTTGGGGGGAGGGGTGAAGGGGTAACGATAGGGCCTGGCCGAGCGGGCGTGCGCGCGGGTCCGCAGCCCGCGGATCCCGGCCGGACTACGGTCGTAGGTAGCACCCGGCGAACACCCGGGCTGCGAGATTCCCCTCCTTAGAGGAACGTACAGGATGCCGGGCGGGCTCACAGCCGGGGCTTCATGCCATCGGTGACTGCCAGTGGGCCGCGTCACAGCGGTTCACTGGGCGACACGCCGCCGGACACCCGGCGGGCGAAGACTTGAGGAGACACCCGCATGGAGTTCCTTCGGCCCGCCAGCTGGGACGAGGCACTCGCGGCGAAGGCCGAGTACCCGACCGCGCTGCCCCTTTCGGGCGGCACGGACGTCATGGTCGAGCTGAACTTCGACGTGCACCGGCCATCCGCGATTCTCGACCTGAACCGCATCACCGAGCTCACCGAATGGTCGAACGACGACGGCGTCGTGCGGCTCGGCGCCGCGGTCCCGTACGCCCGGATCATCGCGGAGCTGTCCGGTCCGCTGCCCGGGCTGGCGCTGGCGTCCCGCACCGTCGGATCCCCCCAGATCCGCAACCGCGGCAGCGTCGGCGGCAACCTCGGCGCGGCCTCCCCGGCCGGCGACGCGCACCCGGCGCTGCTGGCGGCCGGACGGGACGTGTTCGTCGAGGCGGCCTCGGTGCGCGGCACCCGGCTGATCCCCATCGACGACTTCTACGTCGGGGTGAAGCGCAACTGCCTGGAGGCCGACGAGCTGATCCGGGCCGTGCGGATCCCGGTGGCGGACGGGCCGCAGCAGTTCTCGAAGATCGGTACCCGCAACGCCATGGTGATCGCGGTCTGCGCGTTCGGCTTCGCCCTGCACCCGAGGAACGGAACCGTCGGCACCGGCATCGGTTCGGCCGCCCCCACGCCGCGCCGCGCCGTCGAGGCCGAGGAGTACCTCCGGGGCGTGCTCGCCGAGCGCGGCCTGTGGGAGTCCGGGGAACTGCTGGGCACCGAGGTGGTCCAGCGCTTCGGCGAGCTGGTCAAGGCCGCGGCCTCGCCGATCGACGACGTGCGGGGCACCGCCGACTACCGCCGGCACGCGCTCGCCGTGATGGCCCGCCGCACCCTCACCTGGACCTGGAACGACTACGGCAAGCAGATCAGGAGCGCGGCATGAGGGTCACTTTCACCGCCAACGGCAAGCCGGTCGAGGCCGACGACGTGTGGGAGGGCGAGAGCCTGCTGTACGTGCTGCGCGAGCGGGTCGGCCTGCCGGGCTCGAAGAACGCCTGCGAGCAGGGCGAGTGCGGCTCCTGCACGGTCTACCTGGACGGCGTCCCGGTCTGCTCCTGCCTGGTCGCGGCCGGCCAGGTGCAGGACCGCGAGGTACGCACGGTCGAGGGCCTGGGCACGGAGGACGGCGAACTGGGCCTGGTCCAGCAGGCGTTCGTCGACGCCGGCGCCGTCCAGTGCGGCTTCTGCACCCCCGGCCTGCTGGTGCAGACCGACGCTCTGCTGGCCGCCGATCCGCAGCCGAGCGACGACGACATCCGCGAGGCGCTGTCCGGCAACCTGTGCCGCTGCACCGGCTACGAGAAGATCATGGACGCGGTGCGGCTGGCCTCGGCCCGCACCTGCGCGGGAACGGGGGCTGCGGAATGAGCGGGCGGACGGTCCAGCGGACGATCCAGGGACAGAAGAACCTCCAGAACATCAACCAGGCCTCCAAGGACGGCATCGGCGGCTCCCCGCTGCGCCCGGACGGCAACCTGAAGGTCCGGGGCGAGTTTGCCTACTCCTCCGACCTGTGGCACGAGGACATGCTCTGGGGAACGGCGCTGCGCTCGCCGCACCCCCGGGCGAACATCCTCTCGGTGGACACCTCCGAGGCGCTCAAGGTGCCCGGGGTGTACGCGGTGCTGACGCACGAGGACATCCCCGGCTCGAAGTACTACGGCCTGGAGATCCAGGACCAGCCGGCCCTGGCCATCGACAGGATCCGGTACCACGGCGAGGCGATCGCCCTGGTCGCCGCCGACCACCCGGAGACGGCCCGCCGCGCGGTGAAGAGGATCGTGGTCGAGTACGAGGTGCTCACCCCGATCGTCACCGAGGAGCAGTGCCTCGACCCGGAGACCCACGGGTACGTGCACGAGCCGCACGAGTACAAGTCCCATGCGTACGGCAACATCTGCCACGAGCAGCGGCTGGTCTCCGGCCGCGGCGTGACCGACGAGGTGCGGGCGCTGGCGGACGTGATCGTCAGCGGCGACTACGAGGTCGGCATGCAGGACCAGGCCTTCCTCGGCCCGGAGTCCGGCCTCGCGGTGCCCGCCGAGGACGGCGGCATCGACCTCTACATCGCCACCCAGTGGCTGCACGTCGACCGCCAGCAGATGGCCCCGGTGCTCGACCTCCCGGAGGAGAAGGTCCGGCTCACGCTGGCCGGCGTCGGCGGCGCGTTCGGCGGCCGCGAGGACCTGTCGATGCAGATCCACGCCTGCCTGCTGGCCCAGCACACCGGCAAGCCGGTCAAGATCGTCTACTCGCGGGACGAGTCCTTCTTCGGCCACGTCCACCGCCACCCGGCGCGGATGCACTACGAGCACGGCGCCACCCGGGACGGCAGGCTGGTCTTCGCCGACTGCCGGATCGTGCTGGACGGCGGCGCCTACGCCTCCGCCTCCCCCGCCGTGGTCGGCAACGCGGCCTCGCTCGGCCACGGCCCGTACGTCATCCCGAACGTGCGGATGCACGCCATCGCCCTGTACAGCAACAACCCGTCCTGCGGGGCGATGCGCGGCTTCGGCGCGGTGCAGGCGGCGTTCGGCTACGAGTCGCAGATGGACAAGCTGGCCGTCGAACTGGGCATGGACCCGGTGGAGTTGCGGCAGCTCAACGCCGTCTCGCAGGGCGACTTCATGCCCACCGGGCAGGAGATCGACGCGCCCGCGCCGGTGGCCGAACTGCTCCGGCGGGCCAAGGAGATGCCGCTGCCGCCGCCGCTGGACACCGAGCACCCGGACATCCGCCGGCTGCCCGGCGCCCTGTCCAACACCTCGCACGGCGAGGGGATCGTGCGCGGCGTCGGCTACTCGGTCGGCATCAAGAACGTCGGCTTCTCCGAGGGCTTCGACGACTACTCCACCGCCCGGGTGCGGCTGGAGGTGATCGGCGGCGAGCCGGTCGCCATGGTGCACACCGCGATGGCCGAGGTCGGCCAGGGCGGCGTCACCGTGCACGCCCAGATCGCCCGCACCGAGCTGGGTGTCGAGCAGGTCACCATCCACCCGGCCAACACCGAGGTGGGGTCGGCCGGTTCGACCTCCGCCTCGCGCCAGACGTACATGACGGGCGGCGCGGTGAAGCTGGCCGCCGAGGCGGTGCGCCGGGAACTGCTCGACCGGGGACGCCGGCGCTACGGCTGGACCCACGACGACCTGGTGCTGACCGGCGGCAAGGTCGTCTCGGCCGGGGCCGGCACGCTGGTCTCCATCGTCGACCTGCTCGGCGACGACGTCATCGAGCAGACCCGCGAGCACCACCACCGGCCCACCCAGCCCTTCGACAAGGAGACCGGCCAGGGCTTCGGCCACGTCCAGTACACCTTCTGCGCCAACCGCGCGGTGGTGGACGTGGACGTGGAACTGGGCCTGGTCAAGGTGGTCGAGCTCACCGCCGTCCAGGACGTCGGCAAGGCGCTCAACCCGCTCTCCGTGGTCGGCCAGATCCAGGGCGGCTGCACCCAGGCGCTGGGCCTCGCGGTGATGGAGGAGATCATCGTGCGGGACGGCAAGGTGCGCAACGCCTCCTTCACCGACTACCTGATCCCCACCATCCTGGACACCCCGCCGATCCCGGTGGAGATGCTCGAACTGCCCGACCCCAACGCGCCGTACGGGCTGCGCGGGGTCGGCGAGGCGCCGACCGTCTCCGCGACGCCGTCCATCGTGGCCGCCATCCGCAACGCCACCGGGCTGGCGCTCAACCGGATCCCGGTCCGGCCGGAGCACCTGACCACCGAACAGCCCGGCTGAGGCCCGGCCGAACGCCTCGCCGCCGGGCCCGGCCGGGCACCCTGCCGCCGGGCCGACGGCCGGAGTTCGCCCTCCCCGGGGCGGTGACCGTCATCCCCGCCGCCCCGGGGCACCGGGGCACCCCCACACCCGCTGCCCTGCCCACGCCGGGGTCCGCAGCGGTGCGCACCAGCACCACCCTCGCCCGCACCGCCCGCACCGCCCGCACTCCACCCTTCCCGCGAGTGCCCCCGTGAGTCGATACGTCCCCCTGCGCCGCCTCGTTGACCGGCAGTCAGGTCGGCTCGCCCACCCCAACCCCCTGTGACACTTGGGAGTGGACATGACCAGGATCCCCACGGAACCCGGCACCACCGAAGACAGACCCGCCGAAGACAGACCCGCCGACGGCGGACCCGCCGCGGACGGCCCCCACCCGTCGACCCCGGCACCGCGCCCCACCGGCGCGCTGGACGCCTACTTCAAGATCTCGGCCCGCGGCTCGACCCTCGCCAACGAACTGCGCGGTGGACTCACCACCTTCATGGCGATGGCCTACATCATCCTCCTCAACCCGCTCATCCTGAGCGGCGCGGACGCCACCGGCGCCAAGCTGGACCACGCCGCGCTGACCACCGCCACCGCCCTGGCCGCCGCCGTCACCACCGTCCTGATGGGCCTGGTCGGCAACGTCCCGCTCGCCCTCGCCGCCGGCCTCTCCGTCTCCGGCGCGGTCTCCGCGCTGGTCGTCCCGCACACCACCTGGGCCCAGGCCATGGGCCTGTGCGTGATCTACGGCCTGCTGATCGTGCTGCTGGTCGTCTCCGGGCTGCGCGAGAGGATCATGAACGGCATCCCGCTGCCGCTCAAGCACGCCATCACCATCGGCATCGGCCTGTTCGTCACCGTGATCGGCCTCTACAAGGCCGGGTTCATGCACACCGGCGGCCCCACCCCGCTCTCGCTCGGCCCCACCGGCGAGCTGGCCGGCTGGCCGGTGCTGGTCTTCTGCGTCACCCTGCTGGCGATCTTCGTCCTGATGGCGCGCGGCGTCCGCGGCGCGATCCTGATCGGCGTCGGCGGCGGCACCGTGCTCGCGATGATCGTCAACCGGGCCGCGCACGTACCGGCCGAGGCCTGGAAGAACTCGGTGCCGGTCTGGCCCGGCAGCCCGGTCTCGGCACCCGACTTCGGCCTGTTCGGCCACGTCGACCTGTTCGGCGCCTTCGGCGGTCACGGCATGGGCGCCATCAGCGCCTCGGTCGCGGTGTTCACCCTGGTGCTGGCCGGCTTCTTCGACGCGATGGCCACCATCATCGGCGTCGGCACCGAGGCCGGACTGGCCGACCGGCAGGGCCGGATGCCCGGGCTGTCCAAGGCGCTGTTCATCGACGGCGCGGGCGGCGCGGTCGGCGGCCTGGCGGGCGCCTCCGGGCAGACCGTCTTCGTCGAGTCCGCCACCGGCGTCGGCGACGGCGCCCGCACCGGACTCGCCTCCACCGTCACCGGCGCCCTGTTCGCGCTGATGCTGTTCTTCTCACCGATCGCCGGGATCGTCCCGGTCGAGGTGGCCTCGGCCGCCCTGGTCGTGATCGGCTCGATGATGATGAGCCAGGCCCGGCACATCGACTGGTCCGACCGCGAGGTGGCGATCCCGGCCTTCCTCACCTGCGTGCTGATGCCGTTCACGTACAGCATCACCGCGGGCGTCGCGGCCGGCGTCATCTCGTACACCGTCATCAAGGCCGGGCTGGGACGGTGGCGCGAGCCCGGGCCGCTGATGTGGATCCTCACCGCGGTGTTCGTGGTGTACTTCGCGATCACCCCGGTCAAGTCCTGGCTGGGCGTGCACTAGTCGGCACCGGCCACCACCCGGGCACCCACCGCCTTCCACTGCCGTGCACCACCTTGGGCACCACCGCCGCCGTCCGGGATCGTTTCCCGTACGGCGGCGTCTCCCGCTACTGTCGAAACCGTGTAAGGAGCCCCCATGCAGGACATCGCCGAGCAGTTGCGGGCCTGGCACGCGGCCGGCCGCTCCTTCGCCGTGGCCACCGTCGTCGGCGTCTCCGGCAGCGCACCGCGCGACCCCGGGGCGGCGCTGGCCGTGGACGCGGACGGCGAGGCGGTCGGCAGCGTCTCCGGCGGATGCGTCGAGGGCGCGGTGTACGAGCTGTGCCAGGCCGCGATCGCGAGCGGCGAGCCGGCGCTGGAACGCTTCGGGTACAGCGACGAGGACGCCTTCGCGGTGGGTCTGACCTGCGGCGGCGTCCTGGACGTGTTCGTCCAGCCGGTGGTGCCGGGGGCCGACGCCGGGCTGGACGCCGGAATCGCCGGCATCGCGGCCGGCACCCCGGTGGCGCTGGTCCGGGTGATCGCCGGGCCGGGCGGCCTGGTCGGGGCCGTGCTGGCGGTCACCGCCGGCGACGTCACCGGCGCGCTCTCCCCGACGCCCTCCACGGTCGGCGGGCTGGAGCGGGCGATCGTCGCCCGGGCCCGGGCGATGCTGGAGGCCGGACGCACCGGCCGGCTCGTGCTCGGCCTCGACGGCCGCCCCTGCGACGAACACGGGCGGGGCACCGTCACCTGCTTCGTCGAGTCGTACGTACCGGCGCCGCGGATGCTGGTGTTCGGGGCGATCGACTTCGCGGCCGCGGTCGTGCGGATCGGCAAGTTCCTCGGCTACCACGTGACCGTCTGCGACGCCCGGCCGGTCTTCGCCACCGCCCGTCGCTTCCCCGACGCCGACGAGGTGGTCGTCGACTGGCCGCACCGCTACCTGGACTCCCAGCTCGGCCGGATCGACGGACGCACCGTGCTCTGCGTACTCACCCACGACGCCAAGTTCGACATCCCGCTGCTGGAGCGCGCCCTGCGACTGCCGGTCGGCTACGTCGGCGCGATGGGCTCGCGCCGCACCCACCGGGACCGCGTGGCCAAGCTGCGCGAGACCGGGATCACCGAAGCCGAACTCGCCCGGCTGCGCTCCCCGATCGGCCTCGACCTCGGCTCGCGCACCCCGGAGGAGACGGCCGTCTCGGTCGCCGCCGAGATCGTCGCCCACCGGCGCGGCGGCAGCTGCCTGCCGCTGAGCGCCTCGGACGGGCCGATCCACCACGACCTGTCGCGGACGGGAACGGAGGGTGACGAGGGCCGCGCGGCCGACGGCCCGGCACCCCGCCCCCACGCGGCCTGAACCGGCAGCGGCTCCGGCACCACTCACGTTGCGTGGCCACCGGCACGGCGGGAGGCTGGACTTGCGGACTCGCCCCGAGCCCGGGGAAGGAGCAGGGATCATGCGTGCCCTGCTGGAGGTCGAACTCGACACCGCGACCTCGAACAAGCTCATCACCGATGGAACGATCGGCGAGGGAATCCAGCAGACCCTCGCCCAACTCAAGCCGGAGGCGGCCTACTTCCTCAGCCGCAACGGGCACCGGGCCATGATCTTCGTCGTCGACATCGCGGACGAGGCCTCGATCCCGTCCCTCGCCGAGCCGTTCTGGCTGCAACTCAACGCCACCGTCGACATCCGCCCCTGCATGAACGCCGACGAACTCATGGAGGGGCTCAAGCGGCTCGGCGGCTGAGCGGCAGGGCACGGACGGAGGTCAGTCGCTCAGCGCCAGCTTCACGCCGAAGCCCACCACGACCGCGCCGGTCACCCGGTCCATCAGCCGCCGGGCGGCCGGGCGGCGCAGCCAGCCGCGCAGCACCTGGGCGAAGCCCACCAGGACCGTCGACCAGAGCAGGCCCTCCACGACGTGCACGCAGGTCAGCGCCACACCGGCGGCGAAGTGCGGGGCCCCGGCCGGGATGAACTGCGGCAGCACGGCCACGTAGAAGACCCCGACCTTGGGGTTCAGCAGGTTGGTCAGCGTGCCCCGCCGCCAGCCGTGCGCGAACCCGCCGTCCTCCGGCTCCTCCTCGGCCGCCGCCTCGCCGCCCCGGTTGCGCAGCATCCCGATGCCCATCCACACCAGGTACGCCGCGCCCGCCCAGCGCAGGATCTCGTACCCGACCTGCGAGGCGGTCAGCAGCGCCGTCACCCCGGCCGAGGTCAGCGTCCCCCAGAGCAGCGTCCCGGTCTGGATCCCCAGCACGACCCCCCACGCCTGCCGGCGCCGTCCCAGGGCGGAGGTCCGCAGGATCAGCGCGGTGTCGAGACCGGGGGTGAGGGTGAGCAGCCCCACGACGAGGGCGAAGGACCACAGAGCCGTTGTCATCTCCATGGACCTCGATGCTCTCACAGCCCCGACCGGCCCCCGCCCGCCGGGGCGGGGGCCACCCGGCCGACCGATCCGTCAGTCCGCCGACCCCGGAGGCACGACCCACTCGGTGGGCTGGCCGGTGACGGCGGCGATCATGTCGAAGTCACCGTCGTAGTGGAGCACCGTGGCCCCGTGACGCTCGGCGGTGGCCGCGACGACGAGGTCCGGCACCGACAGCGCCCGCCAGTTGCCCGACGAGGTCAGGAGGGCCTGCACCTCGATGGCCCGGTCCCACACCTCGTCGGGCGTGGGCAACCAGTCGAAGCCGCTCAGGCCCTCCCGGATCCGAAGGGCGTCGGCCTTGGAACGGGCGCTGTGCATGATCTCCAGCTCGACAGCGCCGCAGATGGCAACGAGCCCTCTGACGATCCTCGGCCTGAGGACCGACCTGACCGTCGGCTTGGAGAAGCGAGCGAAAGCCGACTTGTCGATCAGGAAGCGCTCACTCATTCCTTTTCCACCGGTCCGGTGAGGTCAGGCAGTCCGCCCTCGGCGAGCCAGTCCATGAAAGTCTCGCGCTTGCGGCGCTTCACGAGATCTTCAAGGGCGGCGTTGACGGTGGCCACCTTGGTCGTCGTACCAAGGATCTCGGCGGCCTCGGCCAGCAGCTCGTCGTTGACGTCTATCACGGTACGGGCCATGGTCGGCCTCCCAAGCGGAGCGGGCCTGCGATATCAATATCGAAAATACTTGATATCGCAGGCCCATATGCCCCGATCAGCCGATATTCACCCGGTCAGGTGATGTTGAGGCGGGCGGCGAGGCGCAGCAGGCCGGGGCTGAGGCGGGAGAGGAAGCGGGCGGCCTTGGCCTCCGGGGTGACGGGGACGACGGGCCTGCCGGTGCGGACGGCGGTGAGGATGGCGCTCGCGACCTTCTCCGGGGGGAAGCCGCGGCGGGCGTAGAGCTTCGCGGCGCGGGCCTGCTTGGCGGCCTGCTCGGTGGAGGTGGTGGCGGAGAACGTGGAGGTGCGGGTGATGTTGGTGTTGACGATGCCCGGGCAGATGGTGGAGACGCCGATGCCGTGGCCGACGAACTCGGCCCGCAGGCAGTCGGAGAGCATGAACACCGCGGCCTTGCTGGTGGCGTAGGCGGTGAGCGCCTTGGACGGCAGGTAGGCGGCGGCGGAGGAGACGTTGACGATGTGGCCGCCCTGGCCGCGGTCGGCCATCAGGGTGCCGAAGGCGCGGCAGCCGTGGATCACGCCCCAGAGGTTGACGTCCAGGACCCGCTGCCACTCCTTCTCGGTGGTCTGCAGGAACGTCCCGGAGTGGCCGATGCCGGCGTTGTTGACCATGACGTCGGGCACCCCGTGCTCGGCGGCGACGGTCTGCGCGAAGGCGTCCATCGCGGCGCCGTCGGAGACGTCCACGCGGTAGGCGTGCGCCTTCGGGCCGATCAGCGAGGCGAGTTCGGCGGTGCGCTCGGCGGCCGCGAGGTCGAGGTCGCAGACCACCACCCGGGCGCCGTCCTCGGCGAAGGCGAGCGCGGTGGCCCGGCCGATGCCGCTGCCGCCGCCGGTCACCACGACCAGCCGGCCGTCGTCCCCGGCCGGTCGGGCCTGCCCCGCGTCGATGCGGGCGGTGAACTCGCGGACCATCCCGGCCACGATGGCTCCCTTCTCCAGCAGCGCCGACCAGTGGCCGGCGTGCAGCGTCCTGCGGGTCAGGTCGGGCACCCAGCGCTCCAGCCCCTCGGAGAGGTAGGTGCCGACGTACCGGTCCCGGGTGAGGGTGATCAGCTGGACCGGCACCTCGGTCGGCCGCTCGCGCGGACTGCCCAGGGTGGGGCGGAAGTTGGCCCGGTACAGCTCGATGCCGCGGACCGCGTCGCGGCGCAGGGTGGACTGCGGGTGGTCGGCGCGCGGTGTGACGTGCTCCAGGTCGCGCAGCACCCGCGGCCACGCCCGGGCCAGGCCGAGCCGCCAGATGCCGGGGGCGAGGTAGGGCAGGTGGAAGGCGGTGATGTACCAGGAGTGCAGGCCCTGGTGCAGCAGTTGCCCGAGGTGGCGGGGGGTGGGGCGGCGCACCCGGTGGCGCAGCCAGTGGCCCATGTGGTCCAGGCTGGGGCCGGACAGGGTGGTGTACGAGGCGATCCGACGCCCGGCGCCGGGTTCGGTGACGGCCTCCCAGGACTGGATCGAGCCCCAGTCGTGGGCGACCAGGTGCACCGGGCGGTCCGGGCTGACGGCGTCGGCGACGGCGAACAGGTCCTCGGCGAGGTGCTCCAGGCGGTAGCCGGACCGGTCGGCGGGGGCGGCGGACTCCCCGGCGCCGCGTACGTCGTAGCGGACCACGTGGTGGTCGCGGGCGAGGTCGGCGGCGATGTCGTCCCAGACGGCGTGGGTGTCGGGGTAGCCGTGCACGAGCAGGACGGTGGGGGCGTCCGGGTCGCCCTGCTCGAAGACGGCGAGCGGGAGGCCGCCGGAACGGACGGTCCGGCGGCGGACCGGGGGCGCCGCCGGGGGCTGCGCCGGACGCTTCGTCGGGCTCGTCATCGGGTGGCCTCCAGGGTGGTCGGGGCGGTCGCGGTCGGGGCGGCCGCGGTCGGCTCGGCGGCGGTCGGGGCGGCGGCGGTCGGGGCGGCCGCCCGCCCGGTGGCAGTCTGCCCGGTCCCGGCGGTCCAGCGGCGGACGTGCGGCAGGTCGTCGTCGAGCCAGTAGGCGTCGTCCTCGGTGACCACCAGCAGTTCCTCGAACTTGATGCCCACGCCCCGGAAGCCGATGTGCGGCTCCACCGCCCACAGGCCCGGGGTGGGCGCGTGCCGGGACGACCGGCCGTCCGCCCAGAGCGGTGAACGGCCGTGCAGCCGCTCGGAGATCAGCTCGCGGCCGAGGGTCTGGAGGGTGCGCACGCCGAAGCCGAGGACGTTCACCCCGGCCGGGCCGCGCGCGGTGTTGCGGGTGACCTGGTGGCCGATCACCCGGCCCGGGTAGACCTGGTGGCGGTTGTCGTAGCCGTGCGCGGCGATCTGGGCGTCCACCGCCGCGTACACCTCGGCGAGCGGCCTGCGGGCCCGCACCTCGTCGAGGATCAGCTTCCGGTACACCTCCAGGTCGGCGGCCAGGCGGTCCCAGACCCGGTTCTCGCCGACCTTGCCGCCGTAGCCGATGTCGGCGGTGTAGCCGTCCACCACGGGCGCGCAGTCCAGCACGTACGGCATGCCCTCCTCCAGGCGGCGGTTGCCGGCGAAGAACTGCAGCGGGGTGTGGAAGTGCCGGAACGCCGTCCGGTCGCCGAACCAGGCGAAGGGGACGTGGAAGAAGTCCTGCACCCCGGCGGCGACCAGGCGGCGGCGCAGCTCGGCGGTGGCCTGCCGCTCGGTGACGCCGGGCTCGATCCAGGCGGCGACCTGTTCGGCGCAGGCGTAGGCGAGCTGCTGGGTCTCGCGGAAGCGGGCGAGGTCGCGCTCGGTGTAGCGGAAGGCGGGGGTCGCTTTCGCCATGGCGGTGCTCCTTCTGGAGGTCGAGCTAGAGGTCGAGCACGAGGGTCTCGCCCCCGGCGGCCCGGGAGACGCAGGGCAGCAGGGCGCCGGCGGCACGCTGCTCGGGGGTGAGGCGGCGGTCCCGGTGGTCGGGCGTGCCGGCCAGCACCCGGACCTCGCAGGTGCCGCAGAAGCCCTGGTGGCAGGAGTACGGGAGGTCCGGGCGGGCCTCGCGCAGCACGTCGAGGGCGGAGCGGTCGGCGGGCACGTCGAGGTCCGGACCGTCGGTGCCGAGGCGGACGGCGAACGGCTCGCCGTCGGTGACCGGGGCGGCGCCGAAGCGCTCGAAGTGCAGGGAGGCGGCCGGGGAGGCGTCCAGGGCGCGCTGCACGGCGGTGAGCATCGGCGCCGGGCCGCAGCAGTAGACGGCGGCGCCGCGCGGGGCGTGGGCGAGCAGTTCGGCTCCGGTGGGGACGCCGCCGTGCTCGTCGTCGGTGCGCAGCACCACCCGGCGCGGGTCGAGGGCGCGCAGCTCGTCCGTGTACGGCAGGGTGTCGGCGCTGCGGCCGACGTGCACCAGGTGCCAGTCCAGGCCGTGCCGCTGCGCCTCGCGGGCCATCGGGAGCAGCGGGGTGATGCCGATGCCGCCGGCCAGCAGGAGGACGGCGGGCTCGGCGCAGAAGGCGAAGCCGTTGCGCGGGCGGCGGGCGGTGAGCCGGGTGCCGGGGTGCAGGGCGTCGTGGACCTCGACGGATCCGCCGCCGCCCTCGGGCAGCCGCCGGACGGCGATGCGGTAGCCGGTGCGGTCGGCCGGGTCGCCGCTGAGGGAGTAGTGGCGTTCGCGGCCGGAGGGCAGGACGAGGCGCAGGTGGGCGCCGGGCTGCCAGCCGGGCAGCGGGCCGCCGGAGGGGTCGGCGAGGAGCAGTTCCACGACGTCGACGGCCGGTCGGCGGCGCTCGGCGACGACCAGTTGGAGCGGCGGGGTGGGGCGGCTGAGCGGCCGGCGGGGGTTGCGGCGCAGCAGCGGGCTGCCGAGGGCCGGGGAGTAGCGGTCGCCGAAGGCGGTGAGCCGGCGCATGAAGCCGTCGGGGCGGGGGCGGCCGTAGAGGTCGGGGGGCGGGGTGAGCTGGTCCATCCGGCGGGGTCCTCGGGGTGGGTGGGAGCGGGACCGGGCTCAGCGCCCGGCGGCCGCGCGGGCGGCCGGGGAGGTCGCGAGGTAGCCCAGCGCCTGGCTGGACGAGCCCTCCTGGGTGGGGTGGTAGCCCGGTCGCAGGTAGCGCAGTCCGGAGCGGATCGACTTGACCGGGTCCGGCAGCAGTCCGCGCCTGGCGATCCGGCCCGCCTCGCGCCAGGTGGGCTTGAGCCGGCCTTCGAGGGAGGGGTCGGCGGCGAGCAGGAAGCGGGCGCCGCGCACCCAGAGGTGGACGAGCAGCGGCCCGGAGACCGCCATTCCGCGCACCCGGCGCAGGTAGCCCGGGTCCAGGTGGACCATCAGGTCGTAGGCGACGCTGCGGTGCTCGACCTCCTCCGCGCCGTGCCAGCGCAGCAGGTCGAGCATCGTCGGGTCGGCCTTGGCCCGGTCCAGGCCCGGGGAGTTGAGCGCCCAGTTGCCGAGGAAGGCGGTGAAGTGCTCGATCGCCGCGATGAAGGCGACCCGCTCGATGACGTTCTCCCGCCGCCGGTCCGGCGTCAGGCCCGGCTTGTCGCCGAGGACGCGCTGGAACAGCCAGGAGATCTGCCGGACGTACGGCCGCGGGTCGAGCCCCTGGCCGAGCAGGTGGTCCAGGACCTCCTGATGCGCCTCGGCATGGATGGCCTCCTGTCCGATGAATCCGAGGACCTCCTCGCGCAGTTGCTCGTCCCGGACGAGCGGCAGCGCCTCCTTGAACACCTTGACGAACCACCGCTCCCCTTCGGGCAGCAGCAGGTGCAGCACGTTGATGACGTGGGTGGCCATCGGCTCGTCGGGGATCCAGTGCAGCGGCAGCTGGGCCCAGTCGAAGCGGACGTCCCGGGGTTCCAGCACGAGGCTGTCGTGCACGCGCGCGGCGGGGGCGGCGAGGGCGGGGACGGGGGTGGAACGGGGCATGGCAGGCCCTCCTGACCTGGGGGCGGCGGCTCGGCTCCAGGGAAACGTACTCGCGGGTAGCCGTCAGGACAAGGGGTTCGGCGACCCTTATCGACATCGAGTCTAATAAGTGCCGCGCACCGGCGGCCACCACGGGAAACGCGGGAGGCCCCACCGGTCTCCCGGCGGGGCCTCCTCGAACTCGTCCGCGCGGGCGCCGGCTTGACGTCAGACCGCCATCGCCAGCATCAGCGGCGCCGCCCGGGCCGCCAGCAGCTCGGCGGCCGCCTTCAACTTGTGGACGCTGTCCGCCGGCATCGAGGTGGCCAGGCAGCCGACCGTACTGCCCGCCGTGATCGGCACCGCCGCGCACACCGTGCCCAGCGCGTACTCCTGAATGTCCAGCACCGGCACCGTGGCCGGCTGCCGCTCCAAGCGGTGCATCAGCTGGTCGGCGTCGGTGACGGTGCGGGAGGTGAGCCGGGCGACCGGGTGCCGGGAGAGGTGGTCCCGCCGGGCGTCCGCGTCCAGCTGGCCGAGCAGGCACTTGCCGATCGCGCTGGCGTGCGCGGTGGCCCGGAAGTCCACCCACTCCTGCACGGCCGGCGCGTAGTCGGCGGCCGAGACCGCCTCCACCGACAACTCGCCGTCGTGGTAACGGCTGAAGTACACGGCGGCGCCCAGCTCGTCCCGGAGTTCGGCGAGCTTGCGGTTGAGCCGGGCCTTCACCAGCTGCTCCCGGTTGTGCTGGCCGAGCAGGGCGAAGGTGCCGCCCAGCAGCCAACCGCCGTCCTGGCACTGGAGATAGCCCTCGACCTCCAGGATCTCGGCGAGCCGACGCACGGTGGGCAGCCCGAGCGAGGTCTCCCGGGCGAGGGCCACCAGGGTGGCACCGTCGGGGTGGCGGTCGACCGCCTCCAGCAGTCTGAGGGCGTGCTGGAGGGAGGTGAACGAGCCCGCAGGGCCCTGGTCCAAAGCGGCGTGACGACCCGGGGCTGGTGTCGACATGTCGTCCCCTTCCGATGTCCCCCCACGGAGCGACCGCGGGCACCCACCAGCCTATCGACCCGGCGGCTCCGACGGCTGCCGTCCGTGCAGATCCGTGGACAATCCGTGGCGCCCCACCGCCCGACCTGGGACGACGCGGCGGGCCCCGCCCCCACGGCCCAGGGGGGAGGGGCCCGCCCGCGGGGCCGCCGGGTGCGGGCCCGGCGGCCGTGGGGACGGTGGTGCGGATGGTGGGCCGGCCCGCCGCCGGCGCTCAGCCCTCGTCGCCCGCCCGCAGGGTGGTGACGGCGGCGGCCAGCCGGGCGCCGAACTCCTCGTCCGCGGCGCGGAAGTGGGCGAGGTTGCGCTCCACCACGTCGTCCCGCGAGACCTGCGCCAGAGAGCCCGCGAGGTTGTCGATCAGACGGGA
Organism: Kitasatospora sp. NPDC058048; assembly: GCF_042885555.1. NCBI lineage: Bacteria > Bacillati > Actinomycetota > Actinomycetes > Kitasatosporales > Streptomycetaceae > Kitasatospora > Kitasatospora sp. NPDC058048. The sequence goes on along the minus strand of NZ_JBHVRT010000002.1, from coordinate 201,215 downwards.
CTTCTCGCCTGCCGACATCAGCCGGTACAGCTCGCCGGCCTGGAAGAAGTCGTCGTCCTTGGTGTGCGCCGGGGTGGCGCAGCTGCCGGTGTGCCCCGCCACCTCGACCGGCGCGGACAGCGCGTCGCCGGTCTGGGCCGGCCCGCCGTACGAGTTGGGCTCGTAGTTCCTGCCGCGACCGGCGCCGTTGACCGCCATCAGGCCGTCCCGGCCGTAGTTGGCGGCCTCGGTGGCGCGCGGGGCGTTCACCGGCAGCTGGGTGTGATTGACGCCGAGGCGGTAGCGCTGGGCGTCCGCGTAGGCGAACAGGCGGCCCTGGAGCATCTTGTCCGGGGACGGGCCGATGCCGGGCACGAAGTTGTTCGGCGAGAACGCGGCCTGCTCGACCTCGGCGAAGACGTTCTCCGGGTTCCTGTTGAGGACCAGGCGGCCGACCTTGACCAGCGGGTAGTCGGCGTGCGGCCAGACCTTGGTGAGGTCGAAGGGGTTGAAGCGGTAGCCCGCGGCGTCGGCGACCGGCATCAGCTGGACGTGGAGGGTCCAGGACGGGAACACCCCGCGCTCGATGGCCTGGTGGAGGTCGCGCTGGTGCGAGTCGGCGTCGCCGCCGACGACCTCGGCGGCCTGGCCGCCGTCCAGGCAGCGGATGCCCTGGTTGGTCCTGAAGTGGTACTTCACCCAGTAGGCGTCACCGTCGGCGTTGACCCACTGGTAGGTGTGGGAGCCGTAGCCGTTCATGTGGCGGTACGAGGCCGGGATGCCGCGGTCGCCGAACAGCCAGGTGATCTGGTGGGTCGAGGCCGGCGAGTGGGACCAGAAGTCCCAGACGTTGTCCGCCTCCTGCACACCGGTGTACGGGTCGCGCTTCTGCGAGTGGATGAAGTCCGGGAACTTGACCGGGTCCTTGATGAAGAACACCGGCGTGTCGTTGCCGACGAGGTCGTAATTGCCCTCCTCGGTATAGAACTTCACCGCGAAGCCGCGCGGGTCGCGCACCGCGTCGCCGGAGCCCAGGTTGCCGGCCACGGTGGAGAAGCGCAGGAAGACCTCGGTGCGCCTGCCGACCTCGGAGAGGAAGCCCGCCCGGGTGTACCGCGCGACCTCGTCGGTGACCTCGAAGTAGCCGTACGCGCCGGAGCCGCGGGCGTGCACGACCCGCTCCGGGATCCGTTCGCGGTTGAACCGGGCCAGTTTCTCCAGCAGTTGCTGGTCCTGGATCAGCAGCGGGCCGTACGCGCCGGCCGAGGCCGAGTTCTGGTTGTCGGCGACCGGGGCGCCGGACTCCGTGGTCAGGATCTTGGGCATGGAGGGTCCTTCGGGTGTCGATAAGGGCGGTGCGCGCAGGGATGGGTGACGCATCGTCAGATCCCGCCCCGGACGGGTTCCACGGGTTCCGGGGCGAGAGGTCCGACGGATCGTCAGCCGCCGAACAGGCTCCGGACGACGGTCGCGGCCGTCACCGGGTCGGCCGCGGGGCGGGCGGCGGTCAGCGCGGCGGCCTCCTCGGCGGCAACACCGGCCCCGGTGAGGGCCGCGACGGCCTCGGCGGCCGGGAGGGCGTTGAACCAGCGCAGCGCGAGGGCCGCGCGGCCGGCCCCGGTGAGGCGGCCGGTGAGCCGGAGGCGGGCCAGGCCGCCGTCCGGGTGGACGTTGATGCGCACGTGGGTCACCGGGCGGCCGGTGTCGAGCCGGAAGCGGTGCCGGGTGTCGGGCTGGAGCCTTGTGCGGGGCAGGAGTTCGAACCACTCGCCGTCGGCCGGGTCCGCCCCGGTCGAGGCGTCGAAGCCGATCAGGTCGGCCCAGCCGGGGGCATTGGCGACGAAGCAGGAGGTGTCCACTTCGGCGGCCAGGACCTCACCGCCCCCGGCCAGGGCGATCTGCACCCAGTCGTTGGCCTTGTCGCGCCGACGCCGGGTCTCCCAGCCGTCGCCCATGACGGAGGCACGGCCGGGAGCGTTCAGGTTGTGCGGGGAGGAGAAGTAGCGGTCGGACGCCGCCTCGGCCACACCGCCGTACTCCTGGGCGGCCAGGTCGAAGGTGAGGCCGTCCAGTTCGCGCGGGTCGGGCAGCACCTCGCCGTGCACCCGCAGCCGGGCGACGCCGCCGTCCGGGAAGATGTTCAGCCGCACATGGGTGAAGCGGGTGCCGTCCGCGACGGCGAACTCGTGGGCGGTGTCGCCGCTCAGCGCGGTGCGCGGCACGATCGTGCTCCACTCGGCGCCCCGGAGTTCCTCGGGCGAGGGGTGGCCGGGGACGGACGCGGCCTCGACCGAGGCGGACTCCGGGTAGTTGCCGGTGAAGTGGGCGGTGTCCACGATCACGCCGTGGACCACCCCGGCGACGCCGAGCCGCACGATCGTCCAGTCGTGGTCCTCGTCGGTGGGGTGCGGCTGCTCGGCGGAGACCCCGCGGCGGCGCTTGGACTCCCAGCCGTCCATGATCTGGCCCTTGTGGCCGAAGGTGTGCGGGCGGAACTCGGCCGGCTTGGCGACCAGCAGGTTCTCGGCGTCCGCGAAGGTGTCCTCGTTGGTGGCGACGACGCCCGCGCCGAGCAGTCGGGAGGCCAGGTTGACCAGCTCGGTGAAGGGAGCACTCGGGGTGTCGGCAGTGGTCACTGACTCTCCTTTAGGCGCGTACGGACGGGGTGGTGGTGGGACGGGATCGGGGCCGGGCGAGCTGCCGGCCGAAGGGGCGGGCCGCGGGGTCCACCTCGCGGCCGCGCAGCCAGGTGGTGCGCACCGCGCCGGTGAGGCTCCGGCCGGCGTAGGGGGTCACCGGGTTGCGGTGGTGCAGCCCGCTCGCCCGGACGGCGAACCCGCCCTCGGGGTCGAAGGCGACCAGGTCCGCGTCGTGACCGGCGGCGATGGCGCCCTTGGTGCCGGTGAGGCCGACCAGTTCGGCCGGTCCGGCGGACATCCAGCGCACCACGTCGGACAGGGTGCGGCCGCGGCGGCGGGCCTCGGTCCAGACGGCCGGCAGGCCGAGCTGGAGCGAGGCGATGCCGCCCCAGGCGGCCGCGAAGTCGCCGCTGCCGCCGTACTCGGGCAGCAGCTTGAGGTCGGGGGTGGACGGCGAGTGGTCGGAGACGACGGCGATGAACTCGCCGTTCGCCAGGGCCTCCCAGAGCGCGTCCCGGTTGGACTCGTCGCGGATCGGCGGACAGCACTTGAAGGCGGTGTCGCCGTCCGGCACCTGCTCGGCCGCGAGCGTCAGGTAGTGCGGACAGGTCTCGGCGGTCACCCGTACGCCGTCCTCGCGGGCCTGCCTCAGCAGCGGCAGGACGGCGGCGGAGGAGACGTGCAGGACATGCACCCGGGCGCCGGTGCGCCGGGCCGCGTCGAGCAGCCGGGCGACCGCCGCGGTCTCCGCGGCGGCGGGCCGGGAGGCCAGGAAGTCCCGGTAGTGGACGCCGGGTTGCTGCGGGGCGGCGGCGAGCACGGCCGGGTCCTCGGCGTGGATGATCGCCAGTGCCCCGATCCGGGCCTGCTCCGCCAGCGCCGCCTCCAGGTCCGCGGCCTCGACGTACGGGAACTCGTCCACTCCGGAGGGGGCGAGGAAGCTCTTGAAGCCGAACACGCCCTCCCGGTGCAGCGGTTCGAGGTCGGCGACGTTGCCGGGGACGGCGCCGCCCCAGAAGCCGAGGTCGACCCAGGCCTGGCCTTCGGCGGTCTTCCGCTTGAGCGCCAGCCCCGCCACCGTGGTGGTGGGCGGGATCGAGTTGAGCGGCATGTCGATGATCGTGGTGACGCCGCCGGCCGCGGCGGCCCGGGTGGCGGTGGCGAAGCCCTCCCACTCGGTGCGGCCGGGCTCGTTGACGTGCACGTGGGTGTCGACCAGGCCGGGCAGCAGGGCGGTGTCGCCGAGGTCGACGAGCTCGCCCCCGTCGGCCGCCAGCGAACCGTGCGGGGCCGTGCGGGCGATCGTCCCGCCCTGGATCAGCACGTCCGCGGGGCGCTCGCCGTCGGGCAGGACCGCCCGGCGGGAGCGGATCACCGTGGGCTGGCCGAAAGGCATGGGGACCTCCGAAACCTGGGAGTCGAGGGTGGTGGAGCAGGGTGGAGGCGAAGGATTGCCGGGAGCCTAGGCCCGCCTTCAACAAAACGTCAATGGTCGGACGTCCGGGGCCCGGGCCCGCGGGACGGTCCGGTACGTGCCGGGGTTCAGCCCGGCAGCAGCGCGCCGGCCAGCCTCTCCCCCGCGAGTTCGGCCAGCTCGCCGGCCCTGGTCATGCTCTCCCCCGGCCGCTCGGCCAGGTCGGTCAGGGCGATCGCGGCGGTGAAACCGGCGGCCCGCCACTCGGGCTCGGAGAGCTCCAGCCGGCCCGCCACGGCGGCCACCCGAACCCCCGCCCGGGCGGCCGCGGCGGCGACTCCGGCGGGGGCCTTGCCGTGGAGCGTCTGCGCGTCCAGGCAGCCCTCACCGGTCACGACGAGGCGTGCCCCACGCACGGCCCCGTCGAAACCCAGCAGGTCGAGCAGCAGCTCGATGCCCGGGCGCACGGTGGCGCCGAGCAGGGCCAGGGCGGCGAAGCCCACCCCGCCCGCGGCGCCGGCACCGGGCGCCTCCCGGAGGTCCCGCCCGGTGGCCTCGGCCACCAGGTCGGCGAACCGGGTCAGCCCCTCCTCCAGCACCACCAGGTCCTTGCCGTCGGCGCCCTTCTGCGGGCCGTAGACGGCCGGGGCGCCGCGCGGGCCGAGCAGCGGGTTGTCCACGTCGCAGGCCACCACGACCTCGACCCCGCCCAGGGCCTCGGCCAGCGGGCCGAGGTCGATCTCCGCGAGCCGGCGCAACGCGGCGCCGCCGGGCGGCAGTTCGACGCCGGCGGCGTCGAGCAGCCGTACCCCGAGCGCCTGCACCATGCCGGCGCCGCCGTCCGTACCGGCACTGCCGCCCAGGCCCAGCACGATCCGCTCGACGCCGAGCGACACCGCCCTGGCGATCAACTGGCCGACCCCGTAGGACCCGGCCGTGAGCGGCGCGGCGCGGCCGCCGGGCAGCCGGGCGAGGCCGGAGGCCTGCGCCAGCTCGACCACGGCGGTGTCGTCCCGGACGGCCAGCGCGGCGTCCACCGGCAGGCCGGTCGGGCCGGCCACCTTGGCCGGGACCCGGCTGAACCCGGCCGCGAGCGCGGCGGCCAGGGTGCCCTCGCCGCCGTCGGCGACGGGCAGTTCGCGCACCTCGGTGCCGGGCGCGGCACGCCGGATGCCGGCGGCGATCCGGGCCGCCGCCTCGGCGCCCTCCAGGCTGCCCTTGAACTTGTCGGGGGCGACGACCACATGGCCCTGGTGGGGGATGGCGGGCATGGCGCGGTCCTCGCTTCCGTACGGTCTGGCGGTGGCTCTGCGGTGTGCGTCCAGCATGGGCCCGGAGAATCCTGGGGGGCCAGTGGCCGGGCCGGGGCGGCCGGCGGGCCACCCGGCGGCGGGCCACCCGGCGGGGGGCCGACCGGGGCGATCCGGGGGGCATCAGCCCGGAGGGGCGGTCCGGAGAGGGGTCCGGAAGGGGCGGTCCTGAGGGGCCGTCCGGAGGGGCGGTCCTGAGGGGTGCGCCCCCTCCCCGCCGTCTCCCCCGTCCCGCTTCCGACGTTCGGGGGGGCTCCCCTCGGCGGGGAGGAGGCCTGGCGGCGCGTACCGGGCACGACCGAAGTGCCCCCAGGGGGACGTACGCGTCACCGGCTCGGAGCGACCGGCGGGCGGGCGGATGAGCCCCGGCCCGCACGCCGGCCGGGCCTGGCCTCCTGGCGGCGCGGGCACGACCGGAATGGGTACACGCCGCCAGGAGGAGCTCGGGCCGGGGGCTCCGCGAGGGAGCCCCCGGGGATCAGGGCCGGTCGGACCCGCCCTGTGCGGCCCCGCGCCCGGAGAGCCGCTCGACGCCGCGCAGGAGCGCCGAGTGGTCGAGCGAGCCGTCGCCGTTGGCCCGGGCGGAGGCGACCAGCTGGGCCACCACGGCGCCGACCGGCAGCGCGGCGCCCACGGCGCGGGCGGCGTCGGTGACGATGCCCATGTCCTTGTGGTGCAGGTCGATCCGGAAACCGGGGGCGAACTCGCGGTTCAGCATGTTCGCCTTCTTGCGGTTGAGCACCGTGGAGCCGGCCAGGCCGCCGCCGAGCACGTCCAGCGCGGCCGCCAGGTCGACACCGGCGTTCTCCAGGAACACGACGGCCTCGGCGAGCACCTGGATGTTGACCGCGACGATCAGCTGGTTGGCGGCCTTGACGGTCTGGCCGGCGCCGGCCGGGCCGACGTGGACGACCGTGGTGCCCAGCGCGTCGAACAGCGGCCTGGCCTCGGCGAAGTCCTCGGCGGCGCCGCCGACCATGATCGACAGGACGGCCTCGACGGCGCCCGCCTCGCCGCCGGAGACGGGGGCGTCCAGGGTGCGGACGCCCTTCTCCCTGGCGGCGGCCTCGACCTTGATCGAGGTCTGCGGGGTGATCGAGGACATGTCGATCACCAGCGTGCCGGGCGCGGCGTTCTCCAGCACCCCGCCCTCGCCCAGGACGACCTGCTCGACCTGCGGGTCGGCCGGGACCATGGTGATGACCACCTCGGCGCCCTTCACCGCGTCCGCGATGCTGGTGGCACCGTGGCCGCCGGCCGCGACCAGGGCGTCGATCGGCGGCCGGGTGAGGTTGAAGCCGGTGACGTGGTGGCCGGCCCTGACCAGGTTGGCGGCCATCGGGCTGCCCATGATGCCGAGGCCGATGAAGGCGATCTTGCGGCTCATCGCGTCGAGTTCCTTACGTGTGCGGGTGGGAGGTCGGGTGGGTCGGCGGCGAGGCCCGGCGAGGCCCGGCGACGCCGCGTGGGTCGGCGGCACACGGCTCGGCGGCGCGCACGTCGGCGGCACACGGCGCGGCGGCGCTCATCGGCTCCGCCGCGCGGCTTCGGCTACCCGACGGCGCGCAGCTCGCGCGGCAGCCACCCGAAGCTGTCGGCGCTGACGCCGGTGGAGGGGCGGTACTCCAGGCCGATCGAACCGCGGTAGCCCGCGGCCGTGAGCCTGGCGAAGAGGTCCTCGAAGTCCAGGTCGCCGGTGCCGGGCTCGTTGCGGCCCGGGTGGTCGGCGATCTGCACGTGGCCGATCCGGTCGGCGTACGCGTCGATGACCGCCGGCAGGTCCTCGCCGTTCCTGGCCAGGTGGTACAGGTCGCAGAGGAACCTGGCGTTCCCGAGGCCGGTGGCGGTGTTGACCTTGTCGACGACCTCGACGGCGGCGGCGGCCGAGACCAGCGGGTAGTGCGGCGACTCGTCCTTGTTCAGGGCCTCGACGAGCAGGATCGCGCCGATCCCGTGCGCGGCCCGCGCGGCGAGCACCAGGTGCTCCAGTGCGAGCGCGTCCTGCTCGACCGGGTCGACGCCCTCGGCCCGGTTGCCGTACAGCGCGTTGAGCGCGGTGGCGCCGAGCGAGGCGGCGAGCTCCGCGGCGACCGGGAGGTTGGCGCGGAAGCGGTCCCGCTCGGACGGCACCGAGACGGTGCCGCGGGCGCCCAGGCTCAGGTCGTCCAGGAGGTTCAGGCCGGTGAGCCGTACGCCGGCGTCGGTGAACGCCTTGCGCAGCGCGTCCAGTTCGGCCTGCGAGGGGTCGTGGCCCGCCCCGAAGGGCCACCACAGTTCGGCGGCCGTGAAGCCGGCCGCGGCGGCCGCGGCGGGGCGCTCCAGGAGCGGCAGTTCGCCGAACAGGATCGACAGGTTGACCGTGAAGCCGTGCTGGGCTGCCGCCGTCACGTCGCTCACCTCGCTTCTCTCTTCCTTCATCCACAACTTCCACGATGCGGAAGAGGGATTCTGTGTGGTGGAAGCATCTCCGGCCCGCCGAGCGAGTGTCAAGGGAGTCGCAACACTTTGTTGAAGCCGCCTCGCGGCCGTGCCGCCCCCGGGGCCGGACTGTTCGATCACCCGGACCCTGCCCGCCCGTACCCCCGCTCGCTACAGTGACCCCGTGCGATTGATGGTGGAGTTCACGACAGAACCGTTCGAACTGGACACGTTCCCGGAGCACGCCGCGGCGGCCCGCAAGGTCGTCGACGAGGCCGGCCTGGCCGTGTCGGTCGGCCCCTTCGGCACCGGCGCCGAGGGCGGGGCCGAGCAGGTCCTCGCGGCGGTGACCAAGCTGCTCAGGGAGACCCTGGACGCCGGGGCGACCCGGATCTCGGTCCAGGTCAGCGTGCTGGGCGAGGAGGACGGTACGCCGTGACCGAGAACGTGGAACACCCGCTCGCCGCGGCGGTGAAGCCGCTGCTGGCCGCGGTCGGCGCGACGCCCGTCCCCCTGGACGAGGCGAAGCCCGACGACGTGGTCCTGGAGTGGGAGGGCGTCCCGGCCCTGGCCGTCCGACTGCCCCACCTGGGCAGCGCGCTGGACCGGCTGCTCACCGAGATGACCCGCCAGTTCGACGGCCGCCCGCTGGCCGAGCTCGACCGGCTGGAGAAGCAGCGGGTCGTCGCCCTGCTGGAGGAGCGCGGCGCCTTCACCGTCCGCCACGGCGTGGAGACCGTCGCCTCCGCCCTGGGCGTCAGCCGCTTCACCGTGTACAACTACCTGAACCGCCAGGACGGCGCGAAGCCCTCCTGACGGCCCGGCTCGACGCCCCGGATCGACGGCCCGGATCGACACCCCGGCTCGACACCCCGGTTCGACGCCCCGGTTCGACGCCCTCCGGGGCATGTGCGGGCCCCCGCCCCGGGGGCTTCCGAACGGGTGACCCCGCCGGCACGGCAGGAGTGGATCGGCCTGCGGCGGGGCACACTTGGCGAATCGCACACGAAAGGGCCCGGCATCGCGGCCCGGTTCAAAACGTAACCACCAACAGTTCAACAAAGTGTTGACGGCCGGGTGGGGTCGATCTAGCTTTTCCGGGTGGCACCACTCTTCAGGAGGTCCACCCGTGACCAACCACCCCCACGCCCTTGACGCCCTGGCCGCGGCCGATGCCGCGGAACTGGAAGAGATCCTGCTGGAGGTGTGCTCCAGCCCCCACTGGGCCGCCGCGGTCGCCGCGGCCGGGCCGTGGTCCGACCGCGAGGCCCTGCTCGCCGCCAACGCGGCGGCCATGGCGTCACTGACGACCGAGGACCTGCGCGACGCGATGGCCGGACACGCCCGGATCGGCACGCCCGTGGCGGGCGACGCCACCTCCGAGCGCGAACAGGCCGGGATCCGGGGCGTGGACCGGGCGGTCCTCGACGAACTGCGCGAGGCCAACGCCGCCTACGAGGCCAAGTTCGGCCACGTGTTCCTGATCTGCGCGACCGGCCGCACCGCGGTCGGCATGCTCGCCGCCCTGCGCGAGCGCCTCCCCAGCGACGCCGCCGCCGAGGCGGAGACCGTCCGCGAGGAGCTGCGCAAGATCAACGACATCCGGCTCGACCGCCTGCTCGACACTTTCTGACATATCGTCACATGCTGTCGCACCGAACCCTCCGGGGAATCCCACCGGGAATCTGACGCATCATCATCTCTGCCATCAGTAAGGCCACTTCACCCATGACCGGCATCTCCACCCACGTGCTCGACACCAGCCTCGGCCGACCGGCCGAAGGCGTCCCGGTCGAGCTCGCACTGCACACCGAGGGTGGCTGGCAGGTGCTCGGCACCTCCGCCACGGACTCCGACGGCCGGGTCGCGGACCTGCCGGCCGTGGAGGCGGGCTCGGTCGTCCGGCTGCTCTTCGGCACCGGCGCGTACCACGCGCTCAAGTCCGCCGAACCGCCGTTCTTCCCCGAGGTCTCGATCGTCTTCACGGTCGCGCCCGAACAGCACCACTACCACGTGCCGCTGCTGCTCAACCCGTTCGGATACTCGGTCTACCGCGGAAGCTAGTGGACCGACCTTGAAAAGCTTAGGAGCCACGTCATGGCCCACGTGCTCGGCCAGAACCAGTACGGCAAGGCGGAGAACCGCATCGTCCGGATCCACCGCGACTCCTCCCGGCACGAGATCAAGGACCTGAACGTCTCGGTCTCGCTCCGCGGCGAGTTCGAGGACGTCCACCTCACCGGGTCCAACGCCAACTGCCTCCCCACCGACACCACCAAGAACACCGTCTACGCCTTCGCCAAGGAGCACGGCATCGAGTCGGCCGAGGCGTTCGGCGTCCTCCTGGCACGCCACTTCGTCGACGACACCGAGCGCGGCGTCGTGCACAGCGCCCGGATCCGGATCGAGGAGTACGCCTGGGACCGGATCAGAACGCCGGACAGCTCGGCCCGCTTCATCGGCTCGGAGGAAGTGGGCCACTCCTTCGTCCGCAGCGGCCAGGAGGTCCGCACCAGCGAGATCGTCTACGACGGGGAGTCCGTCCAGGTCGTCTCCGGCCTGAAGGACCTCGTCGTCATGAACTCCACCAACTCCGAGTTCTGGGGCTACATCAAGGACGACTACACCACTCTCCAGGAAGCGTACGACCGCATCCTCGCCACCCAGGTCACCGCCCGCTGGAAGTTCGGCTACAGCGGGAAGGACGGCGAGGCCCAGCCCCACTGGAACCGCTCCTACACCCAGGTGAGGCGGCACCTGCTGGAGGCCTTCGCCGAGACCTACTCCTACTCGCTGCAGCAGACCCTGCACGCGATGGGCACCCGGGTCCTCAACAACCGCGCCGAGGTGGACGAGGTCCGCCTCGAACTGCCGAACAAGCACCACTTCCTGGTCGACCTGGAACCGTTCGGCCTCAAGAACGACAACGAGGTCTACTTCGCCGCGGACCGCATGTACGGCCTGATCGAGGGCACCGTGCACCGCGAGGGCGTCGTCCCGGTCATCCCGGTCGCCTGACCTCCCCCACCCGGTGGACGCCGCCCGGAAATCGCCGCACCCTCCGGCCCCCACGGACCGGTCGGGTACGGGCGGACCGCTCCATCCACGGCAACCGCTCCCGCGGTTCCACCCGCACCAGCCGTTCGACCCGCACCAGCCGCTCCATCCGCTCCAGCGGTTCTGTCCGCACCAGCGGTTCCGTCCGCACCAGCGGTTTCTCCACCCCCACCCCCACCCACCGGAGTTCGTGCCTGCCTCGCGGCGGCCGGCCCGGGGCACTGGAGAGGCCGGCCGAGGGATCCTTGCACCGCCGTCCCGTCCTCGGTCACATCAGCACCAGCCGCACTCCAGCGCCACGGGCGCGCCGGGAGCCACGGGCACAAGAGGGGCTCGACATGGCACCCAGCAGCACCAGCAGTACAGACGGCGGTTCCACCTCGGCGGGAACGCACGGCCCGGACGGCGCGGCGGACCACCTCCCCGGCGGGCCGCCCCGGCCCGGGACCCACCCCGTGGACGAGATGCTGCCCCCGGTGAAGCTGTTCTCCACCGGACTGCAGCACGTCGCCGCGATGTACGCGGGAGTCGTCGCACCCCCGCTCATCGTCGGCGCCGGCGTCGGGCTCTCCCCCGCCGAACTCGCCCTGCTCATCTCGGCCAGCCTGTTCACCGCCGGACTGGCCACCCTCCTCCAGACGCTCGGCATCTGGCGGATCGGCGCGCGGCTGCCGTTCGTGAACGGCGTCTCCTTCGCCGGGGTCGCGCCCATGATCGCCATAGCGAAGGGCTCCATCGAGAAGACGGGGGGACCGAAGGACGCCCTCCCCGTGATCTTCGGAGCGGTGATCGTCGCGGGGCTGCTGTGCTTCCTCGCGGCGCCGTACTTCTGCAAGCTCATCCGGTTCTTCCCCCCGGTCGTCCAGGGCACCGTGATCACCCTCATCGGGGTGTCCCTGCTTCCGGTGGCGGTCAACTGGGCGCGCGGCGGCTCGCCGGGCGCCCCCGGGTACGGCTCCACCCGGGCCGTCGGCCTCGCCGCGATCACCCTCGTCGCGGTGGTGCTCTGCAACCGGCTGCTGCGCGGTTTCTGGCAGCAGCTGTCCCTGCTCATCGGTCTGGCGCTTGGCACCCTGATCGCCTTCCCGCTGGGGCTGGCCGACTTCGGCGCGGTCCGGGACGCGAAGGTCTTCGCGCTCCCCTCGCCGTTCCACTTCGGCGCGCCCCTGTTCGACGCCGCCGCGATCGTCTCGATGTGCATCGTCATGGTGGTCGCGATGACCGAGTCCACCGCCGACATGCTCGCCCTCGGCAGGATCGTCGATCGCGAGGCCGACGAACCCACCCTCGCCGCCGGCCTGCGGGCCGACGGTCTGGCCACCGCGCTCAGTCCCGTCCTCAACGGCTTCGCCGCCAGCGCCTTCGCCCAGAACATCGGGCTGGTGGCGCTGACGAAGATCCGCAGCCGCTTCGTGGTCGCGGCCGGCGGAGGCATCCTGGTCCTGCTGGGGCTGTTCCCCGTGCTGGGCTCGGTCGTCTCCCTGGTTCCGCAGCCCGTCCTCGGCGGCGCCGGGATCGTGCTCTTCGGCACGGTCGCGGCCAGCGGCATCCGCACCCTCGCGGAGGCCGGCATGGAGTCCGGCTCGCACACCATCCTGGTGTCGGTCTCGCTCGGTGTCGGCATCATCCCGATCGCCGTGCCGACGTTCTACGACTCCTTCCCGGAAGCCGTCCGGACCCTGATGCACTCGGGGATCTCGGCCGGCTGCGTGATGGCCGTCCTGCTCAACCTGCTCTTCCACCACGTCGGAGCCGCCCGCCGGTCCGGGTCCGGCCAGGCCCCCGGCGCGACGGTACCGACCGTACCGACGGCGACACCGTCCTGACCGGCCCGGGAGGGGCGTGCACCGTGCGGTGCGCGCCCTCCCCCGGCCCTCCCCGGCCATCCCCCAAGGAGTCACACCATGGCAGTCCAGCCCCCGCCCGCCGACCAGCGGATCGTGATCGAGAACGCCGCGATCGCCACCGTGGACGCGAACGACACCGAGTACGCCCGCGGCCACGTGGTCGTCCTCGGCAACACCATCGAGACGGTGGGCGACGGCCCCGCCCCCGCGTGGCTGGACAACGTGGTGCGCCGGATCAACGGCGAGGGCCACCTGATCACCCCCGGCCTGGTCAACACCCACCACCACTTCTACCAGTGGATCACCCGCGGCCTGGCCCAGGACCACATCCTGTTCGACTGGCTGGTCGCCCTCTACCCGACCTGGGCCCGGATCGACGAGAGGCTCGTGCACGCCGCCGCCCAGGGCTCCGCCGCCGCACTGCTCAAGTCCGGCTGCACCACGGCCTCCGACCACCACTACGTCTTCCCGAAGGGCGGCGGCGACGTGCTCGGCGCCTCCATCGAGGCCGTCCGGGAACTCGGCCTGCGCTTCACCGCGCTGCGCGGCTCGATGGACCGCTCCCAGAAGGACGGCGGACTGCCGCCGGACCACGCCGTCGAGGAGCTGGACGACATCCTGACCGCCTCCGAGGCCGCCGTGGACCGCTACCACGACTCCTCCTTCGGCTCGATGCTGCACATCGCCATCGCGCCCTGCTCCCCCTTCTCCGTCTCCACCGACCTGCTCCGGAAGTCCGCCGAACTCGCCCGCCGCAAGGGCGTCCGGCTGCACACCCACGGCTCGGAGACGGCCGAGGAGGAACAGTTCTGCAAGGAGCTGTTCGGCATGGGGCCGACCGACTACTTCGAGTCGGTGGGCTGGCTCGGCGAGGACGTCTGGATGGCGCACTGCGTGCACATGAACGACTCCGACATCGCCAAGTTCGCCGAGACCGGCACCGGCGTCGCCCACTGCCCGTCCTCCAACGCCCGCCTGGCGGCCGGCATCGCCCGGGTGCCCGACATGCTCCGGGCCGGTGTCCCGGTCGGGCTCGGCGTCGACGGCACCGCCTCCAACGAATCCGGCGAGCTGGGCACCGAGCTGCGCAACGCGCTGCTGATCAACCGCCTGCACGGCTCCCCCACCGCGCTGACCGGGCGGCAGGCGCTGCGCCTGGGCACCATGGGCGGCGCCCGGGTGCTCGGCCGGCAGGACGAGATCGGCTCGATCGAGGCCGGCAAGCTCGCCGACCTCGCGCTGTGGAAGATCGACGGGATCATGCACTCGTCCATCGCCGACCCGGTCGCCGCGCTCACCTTCGGGGCGCTCCCGCCGCTGTCGGTGCTGTTCGTCAACGGCAACGCGGTGGTCGAGAAGGGGCGGCTGGCCACCGTCGACGAGGACCGGATCGCGCGCGACTGCGCCCGCGCCGCCCGCGAGCTGGCGGCGCGTCCGCTCTGACTCCCACCCCTGACTCCGGGGGCGCCCAGGGACGGTGCGCCCCCGGACTCCGCACACCCCGACGGGTGTGCGGACCCCGGCCCCGGATCCACGGCGAGGATCCGGGGCCGCGGCGTGCCTCCGGCCCGCTCCCACCCCCGTGGGAAGCGGGCCGGACGATCGGGGGGCCGCGAATCGGGCCCGTTGACCGGGGCTCGTGGATCGGGGCCCGTTGACCACAGCTCGTGGTCAGCGGGCGGCGGCCGGTTGCTCCGCGTGCCGGACGGCGGCCGGGAGAGCGGCCCCCGCGAGGACGAACACACCGGCCAGGACGGCCCAGCCGACCACGCCGTGGTCGACCACGGTCAGGCTGATCACCAGCGGGCCGATCACGTGGGCCGCCGCCTGGCCGCTCATGAACACGCCCTGGTACTCGCCGTGGGAACGCGGATCGGCCAGGTCCAGGCTCAGCGTCCAACCGCCCGCCGAGGTGAGCAGCTCGCCGAGGCTGTGCACCAGGGCGCCGACCAGGATCGCCGCGGTGGCGACCGCGGCCGGGCTCGACTGCGCCGCCGCGTAGAGGAGACAGCCGCCCGCCAGCAGCAGGCCGCCCCGGGCACAGGCCAGGGCCGCCGACGGAACGCCGTCCACGCCCCGGCTCGCCCGGACCTGGAACAGCACCACCAGCAGGCAGTTGACCACGCCGACCGCCGCGACCACCGCCGCCGGCGCGTCCGTCGCGAGCACGACCCACAGCGGGATCCCCACGGTGAGCACCGGGAGTTGGAGCTCCAGCAGCGCGTGCAGCACGGTGACCAGCAGGTAGCGGCGGTCGCGCAGCACCGACCGTCCTCCCCCGGCGGCCTCCGGGGCACCGTCCCGGCCGACCGTCAGGTCACGGACGGGGAGGCCGGCCAGCAGCGCCGTCGCCCCCAGGAAGCTCGCGGCGTCCAGGACCATCACGGTGACGTACCCGGCGTAGCTGTCGGACTGCAGCGCCAGCGCCGCTCCGCCGGACCCGACCACCAGCCCCGCGTTCATCACCGAGCGCAGCAGCGACCGTGAACGCACCTGGCTCTCGGCCGGCAGCGTCCGGGCGATCAGGGCGCTGCGCACCGCCGCCGCGCCGCGCTCCAGCACGGTGGCCGCACAGGCCAGGGCGACGAAGGCGGCGAAGGAGTGCACGAAGGCGTAGCCGAGCACGGCGAGCGCCTCCAGCGGCCCGACCACCATCAGCAGCCGCTTGCTGCCGACCCGGTCGGCGAGCCGGCCCATCGGCAGCCCGGCGAACACCCCGCAGACGCCGGCCGCGCTCAGCCCGAGCGCGATCCGGCCCGGGGTCAGGCCGACGGAGCGGGTCAGGAACAGCACGCCGACCGTCACGAACAGGCCGTTGCCGACGGTGTTCACCAGGCTCATCAGGGCGAGCCTGCGCAGCAGGGGGTCGGCCGGCAGCAGCCGTCGGACGGCGGAGGGAAGCACCGCGGCAGAGGTCATGGCAGTAGGACAGCGGGCTTCCCCCGGCGGCGGAACTCTTTTACCGTTACGGTCAATGTTCGAGTTCCATCTGGGCGTCGACGACCTCGCCGCCACCTGGTTCGGCTACTCCGCCCTGCAGGAGGCGGTGTTGAGCCTGCGCGCCCGCCACTGGC
The DNA here is from genome assembly GCF_042885555.1 of Kitasatospora sp. NPDC058048. NCBI lineage: Bacteria > Bacillati > Actinomycetota > Actinomycetes > Kitasatosporales > Streptomycetaceae > Kitasatospora > Kitasatospora sp. NPDC058048. The sequence continues at coordinate 185,477 of NZ_JBHVRT010000002.1, read as the reverse complement.
CCCTGCGCTACCCGGAGCAGCAGCCGTGGATCGCCGGCTGGCAGGACCGCTACGAGGCGCTGGACACCGCACTGCTGGAGTCGATGATCGCGCCGGTCGGCTTCGTGCCGGACTTCCTCACGCCGCGTCCGCTCGGCCCCCGTCCGGATTTTCCGGCCGAGTTGGCGCGGCTGGCGGCCACCCCGCCGGAGGTGGTGCGGGCCGATGTGCTGGAGGCCTACCGGGGTGGCGGGAAACCCAGCCCGCTGCCGCCGGTGCTGGCCGGGCTGATCGACGACCCGGCGGCGCTGGCCGCCCGGACGGCCGAGGCCCTGGACGCGTACTGGATGCGCTGCCTCGCCCCCGTCTGGTGGCCGCGCGCCCGCTCGGTGCTGGAGGCGGACATCGCCTACCGGGGGCGGATGCTCTCGGAGCACGGGGCGGACGGACTGTTCGCGGACCTCGACGCCAGGCTGAGCTGGCACGCCGGGGTGCTGCGGCTCGTCGACCCGCACCCGGCGGTGAAGGCGGTGGGCACCACCGTGAAGGTCGCCGGGCGCGGATTGGTGCTGATCCCGACGCTGTTCGGGCTCGGGGCGCAGACCGATGTCACCCAGGCGGGGCCGCCGCTGGTCTGCTACCCGGCTCGCGGCAAGGCGACGATGGCCGAGGGCCTGGGACCCGCCGGCGCCGAGGCAGGGGCGGTGGCCGACGGGCCGCTGGCCGGACTGATCGGCGCCCCCAGGGCCAGGCTGCTGGCACTGCTGGAGACCCCGGCCAGCACGACGGAGCTGGCGCACCGGCTCGGGGTCACCCCGGGTGCGGTCAGCCGCCACCTGGGCGCACTCGCGGCGGCTGGGCTGCTGGAGCGCAACCGGCTCGGCCGCAGCGTGCTGTACCGACGCAGCTGGCTGGGCGACGCGATGGTGGCGGGGCGCCCGCACCTCGCGGCGGGGGGCTGACGGCTTTCGGCGGGCAGCTTTCGGCGGACGGATTTCAGCGAACGGATGACAGATGACAGATGATGAAAGTTGTCAGCTGTCACCCTTCATTCGTCCCGGCCGGCACGGGCCGTCCGCCCGTCAGGCCTCGCGCCCGATCGTCCTGAGGTAGGCGCGCCAGCCGCCGTGGTGGGTGATCTCGCGGTGCACCCCGCGCTCGACCTCGCCGCGGGCCAGCAGCATCGACAGGCAGGCCGAGCCGTCCTCCAACTCGATCACGCCCAGCTCCAGTTCGCGCGGCTCACCCGGCAGGATGACGTCGCGCAGTCGCTCCAGCGGGATGTCGTACAGCTCGCCCTCGATCGCGGTGCCCGCCTCCGGGTCCGCCAGCAGACCCGGACAGACGTCCGTCCCGCCGCTGTGGTCGATGGAGAAGAATCGGTAGCCGGGGGCGGTCCTGGCCGGCCCGATCAGCGAGTCGGCAACCTTGCCGTGGAAGGGGCCGCCGGTCATCGCCTGGCCGTTGAAGAACATGCGCGCCATGGGTGAACTCCTTGCGTGGAACGGACCGTTCCGTACGGCGACGAGAGGACAGGTGGATTCGTCGCCGTACGGAACGGAGCAGTGGACCGCCGGAGTGCCGCGTCCCGGCGGACGGCAGCGGTGACACCGGCGGGTAGGCGGGGATCAGCCCAGCAGGGGCAGCGCGGGGAGGGTCAGGAAGTCCACGAACTCCTCGGCCAGGGCGACCTGCTCGAAGAGCTCGGCGGCCTCGCGCCAGCGGCCGGCGCCGTAGGCCTCCTCGCCCAGCTCGGCGAGGAGTTCGGCCAGCTCCGCGGCGACCAGGGTGCGGACCAGCTCGGCGGTGGTCTTCTCGCCGGTGTCGGACAGCACGACCCCGTTGTGGATCCACTGCCAGATCTGCGAGCGGGAGATCTCGGCGGTGGCGGCGTCCTCCATCATGTTGAAGATGCCGACGGCCCCGAGGCCGCGCAGCCAGGCCTCGATGTAGCGGATCCCGACCTGGACGGCGTTGTGCAGCCCCGCACGGGTGCAGGTGCCGCCGGCGCCGGCGATGTCGAGCAGCTGGGCGGCGGTCACCGGCTCGGCCGGGCCGGGATTGTCCTTCTGGTGGGGCCGCTCGCCGAGCACCGCGTCGAAGGAGGCCCGGGCGACCGGCACCAGGTCGGGGTGGGCGACCCAGGAGCCGTCGAAGCCGTTGCCGGCCTCGCGGTCCTTGTCGGCCTTGACCTTCTCGAGTGCGGAGGCGTTGACCTCCGGGTCGCGGCGGCTCGGGATGAACGCGGCCATGCCCCCGATCGCGTGGGCACCGCGCCGGTGGCAGGTCTGCACCAGCAGCCGGGTGTAGGCGGCCATGAAGGGCGAGGCCATGGTGACGCTGTTGCGGTCCGGCAGGATGTAGTGCTCGCCGGCGTCGCGGAAGTTCTTGACGATCGAGAACAGGTAGTCCCAGCGCCCGGCGTTGAGGCCGGCCGCGTGGTCGCGCAGCTCGTAGAGGATCTCGTCCATCTCGAACGCGGCCGTGATGGTCTCGATCAGCACGGTCGCCCGGATCGTGCCGTACGGGATGCCGAGTTCGGCCTGGGCGTGGGTGAACACGTCGTTCCACAGGCGGGCTTCGAGGTGGCTCTCGGTCTTCGGCAGGTAGAAGTACGGGCCGGAGTTGGGGTCCTCGGCGCCCCTGGCCAGCAGCCGGGCGGCGTTGTGGAAGAAGTAGAGGCCGAAGTCGACGAACGCGCCGGCCACCGGGGTGCCGTCGACCAGCAGGTGGTTCTCGTCCAGGTGCCAGCCGCGCGGGCGGACGACGACGGTGGCGAGCTCGGCGGCGGGCTTGAGGGTGTAGGCCTTGCCGGCCGTGCTGGTGAAGTCGATCCGGCCCTCGAAGGCGTCGATCAGGTTGACCTGGCCGCCGACCACGTTCTCCCAGGTCGGGGAGGTGGCGTCCTCGAAGTCCGCGAGCCAGATCCGCGCCCCGGAGTTGAGCGCGTTGACGACCATCTTGCGGTCGGTCGGGCCGGTGATCTCGACCCGGCGGTCCTGGAGGGCGCGCGGCGCCTCGGCGACCTTCCAGTCCGCGGCCCGGATCCCGGCGGTCCCGGGGAGGAAGTCCAGCGTGCCTGCGGCGGCGATCCCGGCACGGCGGGTCTTGCGCCCGGCCAGCAGTTCCTGCCGGCGCCCCTCGAAGGCGCGATGGAGCCCGGCGACGAAGGCGATCGCCTCCGGAGTGAGCACCTCCTCCGCCCGGTGGACGCGCGGACCGGCGACAGTGACGACCGGAGCGGCGGGGGAGGCGCCGAGGGGCCCTTGATCTGCGGCCATGAGCAGGACACTCCTAAGACGGTTGAGCCTGGCGAAGGGAGCTCCGGCAGGAACTTCCCCGGGGAACTTCCTCGATCGGAACTCGCCTGTCGGCGAGTTCGATTCTGTAAAGTGGAGACTAGTTTCCGCGATACAGAATTTCAACGGTTTGTTGAAGAGATCGCCGGGACTCCACTCCTCCCCGACAGTGAAGGGAACGCCGGTGGTTGCGACCCCCGACCCAGCATCGACGACAGGCACCGAGCGCGCGAGCGGCGGCGTGCAGTCCGTCGAGCGCGCCTTCCAACTCCTGGAGGCGCTGGCCGACTCCGGGGGCGTGGCCACACTCAGCGAACTCTCCACCAGTTCCGGCCTCCCGATGCCGACGATCCACCGACTGGTTCGTACCCTCGTCCAGCAGGGCTATGTCCGCCAGGACACCGCGCGCCGCTACACCCTCGGCCCCCGGCTGATCCGCCTGGGCGAGACCGCCGGCCGGCTGCTCGGCAGCTGGGCCCGCCCGTACCTGGCCGAGCTCATGGAGGCCACCGGCGAGACCGCCAACCTGGCGGTGCTGGAGGGCGGCGAGGTGGTGTACGTCGGACAGGTGCAGTCGCGCCGCTCGATGCGGATGTTCACCGAGGTCGGCCGACGGGTGCAGCCGCACTGCACCGGCGTCGGCAAGGCGCTGCTCGCCCAGCTGCCCGAGGACGAGGCCCGCGCCGTCCTCGGCCCCAACCCCCTGCCCGCCCACACCGAGTACACGGTCACCGACCCGCAGGAGCTGATGCGCCAGCTCGCCGAGGCGCGCGAGCGCGGCTACGTGGTCGACGACCAGGAGCAGGAGATCGGCGTCCGGTGCATCGCACTCGCCGTCCCCGGCGCGCCGACGCCCACCGCTCTCTCCGTCTCCGGACCGGAGGCCCGCATCCGGGCCCTGGAGGAGCCGGCCGGGGCCGCCTCGCTGGTACCGGTGATGCACCAGATCGCGACCCGGCTGGGGCAGGTCCTCGCACCCTGACGGCACGTCAACCGCCGTTGCCGGCCGACCCGGTCGCAGCGGCGTGCCGCGTCATCCGTTCGAGCGGACGCCGGGCGGGTTGCCGCCGGGCTCCGGCGGCGGCTCCGCCACCCTGGTGCCGACGCGGCCCGCAACGGCGCGGGCGGCCGGGACGCGAGGACAGGGTGAGCGGGGATGGAGCAGCAGCACCGGGACGTGCGGAGCGCCGTTCAAGGCGGTGGCGGTGGGGTGCGGGGTGGCGACGTGCCGGACGGTGGCGCGGCGGACGGGGGCGCGGCAGGTGACGTCGCGGCGGGCGGTGGCCTGCGGGGCCGTCGCCTGCGAGGACGTGGTCTGCGGGGACGTGGCCTGCGGAGTGCCGGCCTGTTCGGCGGCGGCCGGCGTGCCGCGGGAGGCAGGGGGTTCGGCGGGGCCGGGCTGGTCGCGGCCGTGGCGGCGGGGTGCGCGGTGACGGTACTGGCCACCGACCCGTCCTGGGCGCTGCTACGGCCCGAGCCCCGGCCCGCGGTGGAGGTCGTCGCGACGGGCACGCCCGAGGCGTCCATCCTGCCCGCGCCGGTGACGACCGGCGCCTCCACCCTGCCGGCACCGGCCAAGCCCGGAGCGGGGACGGCCGCTTCCGGTACCGGTACCGGTACCGGCTCGGAAGCGGCCGGAGCCTCCACGCTGCCCGCACCCGCCGCCGCCCGACCGTCCGACTCCGACCTGGAGGTGATCCGGATCGACCCGGACCCGGCCACGCCCGGCGGCACCACCACCATCCACGCCTTCGTCGGCAACGGAGGCCCGGACACCACCTCCTCCCCGTTCACGGTCGTGATCACCCTGCCGGAGGGCGTGAGCCCGGAGGGCCCGTACTTCCCGTCCGACTGCCGGGTGACGGGCCACGGCCGCGTCGTGCGGTGCGTCTTCGGAGCCGGGCTGCGGGAGGGACGCAGCGCGACCGCCCTCATCCCGGTCCGGCTCGACCCGGAACTGCCGGTGGGCAGACTGAGCGGCGGCTCGGTCACGGTGCGCAGCGCGGACGACCGGAACGAGGGCAACAACCGGCAGCTGTTCGACATCAGGGTGGTCGAGGCCGCTGCCGATTCCTGAGCCGCGCGGTTCCGCCGGCGGGGCCGGGCCGGCCGGCGGACGACGGCTGCAGGCCGGGCAACTGGTACCTGAACGGACAGCTCGGCCGGGCCGCTTGTCGCGCAGCTCACCGTGATGTCGATCAACGACACCGCGTGGCAGTCGAGTTGATCGATCTCCGACGCCGGGAGCCGCCACGTCGACCGGGGAGGTCCCGAGCCGGGCCCGGCCCCGGCCGCACACGCGCGGCCACGCCGTGGCGGACCGTACCGTGGCGAGTGCCTGACCGAGTGCGCCCGGTCGGATAAATTGGAAGCCTGACATCATCCGCCGTGCACAAGAGCGGCGAGCCCGACCGGACGCTCGCCACGACCTGACAGAGACGAGGACCCGCCCCACCATGACCGCGCCCCTGCCCGCCTTCGCCGGCCGCACCTACCTCTTCCGGGTCGACAACGGTGCGGCCTTCCGCAACACCTACTCGGCCGACGGCACGCGGCTGCGCTGGGAGGGCCTCGGCGAGTCCGCGGGCCAGTGGGAGGACGTGCGGCTGCACGTCGCCGAGGTCGCGCCGGAGATCTACTTCATCAGCTGGACGGAGCAGAGCGGGATCACCGTCAGCCACGTGATGGACCTCGGCAAGCTGACCGTGCGGGCCTTCTGGACCTTCGAGGGCGAGGGCGGCCGGGTCGGCCAGCTGCACACCGGGACGCTGGAGCGGGTGGCCTGAGCCGCGGGACCGCCGGGCGGGAGCCGTACGGTTCCTGAACGGCCCGGCCGACCCGAACCCAGAACCGAACCCCCGGGCCGCAGCCCCGGGGGTTCGGTCGTTCAGGTTCAGGTTCAGGCGTTCGGGCGTTCAGGTGCGGCCGGTCAAGCTCGGCCGGGTCGCTTCATACGGTCTGGTTCGGCACCTTGAGGTGCTGGGACAGCCACTCCAGCGAGGAGGGCAGCAGAGCGCTCCAGGTCTCGAAGTTGTGGCCGCCGTTCTCCAGCATGCTGTACGAGACCTTCATCGGGCTCTGCACCGCGTCGACGAAGGCCTCGGTCTCCTGCCGGTAGCTGCCGTCGCCCTTCTTGGTGCCGGCCAGCAGCACGGACACCTTCGGCTGCGGCAGGTTCTTCAGCCGCCACATCAGGTTGGCCTCGTCGCGGCGCTGCTTGCTGCCGCCGAAGAGGTCGCCCGTGGTGGGGTCGTCGGCCGCGTCGTAGTAGGCGGAGAGGGCGACGGCGGTCGGAAAGACGTCCGGGTGACGCATGGCCAGCTTGAGCGCGCAGTAGCCGCCGGTCGAGTTGCCCATGAAGGCCCAGGCCTGCGGGTCGGAGGAGACCCGGTAGCTGGCCTGGATCGCCGAGGGCACGTCCTTGGTGAAGTAGGTGTCGGACTGCGGGCCGTTCGGGACGTCCTCGCACTCGGTGTCCTGGGGCAGCGCGGGCGAGGGGCGCACCAGGACCATGACGGTCGGCTGCATCCGCCCTTCCTGCAGCAGCTTGAGCGCCGCACCCGGGTAGTTGAAGCGGGTGATCAGATTCTCGGCGATTCCTGGGAATCCGGTGCTGACGATCACGGCCGGGAACTGCTTCTGGGCGTACTCCGGCTGGAAGTACTGCGGCGGCAGGTAGACGTAGCCCTCGGTGGACAGCCGACTGACCGCGCCGTCGATCCTGATCTTGCGGATCTCGCCGGACTGGCCGGGCTCGCGGCCCATCGCGCCGCCGCCCTTGACCGCGGCCTGGCCCATCGTCTCCACCATAAGCCGGCCGGAGGCGTCCGCCTTGTTGTGGATGACCACCGGGCCGGTGTCGCCGATGCCCAGCAGGTCGTCCCAACTGCTGTAGAAGGCGAAGTAGTTGTTGGCGACCAGGCCGAGCGCGGCGAGCACCGTGAGCTGGGTGGCGAGCAGTGCGCCGATCCGGCCGAGCACCGCCTGCCAGGTCTTCTTCGCAAGTCTGGGCCACAGCCAGACCGTGCCGACCATCATCACGACCGCGATCAGTGCGGTCAGCGCCAGCACCTTGTGGCTCGTCAGACCCATGTCCTGCTTGCTCCCACGCCTCGAACTCCAGTCCCCTCCGCTGGGGACATCCGAGGAGGTCACCCCGGTTCCCCCTGCCGGGGCGCGAGGACCAACCCTAACGCCAGCTGGGAGAAAGCCGACCGCGGCTGGGAGGTTACGGGGAGCCGGGCGGACGGATGACAACTTTCAGATAACAGATTTCGAAAGTTGTCATCTGAAATCTGTCGGCTGTCCGCTGTCCGCTGTCGGCCGTCACCGGCCGGTCGACCGCCGGGCCCGAAGCTCAGCCGACCCGCCCCCACAGCCGCAGCCCCTCCGTGAGCTCGCGCATGCAGCGAGCGCCGAGGTCCTGCGGGGAGCCCGGTCCGGCGAGGGGCGCCTCGGAGGCGGCCCACTGCTCCAGGGCCACCCGGATCGCCGCGGTCGCGGCGGCGGCCGCCAGCCGGATCTCCAGCGGGTCGGTGCCGTCCGGGCAGCGCTCGGCGAGGGCGGCCCGCAGCCGCTCCTCCGAGTCGGCGTGGACGCGCTGCCAGGTGGCGTTCAGCTTCGGGTCGCACAGCAGACCGCGGGCCCACTGCATCATCTCGACCCGCGCCTCGTCGGCCGGGGTCAGCGACGCGACCGCCGCACGCTCCAGCGCCTCGCGCAGCGGCAGGTCCGCGGGGCTGGCCGCGAAGAGCTCCACCCACTCCTGCCCGCCCGCCGCGAGCAGCGGAGCGACGGCGTCCTCCTTGACCGAGAAGTACCGGTAGAAGGTGCGCAGCGAGATGCCCGCGGCGAGGGCGATCTCCTCGGCGGTGGTCGCGTCCGTGCCCCGCTCGGCGAAGAGCGCGGCGGCGGTACGGGCGATCTCCAGCCGGGTGGCCTCACGGCGGCGCTGGGTCAGGGTCGGGCGTCCGGTCACGGGGTCAGCCTACGCGGGCGGATGCCAAGGCGGCACGTCACGACGGATCGGCATGAATGGACTTCTTGGCACAACGTGCCACTTAGGCGTAACGTGCCTATTGAGGTCGAGAGACCACGAACGAACGGAGTACCACCATGGAACGCTTCAGCGGACGGAACGTCCTGATCACCGGCGGCGGCTCGGGCATCGGCCAGGCCACCGTGCACCGGATCCTCGCCGAGGGCGGGAAGGTCGTCGCCGTCGACGTCAACGAGGACGGCCTGAAGAAGACCCTGGACCGCGCCACCGCCGAGGGAACCGCGGACCGCCTCACCATCCAGGTGCTGGACATCGCGGACGAGGCGGCCGTCGTCGCGGGCGTGGCCGAGGCGATCGCCGGCCTGGGCGGCCTGGACGTGCTGGTCAACGCGGCCGGCATCCTCCGCTCCTCGCACACCCACGAGACCAGCCTGGAGTTCTGGAACAGGCTCCTCGCGGTGAACCTGACCGGCACCTTCCTGATGACCCGCGAGGCGCTCCCCGCGCTGCTCGCCGGCGGCAAGGGCGTGGTGGTCAACTTCAGCTCCACCTCCGCGAGCTTCGCCCACCCCTACATGGCCGCGTACGCCGCGACCAAGGGCGGCATCCAGTCCTTCACCCACGCGATCGCCTCGGAGTACTCGAAGCAGGGCCTGCGCGCGGTCTGCGTCGCACCGGGCAGCATCGACAGCGGCATGACCCACAACCCGGGCCTGCCCGCCGACGCCGATCTCAGCCTGCTGGCCAAGCTCTCCCCCGCGCTCGGCCAGGGCTTCGCCGGCCCGGAGACAGTGGCCGGCGTGATCGCCATGCTCGCCTCCGACGACGGCGCCTTCGTCACCGGCACCGAGCTCCGCATCGACGGCGGCACGCACATGTGACGCCGGTCGACCCGCCGACCTGCCAGACCACTCGAGCACTCGACCGCGGGACCGCGGGACCGCGGGAAGGCGGGAAGGCGGGGCCTGTGCCGTCCCCCGTGCGGCACAGGCCCCGCCTTCCCGCGGTCCCGAGGCCGTCCCGTCGGCCTCGGGAGGCGGGGCCGGCCGCGGCCCCGGTACCGGTACCAGTACCGAGCCGGGTGCGGCGGCGGTCACCGCAGAGGCTTCGCCAGGAGGAGTTCGCGGCCAACCCCGTCGGCGAGCAGGTCCCCGGGTTCCGCGAGCAGGGTGAAGCCGTGGCGGCGGTAGAGGGCGAGCGCCGCCCGGTTGCCGGGGAGTACGGCGAGGCGCAGCGTGGTGCCGCCGGTGGCCCGGGCCCAGCGCTCGACCTCCTCGACGAGACGGTCCGCGACGCCCCGGCCGCGCGCCCGCGGGGCGACCCAGAGCGAGCGCAACTCCCGCACGCCGTCCGGTGATCCGGGCATTCCGCCGACCAGTCCGACCGGGTCGTCGTCCAGGTGGGCCGCGACGTGGAGGGCGTCCGGGAGGCGGAGCCGGTCGTGCCAGCGGTCCTCACCGCCCTGGTCCCAGTCGGCCAGGCCGGCCTTGAAGGCGTCCGGCGCGCCGGTCAGGGCGGCGAGACGGAGATCCCGCCAGAGCGGCCAGTCGGCGGTTGTGAGGGCTCGGAGCGTCGGCATCACCATGCCCGGCACCGTAGAAGACCCGCCCGGCGGCCGTCTGCCGAATGCCCGCTCCGGCAGCCGCGACCGCGGCCGCGGCCGATGGGCCCCGCAGGCGACGAGGCCCCGCCTACGGCGTGCGCCAGTCGGCGGCGAAGGCGGCGGCCGGGTTGGTGACGAGGAGCAGCTCGGGCAGTTCCGGGCCGTAGCTGCGGGCGAGGCGCGGGGCGAGGTCGGCGAGCAGAGCGACCGGGCCGGCGGCCGCGCGGGCGGTCCGGGTGGTGGTGTCGGCGCCGAGCAGCAGTTGGTCGGCATGACCCGCCTCGACCAGGTCGGCGATCACGTCGAAGGCCTGGTGGTCGCCGGACCGCCCGGACCGGGAGGGGCTGTCCAGGGCGAGCCGGACCCCCTCGGCGGCCAGGGCACGGTGCAGCGCGCGGTCGGAGAGCCGGGTGAGGTGGCCGAGGACGATCCGGTCGGGCCGGACCCCGTGCCGGTCGTGCAGCAGGTGCAGGACCCGGAGCGGAGCGCCGTCGGCTTCGAGGTGGACGGCGATCGGGGCGCCGGTGGCGTGGTGGGCCTCGGCCGCCGCGGCCATCGTCCACCGGGTGTGCCGGCTCACGGGCCCCGGATCGCCCGCGACCTTGATCAGCCCGGCCCGGACGCCCTCGGGCGCGCCGGGCAGACCGGTGGTGAGTTCGGCGACGAAGCGTTCCGCAAGGTCGGCGTACGCGCCGGGACGCTCGGCCGGGTCGCCGTCGACGTCCGGGAAGAAGCCCGGCGCGTAGTGGACCGCCTGGTGCGCGCCGGTGGCGGCGACGACGTGGACGCCGGTGGCGCGGGAGAGCGCGGCGAGGGAGTCCGCGCCCCGGCCCAGGCCGAGCGGGGTCCACTGGACGAGGGCACGGCCACCGGCGGCGGCGTAGGCCCGCAGGACGTCCTCGGCGGCGGCCGGATCGTCCAGCTCCTGGCCGGGGAGCAGCGGGCTGCGGATGAAGAGGTGGTCGTGGGAGTCGGTGACCCCGAGATCGGCGGGGTCCAGGTCGCCGAGGACGGTGCGGACGGTGCGGCTCATGCGTCGGCCCCCGGGGTGGCGCTCCCGGCGACGGTCTCCGCCGCGGCCTCGGTGCCGGTTCCGGTCCCGGCCTTGGCCTCGGCCCTGGCCGCGGCGTCGCCGCCGCCGTCGCCGTCGGCGAAGGTGGCAGTGGCGACGCGCAGGCCGGCCAGCGCCTTGGGGAGACCGACGTACGGCGCGAGGTGGACGATGACCTCGGTGATCTCCGCCTCCGTCAGGCCGATCCGTCGGCTGTAGCGGACGTGGTCGGCCAGCTGCGGCTCGACGCCGCCGAGTGCGGTGAGCGCGGCCAGGTTCGCGATCTGGCGGTCGCGCAGGGCGAGTCCGGGACGCTGGTAGGTACCGCCGAAGAGGCTGGTGACGATCCAGTCGGGGAAGCCGGGAGCGAGGGCGTCCAGGCCCCCGAGCGTGGTGGCGGCGCCGGGACCCGCGAGTTCGGCGAGCAGGGCGTAACCGGCCGTGCGGTCGGTCGGGGCCGGGGTGAGGTCGGTGCCGGTGGGAACGGTCGCGGGGGACATCGGGCGGTGGGTCCTTTCACCAGTGGCGGCCGGCCGGCAGCCGGTCGAGTTCGGGGCGGGACAGGTGCAGCACCTGGTAACGGACGCCTGGCTCGTCCTCGGGGGCCGGGCCGTACCAGAGGGCGAAGCGGAGCAGCTCCCAGCGGCTCGGGTCGACGGCCACGGCGGCGGTGTGCAGGGCCGGGTGCGTGGGAAGGTCGGCGAGCGCCCGCTCGACGGCCTCGGCCGGGTCGGCGGATTCCGGCAGCCGTACGGTCTCGCGGGTGGCGGTGGTCGGCGGCCCGGCCGCCTCCTCCCTTGACGACGCCGCCGCCGAGGCCGATGTCGGTGCCGATGCCGCCTCCGAGGCCGATGCCGTGGCCGCCGAGGTTCCTGACCCGCCGTGGGTCAGGCCCGCGCCCAGCCAGTGCCGGACGGCGGGGCGTCCGAAGTCGGCGCTCAGGCCGCGGAATCCCGGCCCCCAGAGGAAACCGTTCATGCCCTCGACGGTGCGCCAGAGGTAGAACGGCGCGTACTGGTTGACGGGCGAGCCCTGTCGGCCGCGCTCGCGGACCAGATAGGCCTTGAGGCCGAGACCCGGGTGCGCGTCGAGCAGGTGGCCCTTGTCGGCGACGCGCTTGCGGATGACGCCCATGTCGTAATCGGCGGGCAGGGTGATCTCGTACTGCATCGCGTGCACGGCTGAGCTCCTCGGGTTCGAAGGGTCCGGCAGGCAAGCGGGCTGCCGCCCGGGCGGGCTCGGCGGGTCAGGCCGTGCGGTGTGCCGCGAGCAGGCCGAGGGCGCCACGAACGGCCTGGTCGAACGGCTCGGCGCTGTCGGCGGCACGGGCCAGGACGTAACCGCCCTGGACGACGGCGACCACGGCGGCGGCGGTGTCGGCCGGGTCGAGGCCGGGGGCGAACTCGCCGTCCGCCTGGCCGTCGGCGATCAGTCCGGCGATCCGGCCGCGCAGCCAGTCGAAGGTCTCCTCGACGGGCGCGCGCAGGAGCGGGTCGGCGACCACGTCCGGGTCCTGGGCCATCCGGCCGATCCGGCAGCCGCGCAGGACGTCACGGTCGCGCTGCAGGTAGGCGGCGATCCGGTCGTAGGCGCTGCCGGGGGCGACGAGGTCGGCCTCGGCGACGCCGCGCATCTGCTCGGCGCTGCGACGCAAGGCGGCGGCCGCGAGGTCGGGCTTGCCGGTGAAGTGGTGGTACATGCTGCCCTGGCCGACGCCGGAACGCTGCTGGATGGCCTTGGGGCTGGTGCCGACGTAGCCCCGCTCCCAGAGGAGGGCCTGGGTGCTCTCGATGAGGCGGTCCTGGGTGCTCATGCGGATCACTGTACATACCAGTAGGTACAGAATGCCAGTGCGGACGCCGCCCGACCCGACCGGACCCGAGCCCGATCCGATCCGACTCGGGCTCGCGCTCGGTGCTCCGGTGCCGGTGCCGGCTCCGGCCCCGGCCCTGGGCACGCGGGCGGCTCCCCGGGCCCCCGCCGGGCGGAACGATTGAGGGCCGTGCGCCGCCCCCCGGCGGCCACGGCCCCTCGACCGTTCGTCATCCCCCGCCCCGCCGAACGGCATTCCGGCGCACCTGGTGGCGCGCGTCACGTCACGCACGGTTGCCGGCGTCACGCCGCGTAGGGGGTGCACGGCGCATTGCGCGGGCGGGCGGGAGATCCGGGCTGCCGTGGCAGCGCGCGGCGGGCGAGGACCGCTACGGCAGCGCCCGACGGATCTCCGGCGCCACCGCGCTCGCGAACAGCTCCAACTGCTCGCGCTGCGCCCCCTCGGTGAGGGCGTCGACCCCGATGCCGACCACCTCGTTGCCGAAGGCCTCGTGGTAGCGGTGGATCTTCTCGATCACCTGCTGCGGACTGCCGACCAGCGCCGAGCCGCGCTCCAGCGCGTCCTCCAGCGAGGTGAACGGCGAGTTGTTGTGCCGGCCCGCGGCCGAGTCGAACAGTGCGTTCCAGTACGGGCGGAAGCCCTCGACGGCGTCCTGCGAGCGCTCGGCGACGAACAGTCCGCCGAAGCTCGCGCCCACCCGGGCCCGCGCCGGGTCGTGCCCGTAGTGCTCCCAGCGCTCGCGGTAGTGCTCGACCAGCGTCCGGTACTTCTCCAGCGGATGGAAGGAATTGGCGGAGAAGAGCGGGTCGCCGTGGCGGGCCGCGAGGTCGGTGGACCGCGTGCTGGTCGCGCTGCCGTGCCACACCGGGATCGGGTCCTGGAGCGGGCGCGGCCAGACCGTGACGTCCGTGAGCGGCGGGCGGGTCGAGCCCTCCCAGGTCACCTTCTCCTCGCGCCAGAGCCTGCGCAGCAGACCGTAGTTCTCCGCGAGCGCCTCCCACTGGCGCTCCTCGGGGAGGCCGAACAGACCGAAGTGGCGCGGGTCGTTGCCCTTGCCGACGATCAACTCAAGTCGACCCCCGGAGAGTTGGTCGAGCATCGCGTAGTCCTCGGCGACCCGGACCGGGTCGAGGACGCTGAGCACCGTCACCGTGGTGAACAGCCGGATGGTGGAGGTGCGGGCGGCGATGGCGCTCAGCAGCAGGGGCGGCGCCGGGGAGAGGAACGGCTCACCGTGCCGCTCCCCCACGCCGTAGCCGTCGTAGCCGAGCTGTTCGGCGAGGACGGCCTGGTCGATGACGTTGTGCAGCTTCTGCTGCGGGGTGCGTCGGACGCCGGTGACCGGGTCGGGGGCGTTGGCGACGAGGGACGAGACGGTGAACCGCACGGCGGTCTCCTTGGGCGCTCGGGACGGGCCCGGGGTCGGGCTCGGGTCGGACCAGGGCCGGGGCCATGGCCGGGTACAGGACCGGGCCGGGCCGGGCATGGGGATGAGCTGAGCAGGACCGGGACGGAACCGGCGGGCCGGAGCGTCCCGGGGTTCGGTGAGCCGCACGGAGAGCGGAGCGCGGGGAGCCGGTGCGCGGTCCGGCGCTGCGCTCCTACGGGCGGCACCGGCGGAACGGCCGACGGGGCGGGCGATGGGCCGCTCGGGCGGCGGGGCTCGCGGGTGGCGTCAGCGGTCAGTGCTGCGGTGACGGCGACAACAACAGCGGGCTGCGGCGGCGGCCACGGCCACGGCCACGGTCCGGACTGCCATCTCGCCTCCCCCTCGCCTCGCACGCACGCGATCCTCCGCGAGCATAGGCACCGGCCCGGAACGGGGCAAGGCTTGATCCGCCGCGACGGACTGGCAGGATGTCCGGCATGAGCTACCTCGCCGCGGATGACCGCTATGACTCGATGACCTATCGGAAGGCCGGCCGCAGCGGCGTCCAGCTGCCCGCCGTCTCGCTGGGGCTCTGGCACAACTTCGGTGACGCCCAGCCGCTGGACGTGCAGCGGGCGGTGCTGCGCCGGGCCTTCGACCGGGGCGTCACGCACTTCGACCTGGCGAACAACTACGGCCCGCCGTACGGCAGTGCCGAGCGCAACTTCGGCTACCTGTTCGCCCAGGACTTCCGGCCGTACCGGGACGAGCTGTTCATCGCCACCAAGGCCGGCTGGGACATGTGGCCCGGCCCGTACGGCAACGGCGGCAGCCGCAAGTACCTGCTGGCCAGCCTCGACCAGTCGCTGGACCGGATGGGGCTGGACTACGTCGACGTCTTCTACTCGCACCGGTACGACCCGGACACCCCGATCGAGGAGACGATGGGGGCGCTCGACAGCGCGGTGCGCTCGGGCAGGGCGCTGTACGCGGCGATCTCCAACTACCCGGCGGAGCAGCACCGGGAGGCGGTGGCGATCCTGCGCGAGCTGGGGACGCCAGTGCTGATGAACCAGTCGGCGTACTCGATCCTCAACCGGTCCGTGGAGGACGGCGGCGTGCTGGACGCGGTGGGCGACACCCAGAGCAGCCTCATCGCCTACTCGCCGCTGGCCCAGGGGCTGCTGACCGACCGCTACCTGTCCGGGGCGGTTCCGGCGGGCTCGCGGATGTCGGTCGGCAAGTTCCTCACCGAGGAGGCGCTGACCGAGCGGAAGCTGGAGCAGCTGCGGGCGCTGGCCGCGGTCGCCGAGCGGCGCGGGCAGACGCTGGCGCAGCTGGCGCTGTGCTGGGTGCTGCGGGACCCGCGGGTGGTCTCGGTGATCATCGGCGCGAGCAGCGTCGCCCAGCTGGACCAGAACCTCGACGCACTGGCGGGCGGGCCGCTGACGGCCGAGGAGCTGGCGGAGATCGACCGGCTGAGCCGCTGAGCGGGGCGGAGGCGCCGACCGGCGACCGAGGCTGATCGCTGCGGCCGATGGCTACGGCTGACGCTGACAGCTGACGATCGACGGATGACAGCTGACAGATTTCGAAATCTGTCAGCTGTCATCCGTCATCTGTTATCCGTCAGCTGTCACCAGTCAGCCACCGGCGTGCGCCCGCTTGATGCCCAGAGCGGGCAGAACCGTTTCTGCAATCCGATGGGCCTCCTCCAGCAGCGGGTTGCCCGAGAGGATGAAGGTGTCGACACCCAGTGCCTCGAACTCCTGCAGGCGCTCGATCACCTGGGCCGTCGAGCCGACCACCGCCGTACCGGGCCCGGGGCGGAACAAGCTCATTCCCGGCCAGAGGTTGGGGTAGACCTCCAGCTCCCGGGCCCGCGCCGGCACCTTCCCGCCGTGCTGGCGGAACTGCCGCTGCCAGCCGACCCCGTCCTCCGCCTTCGCGCCACCCAGCTGGCGCGCGTAGGTGGCCTCACCGGTGACGTCCAGCAGCCGGTCGGCGGCGGCCCAGGCCTCGTCCTCGGTGTCGCGGACGATCAGGTGCAGTCGCAGCCCGATCCTCACCGAGCGGCCGTGGGCGGCGGCCCGCTCGCGGACCAGGTCCAGCTTCTCCTTGAGCAGGTGCGGCGGCTCTCCCCAGGTCAGGTAGACGTCCACGTGCTCGGCAGCCATCTCGATGCCGGCCGCCGAACTGCCGCCGAACCAGAGCGGGATGCCGCCGGGCTGCGACGGGGTCAGCTCGCGCAGGCTCGCACCCGCGTTCTTCAGCTCGTAGAACTCGCCCTTGTGGTCGAAGACTTCACCCGCCGTAAGACGCTTGACGATCGACCAGTACTCGCCGCTGAGCCGGTAGCGGTCGTCGTGCTCGACGTCCAGGCCGTACTCGCGCAGCTGCGCGGTCGAGCCGTTCACCACGTTGAAGCGCAGCCGGCCGCCGTGCAGGTGGTCGAAGCTGAGTGCCATCTTGGCCAGCAGGGTGGGTGAGACCAGCCCCGGGTGGACGGCCAGCAGCGGTTTGAAGGCCGGGGTGGTGGCGGCCGCGAGCGCGCTGCCGAGCGTCCAGACGTCGTACAGGTCGGTCGCGAGCAGCGCGCCGGTGTAGCCCAGTCGCTCGACGCTGCCCGCCAGTTGCTGGAGGTAGCGGAGGTCCACCGGGCGGCGGCCGGCCGGCTCCCAGGGGTAGTGCCCCTCGCGCGGAATGATGTACCAGAGGACTTCGGAGGCCACGGGTCAGACCGCCTTCGCGAGCGCGGCGGCCACCGGGGCCTCCAGGGCGGGGAGGTGGGCGTCGGCGACGGTCAGTGCCCGGTCGATGAAGCCCGCACCGTGGAAGATGTCCGCGGCTTCCTGCTGTTCGGCGACGAACCCGGCGGTGGCGGGCTCCAGCCGCCAGGGCAGCGCGACCAGCGCGGACTGCCAGTCGGCGGCCGCGCCGCCCAGTTCCTCGGCGGCGATCGCGGCGGCCTCGGCCGGATTGGCGGCCGCCCAGGCGTCCGCCCGGCGCAGGGCGGTCGCGATCGCGGCGACCACCTCGGGACGGCCGGTCGCGAAGTCCCGACGGGCGAAGAACACCGAACGGTCGGTGATGACGTCGCCGGTGCGGATCAGCTCACGGAACTCCCCGGTGCGGCGGGCGGCGGCGAGTTCGGCGCCCTGCGCGATCCAGCCGGCGATCTCGCCGTCGCGCAGCCGCCGGGCCTGGTCCTGGCCGGCCGCCGGGCGCTCCGGGGTGACGTCGTCGCCGTACGAAAGTCCCTGTGCGTGCAGGGCCTTGGCGAGCAGGTGGGTCTGCCAGGAGCCGACGGCGAGGACGACGGTGGCGCCCTTGAGGTCCGCGACCGTCCGCACCGGGCCGGAGTCCAGCACCAGGAGGGCGCCGTGGTCGGGGCGGGGTGCGGAGACGGCCGCGTAGACCAGGTCGTGGCCGGCCGCCTGGGCGGTGATCGGCGGGGTGGAGCCGGTGCCGCCGAAGTCGATGACGCCCTCGGCGAGCAGCGCGCCGGTACGGGTGCCGTCCGCGTAGTGGTGGAAGGCGCCGGTCTCGCCGAGCGGGGCCAGCTCCTCGTCCAGGTAGGGGAGTCGGGCGAGGTAGTAGAGCGACGGGTTGCTGGCGTGGACGCCGAGGGTGACGGTCATCTGGTCAACTCCGGTGGTGCGGGCTCGGTTGGTCGGAAGTCAGGGTGGATCGGGGGAATCGGGAGGACTGCGGGAATTCTCGGGGACTGCGGGGATTCGCGGGGAACTGCGGGGAATCGCGGTGGGCAGTGGTGGATCGCGGGCGTCAGTGGACGCCGAGGTCGGCGAGCAGCCGGCGCCGCAGGTCGGCGAAGGCGGGATCGGCCGGGTCGCGCGGGCTCTCGACGGTGACGGCTTCGTCCCGGGCGAGCAGACCGTCGCGCAGCACCACGACCCGGTCGGCGAGCCGTACGGCTTCGTCCACGTCGTGGGTGACCAGCAGTACCGCCGGGCGGTGGCGGCGCACCAGGTCGCCGACGAGGTCCTGCATGCGCAGCCGGGTGAGCGCGTCCAGGGCGGCGAACGGTTCGTCGAGCAGCAGGAGTTGCGGCTCCCGGACGAGCGCCCGGGCGAGTGCGACGCGTTGCGCCTCACCTCCCGACAGGGTGGCCGGCCAGGCCTCCGCGTGCCGCTCCAGGCCGACCTCGGCGAGCGCCTTCAGCCCGGTCTCCCGGGTCGCGGCACCGCGCGGCAGGCCGACCGTGACGTTCGCCAGCACCCGCTTGGACGGCACCAGGCGGGGCTCCTGGAACACCACGGTACGGACCGGCGGGACGAGCACGGTGCCCCCGTCCGCCTGGTCGAGCGCCCCGAGGATGCGCAGCAGCGTGGTCTTTCCGGTGCCGCTCGCACCCAGCAGGGCGACGAACTCCCCACGGGCGATGGAGAGATCGACCCCGTCGAGTACCGCCCGGGTGCCGAACACCCGGCGCAGACCGCGCAGGTGGACGGCCGGCACCGTCTCCTCGGAAGTCGAGGAGGCCGAGGAGGCCGACAGCGAGGACGGGGAGGACGGTGATGACGGCGCGGAGGACGAGGACGTGGCGGTGGTGAACGTGTCGGCGGTCATCGGGCCGCTCCCTGGACGATCTGGCGCCACGGCATCAGCACGCGCTCCAGGACCCGGACGACACCGTCCGCGGCGAGGCCGAGCAGCCCATAGATCAGGATGCAGACGGCGAGGACGTCGGTGCGCGAGTAGTTCTGCGCCTGGGCCATCAAGTAGCCGATGCCTTCGGTGGAGTTGATCTCCTCGGCGGCGATCAGGGCGATCACGCTGAGCGTCATCGACAGGCGCAGTCCGGACAGCAGCGAGGGCAGGGCGCCGGGCAGCACGACTGTGCGCACGATCGCCCAGCGTCCGAGGCCGAAGCTGCGCATCGCCTCGACCAGCTTGCGGTCGGTGCTGCGGACCCCACCCGAGGCGGACACGTACATCGGGAAGCTGGTGGCGACC
Source organism: Kitasatospora sp. NPDC058048 (assembly GCF_042885555.1). NCBI lineage: Bacteria > Bacillati > Actinomycetota > Actinomycetes > Kitasatosporales > Streptomycetaceae > Kitasatospora > Kitasatospora sp. NPDC058048. The sequence continues at coordinate 166,366 of NZ_JBHVRT010000002.1, read as the reverse complement.
CCGATCAGGGCGACCTTCGCGGTCTCGGTGATGCCGAACCACACCATGAACAGCGGGACGAGGGCCAGGAAGGGCACGGTGCGCAGGACCTGGATCGCGGAGTCGAGCAACTCCTCGCCGAGGCGGGTGAATCCGGTGACCACGCCGAGCACCAGTCCGGTGGTCGCGCCGAAGAACAGTCCGAGTCCGGCGCGGGTGAGGGAGACGGACAGGGCGTCGGTCAGCTGGCCGTTGCCCCACAACTCCCCCACCGCCTGCGCGACCTGGGCGGGCGAGGCGAGCACGTCCTGGGTGAGCGCGCCGGTGGCGGAGGCGAGTGCCCAGCCGCCGAGCAGGGCGAGCGGACCGATGGTGCGCAGGGTCACGGCGAGTGCCCGGGGGCGGGGCCGGTGCCGCCGGCTCTGCGGGGCGACCAGGCCGGAGTCCAGTGCGGCCCGGGTGTCTTCCGGCGTGAACGGCCGGGTGGCGGTGGTCACTTGGCACCGTCCCCGAGCTTGTTGATGTCGATCAGGTACGGCTTGACGTCCACCAGCTGCTTGGTGACCTTCTGGTCGGCGAAGAACTGGGCGACCGTCCCGAAGCGGGCGATGTCGGCGTCGGAGATGGCGTCGGCCGGGGTGCCCTGCTTGCCGACGTTCACCGCGACGTCCTTCTCGGCGGGGGTGACGGCGGTCGGGCCGGCGTCGGTGAACACGTTGAGGTAGCCGGCCGGGTCGGCCTTCTCCTTGGCGCCGTTCTCCCGCAGATAGGCGTAGAAGGCCTTCACCACCTCGGGGTGCTTGTCGGCGAATCCGTTGCGCACCGCCCAGACCGCGTAGTTGTCGGATCCCACCTCCTGGCCGTTGACCAGGAAGTGCGCACCGGCGTTGGCGATGGCGGGGGTCGAGAAGGTGTTCCAGGTCGCCCAGGCGTCCACCTGGCCGGAGTTGAAGACGCCGGAGGTCTGGTCGGCGCGCAGGTAGACCCGCTCCACCTTGTCGGCCGGAACGCCGTTCTTCGCCAGTGCCTTGAGCAGCAGGTACTCGCTGGTGCCGCCCTGGGAGACGGCGACCTTCCTGCCGACCAGGTCCTGGACGGACTTGACGGGCGAGTCGTTCTTCACCAGGATCCCCTCGCCGACGCCGTCGGGCGCGGTCTGGGCGAACAGCTTGAAGCCGGGCTTCTGGGCGAGCGCGGCGACGGCCGAGGTGATCGAGCCCTGGGCGATGTCCAGTTGGTCGGCGGAGAGGGCCTGGGCGGCGGGGGCGAAGGGGCCGGCGCTGCCGGTCCAGGCGACCTTGGCGTGGACCGCGGCCAGGGTGCGGTCCAGTGAACCGTCCTTCTTGCCGCGGGCCAGGAAGCCGTTGTTGCCGGGATCGGGCAGGCGGAGCACCACGTCGGCCTTGTCGCCGGCCCCGCCGTCGGCGGAGGCCTTGGCCCCGTCGGCGGAGGAGCCGCAGGCGGCGAGGGCGGCGGAGGCGAGCAAAGCGGTGACGGCGAGAGCGGGACGAGGGGTCTTCACGGGGGTCTCCAAGGGGGTGACAGATGACAGCCGACAGCTGACAACTTTCGAAATCTGTTAGCTGAACGCTGTTACCTGAAGTCTGTGATCCGCACGCCACCGGCACCGGAACCCGCGCCCGGCGCCTCACCCGCACGCCGCACCCGCAGCAGCTCGCGCGCTGCGCGCAGCGGCTCCGGGTCGGCCCAGGCCTGGACGTCCACCGGCGCGGCAAGGAAGCCCTGCTCCCTGAGGAATCGTTCCTGCAGCGCGAGCAGCTCCAGCCGCTCCGCCGACAGGTCGAGCCGCAGGGTCCGGTGGCTGCCCGGCGCATAGGCTCCGGCGACGCCCTCGGCACCGGCACCGGTCTCGGCCCGCAGGATCCGGACCACCTCCTCCGGACGCTCCGCCGCCCAGTCGGCGGCCTCCAGCAGCACGGCGAGGAACCGGGTCACCAGCTCGGGGTGTTCGTCCAGCAGCCGCTGGTGGACGGTGATCGGCCGGGGCGTGCCGTTGTTGACCCGGGCCCGGCGGTCCGGCGCCGCGTCCAGTTCCACGGCCACCTCCGCACCGACCCGGCGGGCCGCCTCGACGGCGAGCGCCCCCTTCACGTACACCGCGTCCACCGTGCCGTCCCGCAGCGCGGCCAGCTCGGCGGACCACTGCCCGGCGCCCTCGGATCCGGGGACGTCCACCAGCTCGGCGTCCGCCAGGGTGAGGCCCGCGAGCCCGAGGGCGCCCCGGAGGCCGGCCAGCGCCATCGCCCGCCAGAAGTCGATGCCGATGTCATGATGTGGCACCGCCAGCCGCAGTCCACGCAGTTGCCCGGGTTCGGTGATGCCGCTGCCGGCCCGGACCAGCACCACCTGGCGCTCCTCGATCCAGGTGAGGCCGATCAGCCTGGTCGCCTCGCCGCGCGAACGGGCCCACAGCGCGGGGACGTTTCCGCCCTCCCGGAACAGGCCGGTCAGCGCGTGGGTGTAGTGGTGGTCCGCGGCCACCTCGGGCGGCGCGTCCTGCAGCGAGCGGACCGCGATGCCGTCGGCGGCGAACTCACGGGCGAGCCAACCCTGATCGGCGGCGATCCCGGTCGCGGTGGGCACCGGGCAGCGGGTGAACCAGAGGGTGTCGGGAAGCGGGGAGGCGTTCTGGGTACGACTGGACAACGGAGTTGGTCCTCTACGGGGGCTCCGACGACGGCCGGAGGAGCTCGGTATCGATGACCGCACGGAGGCCCATGAGGCCTGGTGCGCAAAGAAGTTGTGCGCCACGATGCAGGACGGCGGGCGGCGCGGGAGGGGCAGGCGGCGCGGGAGGGGTCGTTCAGCGACAACACGCACGGGAGGGGAGACACCGGTGGGACGTCACGGCGCTTCTCCTTCCGTGGAATCGGGACGGTCTCCGCCGAGGCCGAGTGGCCGTTCGACGCGATGCGAGGAGCGTTCCACGGCAGACGAGCCCGAAGCAAGCTTTTGCCACATCGTGGGATCAGTTGTTCATCAACGCCATTCCATTGCAACGTCGTCGACACATTTCCGCAGCACTGGCTGCCCTACGCTGAGACCGCCTCCGGCCGTCCGTCCGGAGTTCCGAACCGAAACGCGAGGTGCCATGGCCGAGGCCGCCACCGCCGTCCAGAGTCCGCCGGCCGGTGCGCAGGCCGTCCAGCGCGCGCTCGGGCTGCTGCACTGCTTCCACGACAACGGCCCCGACCTGAGCGCCTCGGACCTCGCACGCCGGATGGGCCTGTCGGTCTCCACCGCGCACCGGCTGGCCCGCACGCTGGTCAGCGCCGGATTCCTGGAGCAGGACGAACAGACCGCCCGCTACCGGCTCGGCCCTGCCGTCGCCGAACTCGGCCAACTCACCTTCCACCAGCGCGGGCTGCACCTGGCCGGGCCCGAGCTGGATCTGCTCTCCCGGCGCACCAAGGCGACTGCCGACCTGGCGATCCGCAGCGGCACCCACGCCGTGATCCTGGTCGGCGGTTCCGTCCGCCCGGACACCGGGCTGGGCCTGCGTCGGCCACTGCACTCCACGGCCCTCGGCAAGATCCTGCTGGCCTGGCCCCGCCCGGGCGAGACGGCGCCGGCGGCACTGGGACGGCTGCCCTCCTTCACCGACCGCACGATCACCGAACCAGCGCTCCTGGACGACGAGTTGGCGAAGGTCCGAGCGGCCGGGTACGCGCTCAACGACGGCGAGTCGGCCGCCGGGGTGCGGACGGTCGCCGTGCCCGTCCTCGACGGCGCCGGGCAGGCGCGGTTCGCCCTCGCGGTCCGCTCGACGCCCGCACACCTCACCGACGACCGGCTGGACTGGTTCCTCGGTCACGCCCGCGGCTGCGCCGACGCGCTTGCCGTCCTGCTGCTGCCGCCGGATCAGCGTTCCTGACGGCCCATCGGGACACGACGAAAGCGGCGGGCCGCCCGTCCACATCCTGGACGAGCGGCCCGCCGCCGGGACCCGACGGTGGCGGCCGACCGGTGGGCGGCCCGCCGGCGGGACCGGACCGGTGGCCGCCCGCCGTCAGACCGTGGCCGGGGTGTACTTGTAGCCGACCCGGCGGACCGTCACGATGGTGTCCCGGTAGGCCGGTCCGAGCTTGCGGCGCAGCCGGGCGACGTGCACGTCGACCGTCCGTCCGTCCCCGACGTGGCCGTAGCCCCAGACCGCGGAGACCAGGTGGTCCCGGGTGTGCACCCGCTGCGGGTGCTCGGTGAGGTGGGCCAGCAGCTCGAACTCCAGGTAGGTGAGGTCGAGCAGCCGCCCGTCGACGTAGGCGTTGCGCCGCTCGCTGTCGACGGCGATGCCGCGCTCGGCCGGGCGGACGTGACGGACCCCCGCGACGGCGTGGGCGGCGGGCCCGCCGGTCGCCGTCGGCGCGCCGGGAGCCGTGTGGGCCCCGGGGACCGGGTGCCCCCCGGAGAGGGCGGCGGCGCCGGAGAGGGCGGCGGCGCCGGCCGGAACGCCGGGCAGCCCGACGGTCCCGGCCACCGGGCTCTCGGCCGGCACCAGCACCAGGTAGCCGACCATCGGGCTGCCGTTCACGGCGCCGAACTGCGCGCCGAACTGGGCGAGCACCCCCTGCGGCAGCACGCCCTGCGGCAGGGTGGCGACGACGGCCGCCCCCTCCGGCAGCGCGGCGAGCAGCGCCTGGGGCACCTGCGGGACCGTCGCGCCGGGCTGCGCGGCGGCGGGGGCCGGGACGACGGCCGGGCGGACCGGGCCGGCCTGGGTCGGACCGGCGTAGGGCGGGCGGGCCTGGGTCGGGCGGGCCTGGGGCGTGCGGGTCGCCGCACCGGGCCATCGGTCGGCCCCCGGCGCCGGGGGGACGGACGGTCCGGCGACCCCGGACGTGCCGGGACCGGCCGCGGGGACAGCGGTGACCGGCGGGACGGAGCGGACCGCGCGCAGGTGCGGGGTCGCGGTGGGCAGGGGCAGGGTGGCCGTGGAAGAAGAAGACATGGTGTGCCGCTCATTTCGCGCGTGACGGACGGGGTGGAGTCGTCTGCGCGTCGACCGGGCGTACTGCCTGGGCTGGACCGAACCGGATCAGCGGGCGGAGGGCCGGGACGCGCTGGGCGAGCCGGGACACGTCTGATCGAACAGGTGCGGCTGCCGGGACGGCCAGAACGGCTCGAGGTCGGGGCGACCCCGTCGGCTGTCCACGGCGCGGCTCCCGCGCCCGTTCCACCGTCCGATCCGTCCGTCCGCGCGCATCGCGGGGGCCGACCCGGTCGTTCGGGTACGGTCGACGACGCCGGGGGCGATACTGGGGCAGACGATGTTCACTGGTGGTCTCTCCGCTGGGCGGGTCCGGATGGTCGGCCGCGGGCACGCCGGTGGGGCGGTCCGCTACGGCCTGGTCGACGGGTGTCGGCGGTGCGTCGGGCGGTGGGCCGGGTGGGCCGTCAGCGCCGGGGACGCACCGGGAAGGTCAGGCCGGTCAGCGACAACACGCGCTGCAGGTCAGCGCGTGGTCGATGTAGCGGCGGACGGTGAGCGCCGGATCGGCGGCACCGGGCACGGCAGTGCCGGACACGAGGGCATCGGGCTTCGGGGAGCCGGGCACGGCGGTGATGATGCGTCGTCGGCCGACGGTCATCCGGCTGCCCTCCCCCTTCGTTCTCCACACGGTGGCGCGCCGTCTCCGGCGCCCGCCGACGATGCCTCGCCGGTTCGTCGAAGGCCGTCCGCCGGTCGCAACGCCCGTGCGAACGGGGTGTTTCCGGCACTCCCGACGGCATGGCCGGGCGGCCTTCGTCCACAGAGCCTTCCACGGCCGGGCCGGTCTAGGCAACCTTCGGCACAGTGATCGTCCGGGATGCGGACGGTCGGGTGAGACGGCGGGCGGAACGGGCAGGTCGGCGCGCCCACCTGCCAAGTCCTCGCAGCACCGCCGTCGCTCGCCCGATGCACCGCCGCCGCACACCGATGCTCCACCGCAGCCGCACGCCCGATGCACCACCGCCGCGCGGCCGACGTCGGGCCTGAGCCGAGTCGCCCTCAGGCGCCGACCGGGGCACGGCGATACGTGAGGGCGGCGGCGTGCTCGACCAGCGCGACGAGCAGGTCCTTGCCGTCCTGCCGCAGCCGCGCGTCGCAGAGCAGCACCGGGATGCCCGGGTCGAGGTCGAGCGCCTCGCGGACCTCGTCCGGCGAGAACCGCTCGGTGCCCTCGAAGCAGTTCACCGCGACCAGGAACGGAATGCCGCGCTGCTCGAAGAAGTCGACCGAGGGGAAGCAGTCGGCAAGCCGCCGGGTGTCCGCGAGCACCAGGGCGCCGAGCGCGCCGCGGGCCAGTTCGTCCCAGACGAACCAGAACCGGTCCTGCCCGGGCGTGCCGAACAGGTAGAGCGCGAGGCCCGGCCGCAGGTCGATCCGGCCGAAGTCCATCGCGACGGTGGTGGTGCGCTTCGCCTCCACGCCCGAGGTGTCGTCCACCGGACGGCCCAGCTCGCTGAGCTCCTCCTCGGTGCGCAGCGGCCGGATCTCGCTGACCGAGCCGACCAGGGTGGTCTTGCCCGCGCCGAAGCCGCCCGCGACCAGGATCTTCACCGCGACGGACGGACCGCCGCGCCAGCGCGGGTCGTTGGCGTTCGCCGGGTGGGCCGCGGTGCCGTCCCGGTCGGGCGCGGTGCCGACCGGTCGGGGGTGGGGGTCAGAGCGCACGGAGTCCATTGATCACGTCTCGGAGCAGGCGCTCGTCCGGCAGCTCGGCGAGCGGAACGGGTCGGGTGACGCTGATCAGCTCGGCGTCGTAGAGGTCGCCGAGGAGGACCCGCACCACACTGACCGGCAGGTCGGTGTAGGAGCCGAGCTCGGCGACGGAGAGCGGCTCGCGGCGGCACAGGGTGAGCAGCGTCTGGTGCTCCGGGTCGAGGACGTGCGCGGGCACGGCCCCCGCGACCGGCCCGGGCTCGACGGCGGTGACCAGCGAGATCAGGTCGAACAGCCCCTCCTCGACCGGCCGGGTCCGGCCACGGGTCATCGAGTAGAGCCGCACCACCGGGCCGGCCTCGTCGTCGAACCAGCGGTCGTCGACCGGGGTGCGCGGCCGGAAGAGGTCGACCTCGGGCCCGTCCGGGTCCGCCTGCCCACCCTCCGCCGCCGCCCCCGGGCGATCCGGGCCGTCGACACCGGACGGGCCGCCAACACCGGACGGGCCATCCGCGCCGGCCGAACCCCCGGCACCGGCCGAACCACCGACGCCGGACGGCCCGGCCGTGCCCACCGGCACCTGGGGGCCGTCCGACGTCTCCGGGCCGTCCGGCACATCCGCCTTCGGATCCGCCATCGGACCGCTCATCTCACCGGCGGGGCGGTTTCGGTGCGCGGCTCGGCGGCCATGTGCTCGCCGACCCGCTTGACCAGCAGCGCCATCTCGTACGCGATCTGGCCGATGTCCGCCTCGGCCTCGCTCAGCACGGCCAGACAGCTGCCGTCGCCGGCGGCCGTGATGAAGAGGAAGGCCTCGTCCAGCTCCACCATGGTCTGCCGGACGCCACCGACCTTGAAGTGCCCGCCGGCGCCCTTCGCCAGGCTGTGGAACCCGGCGGCGACGGCTGCCAGGTGCTCGGCGTCCTCGCGGTCGAGATCGCGGGAGGCACCGGTGGCCAGGCCGTCGTTGGAGAGGATCACCGCGTGCCGCAGGGCCGCGACGCGCCCCACCAGGTCGTCCAGGAGCCAGTTGAGGTCCCCTGACGACTGCATCGACGTGGTCATGAATCAGTTCCTTCCGCTGGAGCGGGTGGTGCGTGTGGAGCGGGTACAACGGGTGGTTCGGGTACGGCGGGTGGCACGGGCGCGCCGGTGTCCGGGTTCCGGCGGACCGGCTGCCCGGGCGGCACCCGACGGGCGAGCGGTGCCCGGCCGGTGTCCTGCGGCGCGGGCAGCGCCGCCGGGGCGGGTGCCGGGGCGATCGCCCGCCGGGACCGGTCCGGCGGCTGCCAGGCCGGTACGGCGGTGGATCGCCCGTTCCCCCGTACGGCACGATCGTCGGGCGTGCCGGGACGATCCGTCAACGGAGCACCGGGGCGGTCCGCCGGCGCACCGGCGCGGCCGGGGGACGTGCCCGCACGGTCGGCCGGAACGGTGGCGCCGCGACCACGGGTGAAGCCGCGCTGGAACGAGGCGAAGGTCGCCCGGGCCTCCTCGGGCGAGCGGTCCCGGACTTCCCGGGTCTCCCCGCCGTCGCGGGGGCCCCGGCCGTCGCGGGGGCCCCGGCCGTCCCGGGTGTCCGCGGCCGACGCTTCCCCGGCCGCGCCGTCGGGTCCGGCCCCGTTGCGGAACCGTTCCTTCAGCTGCTCCGTGAGCTGATCCCTGAGCTGCGGGGCCAGGTTCGCCTGCCGGACCCGCCGGGGCAGGCCGCCGAGCGTGCGGGGTGCGGCGTCCACGGGCGCAGGCTCGGCCCCGGTCGCTCCGGCGACCCCGGCGGCCGCGACGGCCGCCTCGGCCGCCGCCACCGCGAGGTCCTCCCGCCGGTGCCGCCCCGTCCCCGGCCCGTCCTCGGTGTCCGCCACGGGCGCGGGGACCAGCACCGGCCCGCCCTTGCCCCGCGAGGCCCGGCGCGGCAGCCCGCCCGCCGTACGGCCCGACTCCGGCACGGACGGCCTCGGGCCGCCCGTCGTCCCGCGGTGCTTGCCCGCCTCGTCACCTACGGCGCCGGCGCCGGCTCCCGTACGTCCTTCGACCCCCGGTCCGGCCGAGGCACCTGCACCCGCACCCGCACCCGCGGAGCCGACCGGCCCGGACGCCGCCCAGGAGGCACCCCCCGACCCGGGCACGGCGACCAGGTCCCGCTGCCCGCGCCGGCCGCCCGCCGCGGCCCGCTGCCCGGCCGGGCCCGGCTCCGGCTTCCCGTCGGGCGCCTCCGCGAGCAGCTCGCGCGGGATCAGCACGACCGCCGTCGTCCCGCCGTACGGGGACGGCCGCAGGTGCACCCGGATGCCGTGCCGCCGGGCCAGCCGACTGACCACGAACAGGCCCAGCCGGTCGGTGTCGGCGAGGTCGAACTCCTGCTCCACGGCGAGGCGTTCGTTGATCTCAGCGAGCATCTGCTCGCTCAGCCCGAGGCCGCGGTCGTCGATCTCCAGCGCGAAGCCGTGCGCGACCACCTCGCCCTGGACGGTGACCTGGGTGCTCGGCGGGGAGAACACCGCGGCGTTCTCGACGAGCTCGGCGACCAGGTGGGTGACGTCCGCGACGGCGCTGCCGAGCAGGCCGGTGCCGGGGAACGGCCGGACGATCACACGGGCGTAGTCCTCGACCTCGCCGACGGCCGCCCGGACCACGTCCACCATCCGGACCGGCTTGCGCCAGGCCCGCCCGGGCGAACCCCCGGCCAGGATGATCAGGCCCTCGGCATGGCGGCGCATGCGGGTGGTGAGGTGGTCGACCTTGAAGAGGTCCTCCAGCTCGGCCGGGTCCTCGGTGCGGCGCTCCATGGTGTCGAGCAGGGTGAGCTGCCGGTGCAGCAGCACCTGGCTGCGCCGGGCCAGGTTGACGAACACCGCCGAGACCCCGCGCCGCAGTTCGGCCTGTTCGACGGCGGCTTCGACGGCGGCCCGCTGCACCGCGTTGAAGGCCTGGCCGACCTGGCCGATCTCGGCGTTCCCGAAGTGCAGCTCGGGGGCCTCGGTGGCCACGTCCACCGGCTCGCCGCGGCGCAGCCGCAGCATGACGGACGGCAGCCGGGTGCCGGCCAGCTCGTCGGCCGCGTTGCGCAGCCCGATCAGTTCGCGGGCCAGGCCCCGGCCGATCCGGAACGAGATCATGATGGACAGCACCACGGCGACCAGACCGACCGCACCGGCGATGCCGCCGCGCCAGAGCATTCCGATCGCCGCGGAGCGCGCGCGCTCGTCCAGCCCGGCGGAGATCCGGCTGTTGATCGAGGCGAGGTCGCCGAGCGCCCGGTCGGCGGTCTCCCGCCAGGAGTCGGTGTTGAGCGCCTGGACCACGCGGTCGGGGCCGCCGGCGCCGACGAAGTCCGCTTCGGCTCGGGCCAGTGCGCCCCAGGCCTCCCCGCCGCGCAGCGCGGCGTAGTCGGACTGGTCGGCGGGCTCGAGCTCGGCGACGTAGACGGTGAACAGCGCCTGCTGGTTGTGCAGGGCGTCCAGCGCGACCTGGTACTGCTCGGCGGTGGGCCTGGCGGCGCCCGTGCGCAGGCCCTCCATCGCCGCGTCCTCCTGCGACAGGTACTCCCGGGCGCGCACCAGCTCGATCAGGATGGTGCCCTGACGGGGGAGTTGGCCGCTCTGCCGGGCGACGTAGGCGGACCGGAAGCCGAACACCGGCTTGACCAGGTCGCTGTACTGGCCCAGCGCGAACTCCCAGTTCAGCGCGGAACGGCCGACCTGGGCGCGCAGCGGTCCGAGCTGGTCGGCGGCGGCGATGATCTGGACGAAGCGACCGCGCTGCGGGGCGGAGAGCTTGCCGCCGGAGCCGTCCTTCTTCTGCCGCAGCACGTCCAGGCTGCGGTCGGTGGCGGCCTTGGACCGTTCGTAGGCCTCCCTGGCGGTCGGCGACCGCGGGTCGGCCAGCCGCTGGACGGCGGCGCGGCGCTCGTTCTGCAGGTCGCCGGTGTACTGGTCGACCGGGCCCGCGAACTCCTTGTACGTACGGCTGATCCCGAGCTGGTTCCAGACGTCCCCGGTGGTGGCGATCGTCGCGTACGCCCACAGGGCCGTGAGCGCGACGATGGGCACCAGGAGCAGCGCGATGATCTTCGCGCGGATCGAGCTGCTGCGCAGACGCATGGAGTCCTCGGTCGGAAAGTGCCGGGCGCGGACGGGGAGCGGAGGGGGGGAACATGGCGGGTCTTGGGAACGCTGGAGGGGTCGGCGGAGGGGCTCCCGGCCACAGGTCTGCGAGACTCTACTACGCCCTGACCACTCGTTCGAGGGGTGAACCGGTCCACCGACCGGTCTCGTCCCGCACACGTCAGAAACCGGTCACCCGTCCTCCGCTACGCATCCGGAACATCCGTCGATGCCCGGAATGCGGCGCCGGTACGGGGCCCGCGGCCTCCGCGATTCCTTCCCGGCGCCTCCCCCTCGCCTCCCCCGGGCCTCCCCGGGCGCGACACCACCGGAGGGGAGCCGTGCCGATCTCGTCGTGTCACCGCCACAACCCTGGGCAGTGACAGGGCGATCCGATAGTTTCGGCGCACCCCGTACCACCCGTACGACCGGCACCGAACTGGGGAGGACCGTGCGCGAGTTCACCACCCCCGCCCCGGCCGCGCCCGAGGCCACCGGAGGACTCGCCGACTCCCTCTACGACACCGCCGAGCGCACCCCCGACCTGGTCCAGCTGTCCTGGCGGGCCGGGGACGGGCAGTGGCAGGACGTCACCGCCCGCGAGTTCCGGAACCAGGTGCTCGCCCTGGCCAAGGGCCTGCTCACCCACGGCGTGCGCTACGGCGACCGGGTCGCCCTGATGTCCCGCACCCGCTACGAATGGACGCTGTTCGACTACGCACTCTGGTCGATCGGCGCCATCACCGTCCCGGTCTACCCCACCGCCTCCCCCGAGCAGGTGCGCTGGATCCTCGCCGAGACCCAGGCCGTGGCCTGCCTGGTCGAGGACGAGGACGCCGCGATGACGGTCGGCGCGGTCTGCGACGCGCTGCCCGACCTCACCGGCATCTGGCAGCTCGACCGCGACTGCGTCGCCGCGATCACCGAGGACGGCCTCGGCGTGCCCGACTCCCTGGTGCACCGCCAGCGCCTCGGCGTCGCCACCGGGAACATCGCCACGGTCGTCTACACCTCCGGCACCACCGGCCGCCCCAAGGGCTGCCTGCTCACCCACGCCAACCTGGCCGCCGAGGCCGACGCCCTGCTCGCCGGCTGGGGGGACGTCCTGCGCGACACCGGCGGCGGCCGCCCCGCCACGCTGCTGTTCCTGCCGCTCGCGCACGTCTACGGGCGGGCCGTGCAGATCGCGGCGATCCGCGGCGGCTTCCGGATCGGGCACGTCCCCGAGGTCTCCACCGACGCGCTGCTGCCCGCCCTGGAGACCTTCCGCCCGACCTTCCTGCACGCCGTCCCGTACGTCTTCGAGAAGATCTTCCAGCAGGCCCGGCGGGCCGCGGAGGACGCCGGCCGCGGCGAACTCTTCGAACAGGCCCGGCAGGTGGCCGTCGACTGGGCCGCCGCCCGGGAGCAGAAGGCCTTCGGCCGCGGCCCCGGTCCGGGCGCGGCCCTGCGGCTGCGCCACCTCGCGTACGAGCGGACCGTCTACCCGAGGCTGCGGGCGGTGCTCGGCGGCCGGGTGCGCAGCGTGATGAGCGGCGGCTCGACGCTCCGGCGCGAGCTGGGCCTGTTCTTCACCGGCGCCGGCCTCCAGCTGTACGAGGGCTACGGGCTGACCGAGACCACCGCCGCGATCACCGCCAACCCGGCCGGACGGCAGAAGCTCGGCACGGTCGGCCGACCGGTGCCGGGCGCCTCGGTGGCGATCGCCGACGACGGCGAGGTGTGGGTGCGCGGCGGCTCGGTCTTCGGCGGCTACCTCAACCATCCGCAGTGCACCGCCGAGTCCCTGGTCGACGGCTGGTTCGCGACCGGCGACCTGGGCCGGCTGGACGAGGACGGCTACCTCAGCATCACCGGCCGCAAGAAGGACCTGATCGTCACCAGCAGCGGCAAGAACCTGGCCCCGGCGGCCCTGGAGGAGCGGGTCGAGGCGCACCCGCTGGTCTCCCAGTGCCTGGTGGTGGGCGACGACCGCCCGTACGTCGCCGCACTGATCACGCTCGACCCGGCGGCACTTGCGCACTGGCTGAAGACCCACGGGCGGGAGCAGTCGGACCCGTGGACGGTGCTCGCGGACGAGGAACTGCACGTGGAGGTCCAGCGTGCGGTGGCGGCCGCGAACACGGCCGTCTCACGGGCCGAGTCGATCCGCGCCTTCCGGCTGCTGCCCCGGGAGTTCAGCGAGGAGCAGGGGCTGCTGACCCCCTCGCTCAAGCTGCGGCGGACGGCTGTCGCCGAGTACTACGCGACGGACATCGAGGAGCTGTACCTGTCCTGAACCGGGCCCGTCCGCCGCGTCCCTGACGTGACGTCTTGTCCCTTGTCCTCCGGACATGGTGACTGCGAGTCGGCCGACCGGGACCTCCGGGTTCACCCGCCGTTCCCTTGACGGCCCCATTGGTCTAGTCCATTGTTGCGACGATCCGGGGTTCCGCATCCCGGAGTTCCACGTTCAGAATTCCTCGCTCAGAGCTCCACGTTCAGAGTTCCACGGTCCGATTCCGCTCACGCTCTCCCCACGGGCGTGCCCCCACTTGCTGGAGTCCTCACGTGTCGATGTCCACGTGCCTGTCCTCACGCCTGTCCACGCGCCTGCCCATGCGCCTGTCCGTGCTGGCCGCCTCCGTCGCGCTGCTCACCGGTCTCACCGCACCCGCGGCCTCCGCCGCCGCTCCCCCGGCCGCCGGCCCCGGCACCCAGGCCGCGCCGACCGTCAACCTCGCCACCAACCCCGGCTTCGAGCTGCCTTCCCCCGACCTCGCCGACTGGGGCAGCGTCCCCGGCTGGAGCTGCACCGGCGGACCGGCCGAAGCGTCCGTCAGCACCACCGCCCCGCACGCCGGCACCTCCGCGCTCACCGTCACCCCGGCGAACGCCGACTCCACCGGCGAGTGCGCGCAGACCGTCGCGGTCCAGCCCAACACCACCTACACGGCCTCCGCGTGGGTCCGCGGCAGCTTCGTCCACCTGGGCGCCACCGGCACCGGCAAGGACGTCGCCCCCGCCTGGACGGAGACCACCGGCGGCGGCTGGCAGCGGCTGAGCACCCGGTTCACCACCGGCCCGAACGCGCGCAGCATCCGGCTGTACGTGCACGGCTGGTATCAGCAGGGCCCGTTCTCCGTGGACGACGTCCGGGTGGACGGCCCCGCACCCGCCCCGGCCGTGGCCGCCGGCTCCGTCCCCACCAACGACAGGGTCGTCTTCTTCACCGTGGACGACGGCTGGCAGCGCACCCCCGAGGCGGAACGGTTCATCACCGACCACCGGCTGCCGATCACCGCCTTCCCGCTGCCGATGCCCGCCACCGCCGACCCGGCCTTCTTCCGGCGGGTCACTGCCGTGCCCGGCTCCTCGATCCAGGACCACAGCGTCTCCCACACGGACCTCAGCACGCTCCCGCTGGAGCGGCAGCAGGTCGAGATCTGCGACGCACGCGACTCCATGACCCGCCTCTTCGGCACCGCGCCGACGTTCTTCCGCCCGCCGTACTTCACCTGGAACGCCGACACCCTGCAGGCCGCCGCGAACTGCGGCATCCGCACCGTGCTCACCGCCGACGCGGACTTCAGCTGGGGTGCCGCCAACATCTGGCACCCGGGCCCGCTGCAGCCGGGCGACGTCGTGCTGATGCACTGGACCGACACCCTCGCCACCGACCTCCAGCGGGCCCTCGCCGCCGCCGACGCCGCCGGGCTCAAGCCGGCCGGCCTGGTCGACTACCTGCACTGACGGGAACCGTCCGGAGCCGCCGACGTGCCCCGGACCCGACGCGCTCCGGGCCACCTGCCCCGGACCCGACGCGCCGCCGCCTTCGAGGAGAGCGGCGGCGCGTCGCCGCTCGCGGCCGGGGTGGGGCTCCCACCTGGCTCGGCCCGGTGGCGGCTCAGCCACCGAAGACACCCCCCGTCCCGACCGATCAGACGCGCCTCGAAGTCGGCGGCGGAGGTGACGCCCCGGGCCGGTGATCCTGCTCGTTGACAGCGTGTCCACGGCCTGGCTCTAATGGGGGCGTGCAGCGCGGCGCCGGCCAATGAGCAGTAGGCCGGCCGGCAGCCGAGCCGGCACCTTTCCGAAGGGACGATGCGCGATGAGCACTCTCTCCGCTTCCCTGATCTGACACCGGGCGGTCACCGCGGTGCCCCCGTGCGCGAGCCGCGTCCCGCGACGGATGTCGCCGGACGGGCCGGCAGCCGTAGCACCGGACCGGGATCCGACCACCGGCGCCGATCGATCATCGGCCCCGATGACCGGCCCCGTCTCCGGCCCCGATCTCCGCTAACGGCACAGGCACAGGCACAGGGCAACGACACAGGCACCGGCACCGCTTGTGGCCGCAACTCCCCTTTCCTCTCTGGAGATCCATCACACACCCATGCCCATGTCCTTCAATCTGAACGTCATCGAGGAGTTCCGCGCCAACGGCGGGCGGGTCGGCGGCCCGTTCGAGGGCGGCGACCTCTTGCTGCTGACCACCACCGGAGCCCGCTCGGGGCGGCCGCACACCGTGCCGCTCGGGTACGTCCGGGCGGAGGGGCTGCTCCTGGTCGTCGCCTCGGCCGCCGGGGCGCCGGAGCACCCCCAGTGGTACCGCAACCTCCTCGCCCACCCGGTGGTCCGGGTCGAGCTCGGCACCGAAGCCTTCGACACCGTCGCCGTACCCGCCGAGGGCGACCGCCGGGAGCGGCTGTTCGCCGCCGTGGTCCGGAAGGCTCCGGGTTACGGGGACTACCAGGTTTATGCCGACCGGGAGTTGCCGGTCGTCGTCCTGGAGCGGCTCGAACCGCCCGCCGGCGGTCCGGCCCCAATGGTGGTGCGCAGCCTCGCCGACAAGCTGCTGGAGGCGCACACCTGGCTGCGCGCGCAGCTGCGCCACGTACGGGAGGAGGCACACGCCCACGTCCCGGGCCGCCCGGCCGCGCTCGGGCTGCAGCTGCGCCAGCACTGCCTGGCTTTCTGCGACGGGCTGACGCACCACCACACCGGGGAGGACTCCGCGATCTTTCCCGCCCTCGCGCGCAGCCATCCGGAGCTGGCCGAGGTCCTGGCGCGGCTCGACGAGCAGCACCGGGCCATCGGGCGGATCAAGGAGGAGCTGGTGGGCCTGCTGGCCGGGATCGCGATCACCGAACCGGAGCGGCTCCGGACGGAGCTGGACCGGATGTCCGCCGAGCTGGAGGCACATCTGGACTTCGAGGAGGCGGAACTGCTGCCGGTCCTCGCCGGCATTCCGTTCCCGCCGACCGGGCCCGCACCGGGGCCGTCCACACCGAACCCGTCCACACCGGGGCCGTCCGCACCGGGCGGGTCGACCAAGGGCGGGCCGGCACCGGACCGGTCATCACCGGGCGGCGGCTGAAACGGCGTTGCCGCCGTCCCCTTCCCGAGCTGCGGGAGGGGGCGGCGGCACCGGTCCGTCCTTGGACGGGGCGGTCCGTTGCGGCAGTGCTTACAGCCCCGAGAACACCGGGAGGTAGCCGCCGGACTGGCCGGCCGCCTTCGGGTGGTAGCTCTCGTCGACCGGCAGGGTGGTGCTGTTCAGCCAGGTGGTCAGCGAGCCGCAGATCTCGTGCTCGTTGAAGATGCTGCGGACGTCACCGAAGGCGAAGCCGGCGTTGGCGGCCCGCTTGGCGAGGACGCCGTCCAGGGTGTCGGCGGCACCGTTGATGGCGGCGCGCTTGGTGTCGCCGATGCCGAAGATGCAGCTGCCGCCGACCTTGTAGATGTGCGGGTAGCCCATCACCACGACGTGGGCGTTCGGGGACTTGGACTTGATCGCCGAGTACACCTTGTCCAGCTGGCCGGGCAGGGTGGTGGTGGCGTAGCTCTTGGCCGTGTTGACGGCGTTGACGCAGTCGGCGTCCGAGCCGAGGACACAGGTCTGCATGGTGTCGGCGAAGCCCGCGTCGTTGCCGCCGACCGAGATGCTGACCAGCGTGGTGCTGGCGTCCAGGGCGGAGATCTGGCTGTTCAGGATGTCGCCGGTCTTGGCGCCCGAACAGGCGACGAACTTGAAGGAGGACGGCGCGTGCGCGTTCTTCCAGAGGTACGCGTACGCGTTGGTGCTGCGCTTGCAGCTGCCGCTGTCGCTCAGGTAGCTGCCGGCGCCGACACCGGACGAGTACGAGTCGCCGAGGGCCACGTAGTTGACGCCGGCGGCGTTCGCGGACGTCGCGGCGAAGAGCGTCGTCATGGTGAGGCCCGCCGCTATGGCGGCGATGGACAGGGCGCGGGCAGGACGAATCATCACAGCTCCAGTGGGGTGGCGTGGTGAGGGTCACAGAAGTGATACCAGGCGGTAGCCAAACCCGGAAGCGGTCATGCCAAGGATATTGACGGGACGTCCGATAGCTCCGAGATGAACTGCCGCTGACGGTCCGTGATTTCACGCAGGTCAGCGGGGGTGCGCGGTGACGCGCGTAGCGCAGCGCGCGTAGACCGGCAACTTGCAGAAATTTCGTGCAAGACAAGCGCGGAGTTGCCGCCCGACCATTGCCGGGTCGGATTCGAATCGGGTGTCAGCCGAACCAGGGGGGGCTGGTGACACCCGCGAAGGCAGGTGAAGGGTGGGCCAGAAGGGCATCGGCGACACCACGAGAATTCACCGCTGTGGCCGATCGGACGCAAGTGGCCGATGTTGACGTCCCACATGGCGGTGCGTCAGGGCATCGCGTCGACCCGGGCCGGCCCGGCCCGCTCAAGCCCCACCCGGCCCGGCCCGGTCAAGCCCCGGAGGGCCCGGGCCGGCGCGCCCCGCAGGGACGTCGCTCGGGAGTACGGCGACGCGCGAGGTCAGCCCCGCGCGCCGGGGCGGCCACCACCGGGCTGCACGGCGCCCGTGTACCCGGCACCCGGATACACGGTGCCCGGGGAGACCGTGCAGCCCTCGACCGGCAACTCCTCGATCGCCTCGTTCGCGGCCGCGGGCACGCCGAGCCAGCGGGCGGCAGTGGCGACCGCCGCCCGGGCCTGGCGCAACCCGGGCGCGCCCCAGCCGAGCAGCTCGACGGCGAGGCCCGGCGCGACCAGCAGCCGCCGGTAGTGCCGGCCCGAGGCCGGGTCGGCCGCACTCGGGCCGACCGACCGCAGCACCGCCGCCATCCGGACCCGCGCGCACTCGTGCCCGCCGTTCGCCGAACCGACCCGGTCGTAGAGGTATCCGAGGTAGTACGGCCGGCCGATCCGGGCCTGCGCCTCCTCGGCCGCCTCCCGGGCCAGGGCGGCCGCCGGGTCCCCATCGTCCTCCGGCTCCAGCGAGCCGCCGGGCAGCGAGCAGATCCCGTCCCGGGGGTTCACCAGCGTCAGCACCCGCCCGTCGGGTACGAACAGCCACCCCCAGGACTGCTTGACCGGCAGCCCCTCCGGCACCGGCTCGCCCGGCCGCCACGGCCAGCCCGCCGTGGGGCGCCGCCGTACCTTCCCGAGCAGCTCCGCGACCTCCGCGCTGTACTCGATCGGGCTCATGCTCTCGCCCCGCGGCGCTCGACGGGGACGCTCGCCCCCGCGCACCTCCCGGTGCCGAGCTCGCTCCGCTCGCTCATCCGTCCCCCTCTCGCAGTCGGGCTTCGCCGGACCGGCGGTGCGCGGGGAGGACCTGCAGGGCGCGGTACGGGGCGGAGCGGCCGGAACGGCGGCGTGGGGCACCGCGCGCTCCTGCTGTTGATCTTCTCCGAATCTTCCCCGAACACGCGGTCGATGAACAGTCCCCAGCGCCGCATGGTGGATGCGGAGACGACGGACGCGGTGGACGCGGAGGCGGTGGACGCCCCGATCACCCCAGCGGCCCACCCCCTTCCCCGGGGTCGCGGAAGCCGGGCAGCGGGAACCCGGGCCGAGGGTCCACCCCGGGCGGGAAGGGCAGCCCGCGCGCGGCGTCGTCCGCCAACTCGTCGAACACCTCGTGCGCGGTCATCGGCCGCAGCCGTCCGCCGGTCAGCGCCCAGCCGCGCACCGGCGGCCGGGGCCGGGCCTCCCCGGCCGGGGGCCCGGGTGGACGGCCGACCGGGCCGGACCGGTCGTCGCTCCGGCCGTCGGCCCCTACGCCCACCGACGGATCGCCGTGCAGCAGCAGCGCCCCCTCCCCGCCCAGGGCGACGCCCGCCGCGAGCGTGACGCAGAACGCCTCGGCGTCCCGCCCGGCGGGGTACAGCAGCCCCTCCTCCACACAGACGTCCACCGCCGAGGTGAGCTCCTCGCCGTCCTCCGGGCCGTGGCAGCGCAGCGTCAGCAGATGGCACCCCTCCCCCGCGCCCTCGGCCAGCGCGAGGTAGACCGACGTCACGTACCGCATCACGGCGGCCATCCGGAGCTGCCCGGCCGGGTCGTCACCGACGGCGCCCAGCAGAGCCGCACAGGCCACGGACATCCGCACCCGTGCGCGGTGGTCGTCCAGCAGCACCGGGACCAACTCGGCCAGCCGCTCCCCCGCGTAGACGAACGGCTCCCCGGCCAGCTCCGGATCGCCCGCGTAGGCGACCCGGGCGGCGGGTGCCCGGGGGTCGAGGCCGAGCGCCGCGCAGTAGTCCTCGAAGTCGCCCGCCTCCAGGACCCGAAGGTGCACCTCCAGCCCCTGCCGGTGCAGGGCCGTCAGGTGCTCCTCCGCCCGCCGCAGGTAGGCCTGGTGACCGAGCCCGCCGAACAGCCCGTACTGCGCGAGCCCGGCGAAGTCCCCGGCGTCGACGGCCAGGGCCAGCGCCACCGGGTGGGGCGGCGGCGCGCCCCGGGCCCGGCCGCCGCTCCCCCGGCCGGCGGCCCGCGCACCGTCCCCTCCCGCCCGGGCCCCCGGCGGCCGCCCGCCCCCGGGTGGCACCGCCCCGCCGGGCCCGCCCGTCGACGCCCCACCGGCACCGCCACCCGGCCGCCGCCCGCCCAGCACCAGCACCCGCCGGCGCTCCCGCGGGGACCACCCCGCCGCGGCGCCCAGCACCTCGCGCACCGACTTCCGTACCGCAGCCATGGCTCCTCCTTCTCGCCCTCCGACACCGGATCGCGCCGACCACCCCGACCGGGAGTGGCCGACGCCGAGGAACATACACAGAGCCACTGACAATTCACCCGGAGTGACCGAACGGGCTCGGCGCCGCCCACCCCGCCCACCGCCGCTCGGCCCCGGGGCCCCGGGGCCCCGGCCCCGGACGCAAGGGGTGCCAGGGGTGCCAGGGGCCAGTGGTTCCACCGGGTCGGGCGGGATTGTCAGTGCTGCGGGTTAGGGTCGGGAACCATGCGACTGCTGCATACCTCCGACTGGCATCTCGGGCGCTCGTTCCACCGGGAGAGCCTGCACGACGCCCAGCGCGCCTTCCTGGACCACCTGGTGGAGGTGGTCCGGTCCGAGGGCGTGGACGCCGTGCTGGTCGCCGGGGACGTGTACGACCGGGCGCTGCCCGGGCTGGAAGCGGTCGCGCTGTTCGACGACGTGCTGCACCGGCTGGCGGACCTCGGGGTGCCGACGGTCTTCATCAGCGGCAACCACGACTCGGCCCGCCGCCTCGGCGTCGGGGCGGGGCTGATCGGCCGGGCCGGCATCCACCTGCGGACAGACCCGGGCGAGTGCGCCGAGCCCGTCCTGCTGGCGGACGAGCACGGCCCGGTGGCGGTGTACGGGCTGCCGTACCTGGAGCCGACTCTGGTGCGCGAGCGGTTCGGGCTGACGAAGGGCGGGCACGCGGCGGTGCTCGGGGCGGCGATGGACCGGGTCCGGGAGGACCTCGCGGCACGCCCGGCCGGCACCCGGGCGGTGGTGCTGGCGCACGCCTTCGTCACCGGCGGCGCGCCGAGCGACAGCGAGCGGGACATCGCGGTCGGCGGCGTCGCCTCCGTCCCGGCGTCGGTCTTCGACGGCGTGCACTACGCCGCGCTCGGCCACCTGCACGGCAGCCAGACGCTCGCCCCGCACCTGCGCTACAGCGGCTCCCCGCTCGCCTACTCCTTCTCCGAGGTGCACCAGCGCAAGACCATGTGGCTGGTCGACCTGGCCGCCGACGGCTCGGTGACGGCCGACCGCGTCCCCTGTCCCGAGCCGCGCCGCCTGGCGACACTGCGCGACACCCTCGACGCGCTGCTCACCGACGAGCGGTACGCCGAGCACGAGCAGTCCTGGGTGCAGGCCACGCTCACCGACGCGGCGCGGCCGAGCGAGCCGATGGAGCGGCTGCGCCGCCGTTTCCCGCACACCCTCCAGCTGCTGTTCGACCCCGAGCGGAGCGAGGCCGAGCCCTCGCAGTCGTACGCGGCGCGGGTCAGCGGCCGCGGGGACCTGGAGATCGCGGAGGGCTTCCTGCGGCACGTCCGCCCCGGCGCCGAGCCGGAGCCGGACGAGCTCGGCTGGCTGCGGGAGGGCTTCGAGCGCGTCCGGGAGACCACGGACCGGAAGGCGGACCTGCCCCGATGAGGCTGCACCGGCTCACCGTCACCGCCTTCGGCCCGTTCGCGGGCAGCGAGACGGTGGACTTCGACGCGCTCGCCGCCGGCGGGCTGTTCCTGCTGCGCGGCGCGACGGGCGCGGGCAAGACCAGCGTGCTGGACGCGGTCTGCTTCGCCCTGTACGGCGAGACGCCGGGCGCGCGCCGGGCCAACCGGCTGCGCAGCGACCACGCCGACCCGAAGCGGCTGACCTCGGTGGAGCTGGAGCTGACCCTCGGCGGGCGGCGGCTGCAGGTCACCCGGCTGCCCGAGCAGCGCCGGCCGAAGAAGGTCGGGAGCGGCACCACCGTCGAGCGGGCGCAGACCCTGCTGCGCGAGTGGGTCCTCGACACGGGCGACGGCGCGCCCGGCTGGCGCGGGATCAGCAAGTCGCACCAGGAGGCCGGGGAGGAGATCCACCGGCTGATCGGCATGAACCGGGAGCAGTTCTGCCAGGTGGTACTGCTGCCGCAGGGCGACTTCGCCCGCTTCCTCAAGGCCGATTCGGAGGAGCGCGGCAAGCTGCTGCGGCGGCTGTTCGACACCGAGCGGTTCCAGCACGTGGAGGCCTGGCTGGCCGAGCAGCGCCGCGGCCAGGAGGCCGCCGTCCAGGCCGGCCGGCGCCGGCTGCGGGACCTCGCCAGCAAGGCCGAGCAGGCGGCCGGTCCGGGCGCCGAACCCGCCGCGGGCTGGGTGCCGGCCGAGGACGACGACGGTCTGGCCGCGGGGGTGCTCGGCTGGGCGGCGGTCCTGCGCAGCGGCGCGGCCGAGCAGCTCACCGTCACCGAGGCCGCCCTCGTCGGCGCCGGGGCCGCCCAGCGCGCCGCCCAGGAGCGCCGCGAGGCCGCCGAGGAGCTGGCCGGTCGCCAGCGCAGGCACCGCGAGGCGCTGGACCGGGCCGAGCGGCTGGCCGGCTTCGAGCCCGCGGCGACGGCGGACCGGCGGCGGCTCGCCGCCGCGCAGGAGGCCGTCGGGGTGGAGTCCGCCCTGCGACTGCGGGAGAGCGCGGCCGAGGCACTCGGGCGCGCGCGGCAGCTGGAGCGCCGGCACCGCGAGCTGCTGGCCGGATCCGGTGCCGGGGGCCGGGATCTCGCCGGGGCCGACGCGGCCGGGCTGGCCGAGGCCGAGCTGCGGCTGCGGGCCGAGGTGGTCCGGCTGGAGGCGGCCCGGGCGGAGGAGCGGCGCTGCGCCGAACTCACCCGCGAGCAGGGCTCCCTGGCACAGGACCGGCGCGCCGCCGAGGAACTGGCCGAGGAGGCCGAGGACTGGCTCGCCGAGTTCGAGGGCGAACTGGGCCGTCTGGAGCAGCAGCACGCCGAGGCCCGGTCGGCGACCACCCGGGTCGAGCAACTGGACGGTCAGCGCACCGAGTTGACCGGACGCCTCGGTGCGGCGCGGGAGCGCGACGGCCTGCGCGCCGAGATCGCCGCGGCCGAGCCCCGGACGGTCGCGCTGCGCACCGCCGCGCTGGACGCCCGGGAGCACAGCCTGGACCTGCGGGACCGCCGGCTGAGCGGCATGGCCGCCGAGCTGGCCGAGCAGTTGCGCACGGGAGAGGCCTGCCGGGTCTGCGGCTCGCCGGAACACCCGGCGCCCGCCGAGGCCGCGCCCGGCGGCCGGGTCGGCGCCGAGGACGAGGAGCGGGCGCGCCGGGCGCAGGCCCACGCCGAGCGGGTCTGGACGGAAGCCGACCAGGCGCTCACCGCACTGCGGGTGCGCGAGGCCACCGCCGCCGGCGCGGCCGGGCCGGACACGACGGAGGCGCTCGCGCAGGCCCTGGCCGGGCTGGAGGACCAGCATCGCGGGGCACGGCACGCGGCGGAGGCGCTCGGCCGGGTCGAGCAGGAGATGGCCCGGCTGTCGCAGGACCGCACCCGCCGGGTCGACGAGTTGCAGGAGGCCAAGGAGCGCGCCGCCGTCCTCTCCGACCGGCTGCTGGCGCTCGGCACCGAGCAGCGGACGCTGACCGCCCGGGTGGCGGCCGCCCGGGGCGACGCGCCCTCGGTCGCCGACCGGGCCGCGGCCCTCACCCGGCTCGCCGAGGCGGTCGCCGTGGCGGCGAACTCCGTCCGGGCCCGGACGGAGGCGGCGGCCCGGCTCGACGAGGCCGAGGACGAACTGGGCAAGGCCGCCGCCGCGGCGGGCTTCCCCGACCCGGCGGCGGCCCTGGCGGTGCTGCTGCCGCGCGAGGAGCGCGAGCGGCTGGAGGCCCGACTGGAGCGGCACCGCGCGGAGACCGCAGCCGTCCGCCGCGAGCTGGGGCTGCCGGAGCTGGCCGAGGCCGCGGGCCGTCCGCCGGTGGACCTGCCCGCCGTCGCGGCCGAACTCGGCGCCGCCACCGACCGGCTCGGCCGGTCGCACGCCGCCCACGCGGCGGCCCGCGAGCGCTGCGGGGCGCTGGCCGCGATCGGGCGGCAGCTGACCGGGCTCGCCGCCGAACTGGCCCCCGCGCTGGACCGGTACGGGCGGATCACCCGGCTCGCCGCACTCACGGCCGGCACCGCCGCCGACAACCGGCTGCGGATGCGCCTGGAGTCGTACGTCCTGGCGGCCCGGCTGGAGCAGGTCGCGGCGGCGGCCAGCGACCGACTGGTCCGGATGTCCGGCGGGCGCTACACCCTGGTGCACAGCGACGACCGGGGCAGCGGCACCAAGCGCTCGGGCCTGGCCCTGCGGGTGGTCGATGCGTGGACGGGCACCGAGCGGGACACCGCGACCCTCTCCGGCGGCGAGAGCTTCTTCGCCTCGCTCTCCCTCGCCCTGGGACTGGCCGACGTCGTCACCGACGAGGCCGGCGGCATGCCGCTGGACACCCTCTTCATCGACGAGGGCTTCGGCACCCTCGACGAGCAGGCCCTGGAGGAGGTCATGGACGTCCTGGACGGCCTGCGCGAGCGGGACCGCGCGGTCGGCATCGTCAGCCACGTCGCCGACCTGCGCAGCCGCATCCCCGCCCAGCTGCTGGTCCGCAAGGGGCGGCGCGGCTCGACCCTGGCGCTGGCCGGGCGGGAGGACGCGTAGGCCGACCCCGGGGAGTCCGGGGTCGGCCGTGGATCAGCCCGAGCAGGCGATCCGCTGCGCCTGCTGCCAGGCGCACACCGGGCAGAGGGTGCTGCCGGGCCGGTCGGCGGGCAGTTCGGTCGGTTCCCCGCACAGCACGCAGTCGGCGCGCGGCCCGGTCGCCTCCGGGTCGTGCCGCAGCGCCGCCTCCGCGCCGCCCTCGGACACGAGTTCGCAGACGGCCGCTTCCTGGTTCGTACCGGTGTCGTTCATGCCGCCTTCCTACTCCGCTCCCCGCTGAGCTGCAACAGGCTCGGCCCCGGCCGAGTCGGCCCGAGCGCCCCGGCGGACGAATGACAGCGAACAGATTTCAGAAAACGTTCGCTGAAATCCGTCATCTGAAATCTGTTCGCTGAAGACCGTTCGCTGAAGGCCGTTCACTGAAACCCGCCCCGCCCCGCCGCAGGTCCCCTCCCGCCCGGCGGCTACCGTGACCGGCATGCCCACCGACCTGCACCGACGTCTCCTCGCCGCCCACGCCACCGCCCCGTCGTACCCCGAGGTGGGCGCCACCCGGGGCGGGGGCGGACGGCTGCCGGACGGCTACGCCCACCTGCGGCGGCGGGTCCACCTGGGGCGCGGCGCGGAGGTTCTGGAGCGGGCCGGCCGGTACGTGCTCGGCTGGGGCAGCCAGTTGGGCACCGGCTTCGCGGTGTACCCCGCCGGCCCGGCCCGGGAGGGCGGGACGGTGCTGCTGCGACTGAACCTGCCGGGGAGCCGGCGGCCGCGTCTGGTGATCCCCTGCCGGGTGGTGTGGACGGTGGACGAGCCGGACCGGATCGGGTTCGGGTACGGAACCCTCCCCGGGCACCCCGAGCGCGGCGAGGAGGCGTTCCTGGTGTCGATGGACGCCGACGGCGAGGTGTGGTTCGAGGTCACCGCATTCTCCCGGCTGTCCGCCTGGTACGCCAGGCTGGGCCGCCCGGTGGCGCTGCTCTGCCAGCACCTGGCGATCGAGCGCTACCTCGCCGCGGTGGCCTCGCACGTCCGCTGAGTCGTGAAGCCCGCCGAACCCGCCCGGACCACCGAGCCCGCCCGGGCGGGGCGCGCCCCCCGCGCACCGCGCCAAAGTCAGCCGAGGAAGGACAGCCGGACGGTCCGGCGCGGGTTGTCCCCGTTGGTGTCGATCAGCACCACCGACTGCCAGACGCCGAGGGCCAGTTGGCCGCCGAGGACCGGCAGGGTGGCGTGCGGGGCGACCAGGCCGGGCACCACGTGGTCCCGGCCGTGGCCGGGGCTGCCGTGCCGGTGGCGCCAGCGGTCGTCGGCCGGGAGCAGGTCGCGCAGGGTGGCGAGGAAGTCGTCGTCGCTGCCGGAGCCGGTCTCCAGCACCGCGATCCCCGCGGTGGCGTGCGGGACGAAGATGTTGAGCAGGCCGTCGCGCCCGGTGGCCCGTTCGTCGAGGAACGCGGCGCAGCGGTCGGTGATGTCGAGCGCGACCTCGCGGTTGCCGGTGGTGATCTCGATGGTGCCGCTCTGGAAGGTGGTGTCCGGGAAGGAGCCGGTCCGGGTGGAGTGGTTGTTGTCCGCCATGGCGCCATCCTGTCCCAGGTCAGCGGGCCGGGCGTACTCCCTCGCCGACTCGCCGCGCCGGGGAGGCGAACTCGCGTAGGGTGAAAGGTTCAGACCACATCACCCGGACGGCGCGGCACGCGCCGGAGCCCCCACCCCGGGCCTTCACCGAGGCCTTCACCGAGCCCCGCCGGGCCCGAACCCGGGACATCGTCCGGACACACCGAAGACCCGGTGGACCGGACGGTCCACCGGGTCGGTTCCCGACCGGGCGGCGGGGAGGGACCCGTACCGCGCCGGTCGAACTAGCCGCGCCCGCCGAAGAGGCTCCGCCGCAACCGACGCAGCGGCGTCAGCAGCGAGATCCTGGTGTGGCGACGACGGGTCGTCGGGGCCTCGGCGCCGCGCGGCGTGAGCTCCCTTATCAACCCGAGTGCTTCGGCGGTGTCCACCGCCGGGAGTGCGGGCGCGCCGAGCACGGCCAGGTGTCGGTCGATCCGGCGGCCGGTCGTGCCGACACCGCACTGGATCGCCGGCACGCGGGGCCGAGTCCGCACTTGCATGTGTTCCATCAGTTTTTCCCACCCCTACGAGGCGCCAGGGCCGTGAGGCGAAGACTATCCGTGAAGGACGGCCTTCGCGCAACCGTCCTTGGTGTTGTGCCACCGTATCGTGCGGCGTCAACTGACGAAGCACCAGGGGCCACCAGGCCGGTCACGACTAGGCATCAATGATGGTGCACGACCGGCCGTCCGTCACCCGGTCCGGCAGGCGAGGTGCGGCAACCGTACGCACGGCACACGCACGACACGCGCCCGGCGCACGGCGGCGCCCCTGCGGAACCGGGCCCCGCGGCCCGCCCGCACCCCACCAACGGCCCGCCCGCGCCCAACCCGCACCTCACCCGCGCCCCGCCCGCGCCGCCATATAGGGGACAGCCGGGAGACGGCCGCCACATCGACAAAGCGATCATCGGGGGGCGTTCGCCGCACCCGATCCGTGCACGGCCCGGCCGAACCGGGCGCCGGCCGACACCGTGACCGACCGACTTCAGGAAGTGAACACATTCGAGGGATTGACTCCCGCCGAACCTCCAAGCAGTATCTGATTGCACACGCCAGTGCCCGCACCGCACCCAAGCGTGTGTTCGATTTATGAAGAACTCCGGCTCCCGCGAGCCACTGCCCGGCCGCCTCGACGCTGCGGCGGCCCGGCTCGCGCGGTGCCCGGACCGGCGGTCGGCCGTCGAGGGTCGGCCGGACCGCCACCTGACTGCCGGTGCCGCCCCGCAAGGGGCCCGGCACCGGCGGTTCCGGGTGCACCACGGCCCCTGCCGCGAGCCGCCCCACCACCACTGCCACCCCCGGTCACCGCCCCGGCCACCACCCCGGAAGCCCCGCACCGGACGTCCGCGCAGGTGGCACCCGGTGGATCGGTACACTCGGCCAGCGTGTCCCTCCTCCTCAGCATCGTGCTCCCGGTCCACGGCGTGGAGCGGTACCTCCCGCACTGCCTCGACTCGCTCCTCGGCGACACCCCCGCCGCGGAGACCCGCTTCGAGGTGATCGCGGTCGACGACCTCTCCCCCGACGGCTCCGGCGCGATCCTGGACGTCTACGCGGCCCGCGACAGCAGGCTGCGGGTGCTGCACCTCACCGAGAACCAGGGCCTCGGCGGCGCCCGCACCGCCGCCCTGCCGCAGGCCCGCGGCGAGTACGTCTGGTTCGTGGACAGCGACGACTGGGTGCCCGAGGGGACGGTCGGCGCGCTGCTGGACGAGCTGACGCAGGAGCGCCGCCGGGAGACCCCCGCCGACGTGCTGATCACCGACTTCACCCACGTCTACCCGGACGGCGGGACCGAGCCCAACCCCTGGCACCACGTGCTGGCCGGCTCCCCGCTGGTCGAGGGCTGCACCCTGGCCGAGCACCCGGCACTGTTCCAGACCGTGATGTCGGTGTGGAACAAGCTGTTCCGCCGCGCCTTCCTGGACAGCCTCGGCGTCTCCTTCGGCCGCGGCTACTACGAGGACATCTCGGTCACCTACCCGGCGCTGCTGGCCGCCGAGCGGCTGCGCTACCTCGACCGCCCCTGCTACTTCTACCGGCGCGGCCGGGACGGCGCGATCACCGCCACCTCCTCCCCCAAGCATGCGGACGTGTTCGCCCAGTACGACGCGATCTTCGCCTTCCTGGACCGCCCGGACCGCCCCGGCCGGCCGGTCCCGGACCCGCTGCGCACCCTGGTCTTCGACCGGACCGTCCGCCAGGCGCTGAACGTCTACGACACCCCCGGGCTTGTCCCCGCCGACCTGCGCAAGGACTTCTTCCGGCGGATCGCCCGGCACTTCGACCGCCACCGCCCGGCCGGCTACCGCTTCCCCGGCGGGGTGCGCGGCGTGCAGTACCGGCTGGCCGCCCGCGGCGCCCGGATCGCCTACGCGGAGCTGCGCCGCACCGGGCGGTTGCCGCGCGAACTCAAGCGCGGGGCAAGGGCGGTGGCGCCCGCGGTGAAGAAGGGGATGCGCAGCGGCGCCCGGTTCACCGCGTACAACGCGTTCCGCCGGCTGCCGCTGGACGAGAACCTCGCCGTCTACGCCGCCTACTGGCACCGGGGTTACGCGTGCAGCCCGGCGGCGATCTACGAGAAGGCGAAGGAACTTGCCCCGCGGATCCGGGGCGTGTGGGTGGTGGAGAACCGCGCCCAGGCCGCCGCGCTGCCGCCCGGGGTTCCGCACGTGATCGTCAACACCCCCGCCTACCTCAGGGCGATGGCGACCGCCAAGTACTTCGTCAACAACGTCAACTTCCCCCGCACCATGACGAAGCGGCCGGGCACGGTGCACGTCCAGACCCAGCACGGCACCCCGCTCAAGGCGATGGGCATGGACCTGCGCGACCACCCGGCGGCGGCCGAGGGGATGGACTTCGAGCTGCTCCAGGAGGCCGTCGACCGCTGGGACTTCCTGGTCTCCCCCAACCCGCACACCAGCGGGCACTTCGCCCGCGCCTTCCCGGGCCGGTACGAGATGCTGGACACCGGATACCCGCGCAACGACCGGTTGGCGAACGCCGCTCCGGACGAGGTCCGGGAGATGCGCGAGCGGCTCGGGCTGCGGCCGGACACCCGGGCGGTGCTCTACGCGCCGACCCACCGCGGCAGCAAGGGCGGCTACGTGCCGCTGCTGGACGTGGCGGCGCTGGCCCGGAGGCTGGGCCCGGACTTCACGCTGCTGGTGCGCACCCACTACTTCCACACCGACGGCCCGGGCGACCTGTCGGCGGCCGGCACGGAATCGGCGCGGATCGTGGACGTCTCGGCGCACCCGACCGTCGAGGACCTCTACCTCGCGGCGGACGTGCTGGTGACGGACTACTCGTCGATGATGTTCGACTACACGGTGCTGGACCGGCCGGTGGTGATCTTCGCCCCGGACTGGGAGGAGTACCAGCGGGAACGCGGCGTCTACTTCGACCTGTTCGCGGAGCCGCCGGGCGCGGTCACGGTGGACGCGGACGGGCTGGCGCGGGCGCTGCTGGCGGGCGACCCGGAGCCGGCGGCGCGGGCGCGGTTCCGGGCGAAGTTCTGCGTCTGGGACGACGGCGGGGCCTCGGAGCGGGTGGTGCGCCGGGTGTTCCCGGTGGAGGAGTAGCGGCCCCTGCGGCGGACCCCGCGGAGAACAGCGGGGGCGTCCGGACGGGGCCGGTGCCGCCGGTACGGCGACCGGCCCCGTCGGCGCGGGTTCAGCGCCGGCGGGCGGCCAGGAACTCCTCGAAGGTCAGGACGCCGTCGTGGTTGGTGTCCATGCTGTGGATCAGCGCCTCGGCCATCGAGATGGTGACGTCGTGGTCGCCCATCTCGTTGGCGGCCAGGGCGTACTCGGCCGGGGTGATCCTGCCGTCGCCGTCCTTGTCGAAACGGTCGAAAAAGGCCTTGATCGCCTCGGTGGTCTCCATCGTGCCCTCCTGGGTACTGCGGGGTGTCGCTCGGTTCGGACGGCCGTACCCTACCCGGCCGTGGCGCGCGCCACGGTCGCCGGGAGTGGACGTGCGCGGGGGTGGGTGTCGTAGTCTGCGGATCTGATTGCAGGCCCGGGCTCCTCCCGGGCGGTCGTTCGTCCAGGGAGGGAATCGTGCTCGACCTCGTCACCAAGTTGGTGCTGAAACCGGTCTCGCGGGGGATCTGGCGGCCGGCCATCGAGGGAATCGAGAACGTGCCGCGCAAGGGCGGGGTGATCCTGGCCAGCAACCACCTGTCCTTCATCGACAGCGTGGTGATCCCGCTGACCGCCCCGCGCCGGGTCCACTTCCTCGCGAAGGCCGAGTACTTCACCGGCACCGGGCTCAAGGGCCGGCTCTCCAAGGACTTCTTCGAGGCCATCGGAGCCGTGCCGGTCGAGCGCGGCACCTACCGTTCCGCTCAGGCCTCGCTGGAGTCGGCGCTGGAGATCCTGGAGGACGGCAAGGCCTTCGGCATCTACCCCGAGGGCACCCGCTCGCTGGACGGCCGGCTCTACCGGGGCAAGACGGGCGTCGCCTGGCTCGCGCTGACCGCGGGCGTGCCGGTCGTGCCGGTGGCGCTGGAGGGTCCGGAGCAGATCCTGCCGGTGGGCAAGCGGATCCCGCGGTTGAAGAAGGTGACGGTCCGCTTCGGCGAGCCGCTGCACTTCGACGAGCTGCACGGGCAGGCCCGTTCGCTGAAGGCCCGTCGGCAGGTGACCGACGAGGTCATGGCGGCCATCCAGCGGCTCTCCGGCCAGGAGGTCGCGGAGAGCTACAACGAGGTGCCGAAGGCGGCCTGACCGCCGCGTCCGTCACCGCAGCGTCCGTCACCGCCGCGTCCGTCACCGGCGCGCACACCCGCGCCCGCACCCGCGCCCCGGGTCGTCACACGCGCCCGAGCACGGCCGGTTCGGGCTGCCCGGCGGCCTCCGGCACCTCCCGGCGCAGCAGCGCCGCGTACCGGCCGTCCAGCGCCACCAGCTCCTCGTGGGTGCCGAGTTCGACCACCTCGCCGTGGTCCAGGACGGCTATCTGGTCGGCGGCGCGGACGGTGGAGAGCCGGTGTGCGATGGTGATCGTGGTGCGGCCGGCGGCCAGGGTGTCCACGGCCTGCTGGACGGCGCGCTCGGTGCGGTTGTCGAGCGCGCTGGTGGCCTCGTCGAGGATCAGCACCGGCGGGTTGCGCAGGATCGTCCGGGCCAGCGCGAGGCGCTGCTTCTCGCCGCCCGAGAAGCGGTAGCCGCGCTCGCCGACGAGGGTGTCGTAGCCGTCCGGGAGGGCGGCGATGGTGTCGTGGATCTGCGCGGCCCGGGCGGCCTCGACCAGTTCCGCGTCGTCGGCGCCGGGCTTGGCGAAGCGCAGGTTCTCGGCGACCGAGGCGTGGAAGAGGTAGGTCTCCTGGGAGACCACGCCGACCGCTCGGGCCAGGGTGTCGAAGGACAGTTCGCGCACGTCCACGCCGTCCAGGGTGACCTGCCCGTCGGTGACGTCGTACAGCCGCGGCACGAGGTAGCTGAGGGTGGTCTTGCCCGAGCCGGTCTCGCCGACCACGGCCAGCGAGCTCCCGGCCGGGACGGTGAGGTCGACGCCGGCCAGGGTCGGGCGCTCCTGCTCCGGGTCGTAGCGGAAGTCGACGTCCTTGAAGCGGACCTCGCCGCGGATGCCCGTCAGGGTGACCGGGTCTGCCGGCTCGTCGATCTCCACCGGCAGGTCGAGGTACTCGAAGATGCGCTGGAAGAGCGCCAGGGAGGTCTGCACGTCCACGCCGGTGGAGAGCAGGCTGACGGTCGGGCGGAAGAGGCCCTGCTGGAGGGTGACGAAGGCGACCAGGGTGCCGACCGAGACGATCGGCGCGCCGGCGGCGGAGGTCAGCCCGGCAGCCCAGTAGATCAGCGCGGGCATCGCGGCCATCACGATCATGATGGTGTTCATCCGCCAGCGCCCGGCCATGCCGGCCCGCACCTCCAGGTCCGCGAGCCGGTCGGACTGGTCGGTGAACTCCCGGGCCAGCGAACCGGAGCGGCCCATCGTGCGGCCGAGCAGGATGCCGCTGACCGAGAGCGACTCCTGGACCGCCGAGCTCATCGCGGCCAGCTGCTTCTGCCGCTCGGTGGTGATCTTCTTGCGCTCCCGGCCGACCCGGCGGCTGATCCAGACGAACAGCGGGAGCAGCAGTAGCGAGACGACGGTCAGCCGCCAGTCGAGCGCGACCATGGCGACGACGGAGGCGACCACCGCGGTCAGGTTGGAGACCAGGCTGGTCGCGGTGGAGGTCACCGTGGACTGCATGCCGCCGATGTCGTTGGCGATCCGGGACTGCACCTCGCCGGTGCGGGTTCGGGTGAAGAAGGCCAGCGACTGCCGCTGGAGGTGGCCGTAGACGGAGGTGCGCAGGTCGTGCATCACGCGCTGGCCGACGGTGGTGGAGATCAGCGTCTGGAGGACGTTGAAGACGCTGTTCACCACGGCGGTCAGGATCATCCCGAGCGCGAGCAGGCTGAGCAGCCCGGTGCGGCCCTGCGGGATGGCGATGTCCAGGACGGCCCTGAGCAGGAACGGGGAGACGACCGAGACCACCGCGGAGGCGGCCACCAGCAGCCCGACGACGGTCAGGCGGCCCCGGTACGGGCGGAAGAGCGCGAGGATGCGGCGCCACTCGGCCGAGGGGCGGGGATCGCCCTCGGCACGCTCGGGCGGGGTCCAGTCGATGGCGGTGGGCCTCAAGGACGGGCCTCCCTGGGTGGGACGGTCGGGCGGACGGTCGGGCTGGGGTCAGCATAGCGAGGATAGCTCATAGTTAGACAAGCTAATAGTGAGGGTTGCTCTATTCCTCGGCTCCCGCCGATCCGCGCCCGACTGCCCGACCGGCCGGGCGCCGAGCCAGACCACCCGACCACCCGACCGCCCGACCGCCCCGGTCGTCAGTTGGTCCGGTAGGTGCGCGCCGCCTTCGAGGAGACCCCGCCGAGCTTGCCGGAGGGCAGCACCCGCGCGATGGCCACGGCGGCCTTGTACCGCTTGCCCGGCACGGACACGGCCCGGCCGCGGGCCAGGTCGCGCATCGCCTCGTCCACCACCCGCTCGGCGGACAGCCAGGACCAGGACGGGATGTTGCCGGTACCCATGCCGGCCCGCTGGTGGAACTCGGTCCGGGTGAAGCCCGGGCAGAGCGCCATCATCCGCACGCCCGTACCGCCGAGGTCGCGCAGCACGCCCTGGGTGAAGCTCACCACCCAGGCCTTGCTGGCGCCGTACGTGCCGCGCGGCAGGAAGGCCGCCACCGAGGCCACATTGACGATCGCACCGCGGCCGCGCTCCCGCATGCCGGGCAGGGCGGCCGTGGTCAGCCGCAGGATCGCCTCGATGTGCACCTTCAGCATGGCCAGCTCGTCCTGGAGCGGAACCGTGCCGAAGGCGCCCTTGTTGCCGAAGCCGGCGTTGTTGACCAGGAGGTCCACCGGGCGGGCGGCATCGGCGAGCCGGGCCTCGACGGCGCCGATGCCCTCGTCGGTCGCGAGGTCGGCGGTCAGCACCTCCGCCTCGATGCCGTACCTGCCGTGCAGGTCGGCGGCTGCGCGCTCCAGGCGCTCGGTGTCCCGGGCCACCAGCACGAGCTGGTAGCCGCTGCGGGCGAGCCGGCGGGCGAAGGCGGCTCCGATGCCGGCGGTCGCGCCGGTGATCAAGGCTGTGGTCATGCCCCGACCGTACCGACTCGCCGCGACAGGGCCCACATCCAGGGCGATGCCCCAGCTCAGCGGGCTGCGGATGCAGGTCACCGGAGGTGCTCGTACTGTCGAACGGGGGCATCGTCCGACCGGGCGGTGAAATCCAGACGAGGAGGCACTTCTGATGCTTACTCAGTTCCGGACCGGAACGGCAACGACGTCACGCAGCGCGACGCTTGAGGCCGAGACACTCGCGAGCCTGATGGTGGAGGAAGAGGCCGTCGTGTCCGACGCGCCCACGTACTCGCCCGAGGCCGCGGGGCTCCTGCTCCTGCTCGGCCTGGTCCTGCTCTCCCCGAAGGGACCGAAGGAGAAGCCGATCCGGTAGCCGGGCCCCCCGCCCCACCGGGCCGTGCGCCCCTGGGGTCCCCGCGCCCATCCCGAGTCTCCTGAAGGAGTAGCTCACCACCATGCCGTTCGCCGAAACCCCTCTCCGTGACGAGTACGCCGCGGCGGTCGAGCGGGTGGCCGGCCGGACCCTCGACGCCCTCCGGGGCGCCGGGGGTGCGGCCGCACTCGCGGACCCGGACACCGCCGCGCCCCGCCCGCTGCTGGCCGCGGTGCGCGTGCTCGGCGCCGACCTCTTCACCCCGCAACTGCTCGCCGGGGCCGAGCCCGACGGACCCACCGCCGCGCTGCTCGCCGAGGCCCGACGGGCCTTCCCCGCCCCGGCACCGGCATCCGCCGAGGCCGCGCTGGTCATCGACTGGCAGGACTGGGCGATCGACCGGTTGCTCGCCCGCACACCGCACGGGGACGCCGCACCGGCCTCACCGCCCTCCCCCCTGCCCGGACCGGCCGACCTGGGCTGGCAGTCCTGGTCGGTACGGATGGCGCAGTTGTCCGTGCTCGCACTGCCCGGACTGGACGGTCCGGTGCACGACGCCGCCCGCTCCGGCACCCTGCACCTCGCCCACGGCACCGTCCGTTCCATGCTCCGACGGGACTTCACCACCGCCGTACGGCTCGCCCGCTGGCTCGCCTGGACGAGCGCCGAGGGGCTCCCGCCACGGCTCGAGGTCGAACCGGTCCTGGACCGGAGCCGCCTGGTCGGCATCGGAGCCGTCCGGACGCGCCTCGAACTCGCCGTCGCCCAGCGCCTGTTGGAGGGAAGCCCGGCATGACCGACACCCAGACGCTCACCATGGCCCAACAGCTCGGCACCCGCGCGCTGTCCTGGTTGCACACGTCGTACCAGGGCAGCTACGGCAAGTTCGCGGACAACAGCGTCATCAACCTCTCCGAACCGGACGACATCTACAAGCCGCTCTGCGAGGTCGCGATGGCCTCCTCCCTGGTGCTGCGCGACGGGGTCGCCGGACCGCACGACATCCATGCCGCGCGCGACCTCCTCACGACCGCCTGGGGCCAGCTGCGTGAGGGCGACATGCTCTACGAGCGCCAGCTGCGGTATGTCACCATCACGGACCCACTGGAGACGTACGCCCACTTCGCCCGGATCGGCCACCGGCACGCCGCACTGGAGGAGTTGCTCGAATCACTCAGCCGGCTGCGGGCCGTGCACGCCGTCGAGATCCAGGGCAGCCGGCAGCTGGCCGTGGCCAACGCGCGTCGGATCATCGGACTCAGCCACCGGCCGGACTGGGCCACGCTCGCCGCCCGCACCTGGCTCGGCGCGCTCCCCGAACCCTGGACCGTCTCCTGGTCCACCGCCTACCAGGTCACCCACACCGTCTTCCACCTCACCGACTGGGGCGCCCGACCCCAGGACCTGCCCGAACCGATGCGGGACTACCTGCGCGACTGGCTGCCGGTCTGGCTCGACATCTGGCTGGAGATCGGGGAGTGGGACCTGGTCGGCGAGCTGCTGATCGTCGACTCGTGCATCGGGGAACCCATCACCGGGCGGTCCGGCTGGGAGGCCCTGGCCTCGGTGCAGCGGGCGGACGGCCTGGTGCCCCGGGACAACGAACCGATCGAGGACGACGAGGAGTTGGCCATCCGCGCACACGAACACACCGCCGTGGTCGCGGTCGTGGCCTCGACGGTCGCACTCTCCCGGGCACTCGGCGGCGCGGACGGCGCCGACACCGCCGACATCGCGGCCGCATGAACGAACTCGACACGGCCGTCCGTGCGGCAGTGCGGGCGGCCGCGCCGTACGCGACAGCGGTCACCGTGGCCGTGGCGCGCGAAGGGCATGAGGACGTGCGATGCTTCGGGCGCCTCGCGCGAGGGCGGGCGGCACCATGCACCCCGGACACCGTCTTCGAACTCGGCTCGGTCAGCAAGACGTTCACCGCGCTGCTGCTCGCCGACCTGGCCACGCGCGGCGAACTCGCCCTCGACGACCCGGTCGAACACCGACTGCCGCCCGACTGGCATCCGATGACCGTCCGCTCCCCCGAGCCGATCCGGCTGCTGCACCTCGCCACCCACACCTCGGGGCTGCCCGGGTTGCCGCCCGGACTGCTCTCCGGAGCCGTGCCGACCTGGCAGACCAACCCGTACGCGGCGTTCGGCGACGAGCGGTTGAGAGCAGCCCTGGCCCGAACCACCGTGCGCGGCAGGCCCGGCAGCATGTACCGGTACTCCAACTACGGGGTCGGACTGCTCGGGCGACTGCTGGCCGAGACAGGCGGACTGCCGTACGGGGAGCTGCTCGCCAAGCGGATCCTGGGGCCACTGGGACTCGATGCCACCACATGCGCGCCGGACTCGCCGGACGTACCGGATGTACCGGACGTGCCGAGCCGGGCGACCGGCTACCGGCGTGGACGGGCGATGCCGACCTGGCGGATCCCCGGGCTGCCGGGCGCGGGCGCGGTGCGAGCCAGCGGAAGCGACCTGCTGCGCTACCTCCAGGCCCATCTCGGCCAGGAGGACGGCGAGTTGGCGAAGCCACTGGCCGAGGTCCAACGGGTCAGGCTGCGGCTTCCGCACTCCCCCGACGAGCTGTGCCTGGTGTGGAACCACCGCCGCTCGGGCGGGCGCGAGCTGTACTTCCACACCGGCGCGACCCGCGGGTTCACCGCCTTCGTCGGGTTCTCTCCGACGGGCGCGACCGCCGTGGCGGCCCTCGCCAACACCGGCCCGA
Source organism: Kitasatospora sp. NPDC058048 (assembly GCF_042885555.1). NCBI lineage: Bacteria > Bacillati > Actinomycetota > Actinomycetes > Kitasatosporales > Streptomycetaceae > Kitasatospora > Kitasatospora sp. NPDC058048. Next base: position 129,863 of record NZ_JBHVRT010000002.1, on the reverse strand, counting down.
AGCGCGGCGGATGCTTCGTCCAGGCGGGGTACGAGGTGCTGCGGACCGTCACCGGCCGCAGCACGTAACGCTCCTCACCCCGCACCCCGCACCCCGCACCTCGCACCTGGACCGCTGCGGCCTCGGAGCACCATGGCTTCAGACCGCCACGGCCTTGGCGCGGTCGGCGGCGATGCGCACGGCGAGGACGGCGAGGACGGTGCCCATCGCGTAGCGCTGGATCCGCAGCCAGCCGGGGCGGCGGTTGAGGAAGGCGGCGATGCTGCCCGCGCTCACCGCGATCAGGCCGTTGACGGTGATCGCGATCGCGATCTGGACCAGGCCCAGCAGCAGGCTCTGCACGGCGACGTGGCCGCGCTCCGGGGCCACGAACTGGGGCAGCAGCGAGATGTACATGATGGCGATCTTGGGGTTGAGCAGGCAGGTCAGGAATCCCATCGCGAACAGTCGACGCGGCGGGTCCGGCGGCAGTTGCTGCGGGGCGAAGACCGCCGTGCCGCCCGGCTTGACCGCCTTCCAGGCCAGCCAGAGCAGGTACCCGGCGCCGGCCAGCTTGATCGCGGTGTAGAGGGCGGGCACCACGGAGAACACCGCGGCCACTCCCGCCGTCACCGCGACCAGGTAGACCAGGAAGCCGGTCGCGACCCCGGTCAGCGAGACCAGCCCGGCCCGGCGGCCCTGCGCGATCGAGCGCGAGACCAGGTAGATCATGTTGGGCCCGGGCGACAGCACCATGCCCAGGGCCACGGCGGCGATCCCGAGTACGGCCCGGCCGTCCACGGCCGATGTCAACGCTTCCATGCGAGGAGGCTAGGACGAACCATCGGGTCGATGCAATGATGACTTTGCACTCGGTGCAATGTGGCCCAGGGCCGGCGCGTGGGGCCGTTGCCTGGGCCCGTCCGACCTCTGGAGGCCGACCGCCGATGGACGACTACCGCCTGATCGCCGACCGGATCGCCGCCGAGATCGCCGACGGGCGGCTGCGGCCCGGTCAGCAGTTGCCCACCCAGCGCGCCTTCGCGCGCAGCCGCGGCATCGCCAACTCGACCGCCGGACGCGTCTACCGGGAACTGGCCCGGCGCGGGCTGACCGTCGGGGAGGTCGGGCGCGGGACGTTCGTCCGGGCCGGGCGCGCACCGGACGGCGCCCGGGTGCCGCTCGCGGAGCCGGCCGCCGCCCCCGTGGACCTGGAGCTCAACTACCCCTCCGTCCCCGGGCAGGCCGAGCTGCTGGCGGGCGCCCTGGCGCCGCTGCTGCGTCCGGACGCGCTGGGCGACGCACTGCGGCCGGTCGGCGCGGCCGGGACGGTCGCGGCCCGGCGGGCGTTCGCGGGCCTGGCGTCGGCCGGCTCCTGGGAGGTCGGGGCGGAGCGACTGCTGTTCGCCGGCAACGGGCGGCAGGCCATCGCCGGGGCCCTGTCCGCGCTGGTGCCGCCCGGGCAGCGGCTGGGCGTGGAGGAGCTGACCTATCCGGTGGTCAAGGCGGTGGCGGACCGGCTGGGCATCGTGCTGGTGCCGCTGGCCGTGGACGAGCACGGGCTGCTGCCGGAGGCCGTGGCCGCCGCCCACCGGGCCGGGCCGCTGCGCGCGGTGTACGTCCAGCCGCGCCTGCAGAACCCACTCGGCGCGAGCCTGCCGCAGGAGCGGGCGGTGGCACTCGTCGCGGTGCTGCGACGGCTCGACCTGCCGGTGGTCGAGGACGCCATCTGGTCCTTCCTGCGGCCCGAGCTCGCGCCGCTGGCCGCGCTCGCACCGGAGTGCACCGTGCTCGTGGACAGCCTCTCCAAGCGGCTCGCCCCGGGACTGACCACCGGGTTCGCGGTCGTCCCGGCGGCGCTGCGCGAGCGGGTGGCGGGGGCGCTGCGCTCGGGCGGGTGGACGCCGAGCGGCTTCGCGCTGGAGGCGGCGGTGCGCTGGATCGGGGACGGCACGCTGGCCGCGGTGGAGGCGGCGAAGCGGGCCGACGCGAGGGCCCGGCAGCTGCTGGCACGTGAGGTGCTGACGGGACGACGGCTGCGGTCCGACCCCTGCTCGTACTACCTGTGGTGGGAGCTGCCGACGGGCCGCCGGGCGGAGGCCTTCGTCGCTGAGGCGGCGCGTGCCGGGATCTCGGTCACGCCCGCGGCGGCCTTCGCCGTCGACCCCCGGCGCTCGCCCTCCGCCGTCCGGGTCGGGCTCGCCTCCCCGCCGCTGCCGGTGCTCGCGCGGGCGCTGGAGACGCTGGCGGGGATCGCGGAGGGGGCGGGTGAGCGGCGAACGGCTGACGACTGACAGCTGACAGATTTCAAAATCTGTCAGCCGTCGTCCGTCATCTGTTCGCTGTCGTCCGTCGGCTGTCAGCTGTCCGCCGCTGGCCGTCGCCTCTCAGTGCCCACCCGTCAGTCGCCCGCCCCGCTCCGGCTCCCCCGGACCGCGGTGTCCGCCGCACCCCCCGCGCCGACGGCGCGCAGGCGGCTCGCCGCGGTGGCGGCGAGCTGAGGGGCGAGCCGGGCCACATCCCGGGAGCCGACCACCGCGATCAGGGACGGCAGCAGCCAGCGGACCGGCTGCATCCCGCGCAGCCAGGCCTGCGCGTAGACGTGGGCGGACCGGCGGGCGATCCCGGCGACGATCCGGTCCACCGCGGGCTCCAACGGATACGTCTTGTTCGCCGGCCACGGCAGCCGGGAGCGCATCTGCTTCAGCACGGCGTCCTGATCGGCCCCGCGCACCATGTCCGTGTCGGTCCAACTCAGGTACCCGACACCGACCTTGACCCCCTGGTAGGCCACCTCCGCACGGATCGAGTGGGCGAAGGCCTCCACCCCGGACTTGCTGGCGCAGTACGCGCTCATCAGCGGCGCAGGGGTCAGCGCCGCGAGCGAGGCGATCTGGAGCAGGTAGCCGCGGCTCTCGGCGAGCGCCGGCAGGAACGCCCGCGCGGTGGCCACGCTGCCGAGCAGGTTGACCTCGATGACCCGGCTGAACGCCTTGTGGTCGCTGTCGGTCAGCGGACCGCCGATGGCGATCCCGGCATTGGCGACGACGGCGTCGATCCGACCGTAGTGCTCCTTGATCCGCCGGGCGGTGTCCTCCAGCGCGTCGAGGTCGGTGACGTCCACCTCCCAGCTGCTCGCGGACGGCCCGCACTGCGCGGCGGCGGCCTTCAGCTCCTCCGGCTCCAGTCCCAGCAGGGCGACCTTGGCCCCGCGCCGGGCGAGCTTGCGGGCCAGCGACGCACCGACGCCGCGCGCGGCCCCGGTGACGACGACGACCTGCGCGGACAACGGCGGGATGGCGTTCATACGACGGCGGTCCTCTCATCGGCGGAAGCGGAAGCAGCACCGGCGGGAGCACCACCGGCCGGAGCGGCACCGGCCGAAGCAGCACCGGCCGGCGCGGACGCCAGGTACGCGGCGGCCATCCGGTGGATCTCGGCGGCGACCTCGTCCGGGCGCTCCAGTGGCGACATGTGGCCGACCCCGGGCAGCAGCAACAACCCCTGTGCGTCCGGGAGTTCGGCAACGATCCGGTGGGCGTGCACCGGCGGGGTCAGCCGGTCGCCGGTGCCGACCACCACCGCCGTGGGAGCGGCGAGCCGGGCGAGTCCGGCGTGGACGTCCAACCGGTCCAGCACCGCGGCCCAGTTGGCGCGGACGGCGGTCGGGCAGGCGTGCACGATCCGGGCCGTCGCCTCGACCTGGCCGGCGGCCGAACCGGGCCCCATGGTCGCGTACTTGAGCGCCATCCGGCTGACCGGCGAGACCGGCCCGAGCGGCATCCGGGAGCGCAGCAGCTGCCGGTGCAGGAAGCGCCGCAGGCCCCGGGGCCGTACGGCCGTTGGCAGGACGGTGAGTTCGGCCACGAGGTCGCCCGGCCCGGTGGAGATCAGGACGGCCGCCGCGGTGCGGTCGGCGACCTCGGGACGGCCGCCGGCGGCCATGATGGTCATCCCGCCCATGCTGTGCCCGGCGAGCACGGCCCGTTCGCCCGCCGGAACGGTCCGCGCGAGTACGGCGGACAGGTCCTCGGCCAGCGCCCGGGTCGAGTAGCGGGCCCGGCTCGGCGGGATCTCGCTGTTCCCGTGGCCGCGCTGGTCGTAGGCCACCACCCGGTAGCGGTCGGACAGTCGGCGGATCACCAGGGCCCAGAAGGCGGTCGAGCAGGTCCAGCCGTGGGCGAGCACCACGGTGGGCGCTCCGGGCCGGCCGTGCACCTCGACGTGCAGCCGGATGCCGTCCGCCGACCGGACGCTCAACTCCTCCACCGGAAGCGGCGGTTCGTAGTCATCGGGCAGCCGGGCGCTCACGCGGGGACCTCCTGGGCGGTGGTGCGGGTGGCGGCCGGTGCGGCGCGCATGATCAGCTCGTACTCGCCGAGGTCGACCTTGCGGGTGGCCCGGCGGAACGAGGTGGTGGAGCCGGGCCAGAGCACGGTGTTCTTGCCGTTCGGGTCGAGGTACCAGCTGAGGCAGCCGCCGGTGGTCCAGACGGTGCGGTCCATCCGGTGCTGGAGTTCGAGGTTCCACTGCCGCTGGGCGCGCGCGGTGGGCTGCATCGCGGCGGCACCGATCGAGCCGAGCGTGGTCAACGCGTCGATCATGTAGTTCAGTTGGGACTCGATCATCAGGATCATCGAGCTGTTGCCGAGGCCGGTGTTGGGCCCGATGACGAAGAAGAGGTTCGGGAAGCCGTGCACGGTCGAGCCGCGCAGCGCCTCCATGCCGTCCTTCCACTCCTCGGCCAGGCTGGTGCCGTTGGCGCCGAACACCCGGGCGCCGATGGGCATGTCGGTGACGTGGAAGCCGGTGCCGAAGACGATGGCGTCCACTTCGTGCTCGCTGCCGTCGGCCGCGACCAGGGTGGAGCCGCGCAGTTCGCGCAGGCCGGAGGAGACGACCTCGGTGTTGGCCGCCGCGAGGGCCGGGTAGTAGGTGTTGCTGAGCAGGATGCGCTTGCAGCCGATCCGGTAGTCCGGGGTGAGCCTGGCGCGCAGCTCCGGGTCGCGGACGCCCTGGGCGATGTGGCGCTCGGCGAGTCCTTGGACCAGGCGCAGCAGTCCGGGGCGGCGCACGAAGGCGTCGACCTGGATCTCCCGGAGGGCGAAGAGCGTGCCGCGGCGGATCTTCGTGGTGACCGGCAGGCGGCCGTGCAGCCACTTCTCCAGCTGGGTGATCTCGCGGTCGCGCCGGGGCAGCACCCAGGCCGGGGTGCGCTGGAAGACCGTCAGCTTGCCGACCTTGGGCTGGATCGACGGGATGATCTGGGCGGCGGAGGCGCCGGTGCCGACCATCGCCACGCGCTTGCCGGTCAGGTCGAAGTCGTGGTCCCAGCGGGAGGAGTGGAAGACCTTGCCGGGGAAGCCGCTCAGTCCGGGCAGGTCGGGGATCTGCGGGTCGGCGAGCGGTCCGGCGGCGGAGACGACGGCGTCGGCGGTCCACTCGCCGGCCGAGGTGGTGATCCGCCAGCGGGTCCGCTCGCTCTCCCAGCGGGCTTCCAGTACTTCGGCGTTGAAGCGCAGGTGGGGGCGGAGGCCGAAGACGGTCGCGACCTTCTCCAGGTAGGCGCGGATGTCCGGCTGGCCGGAGAAGCTGCGCGGCCAGTCAGGGTTGGGCGCGAAGGAGAAGGAGTAGAGGTGCGAGGGAACGTCGCAGGCGCAGCCGGGGTAGCTGTTGTCCCGCCAGGTGCCGCCGACGGAGTCCGCCCGTTCCAGCACCACGAAGTCGGTGATCCCGGCGCGACGCAGTCGGACCGCGGCGCCGAGGCCGCCGAAGCCGGAGCCGATCACCGCCACCCGGACGTGCGGGACGGGCTCCTGCGCAGCGGCGGTTTCGGTCGCTGCGGACGCGCCGGAGCGGGGGCGCTTGCTGCTGGGTGCCATGCGGCAAACCTCCTGAGGGTGGGACGGTGATCGTCGCGCTCTCCCGGGGTCGCGGCCCCGGAACCTCCCGGGGGCTCACCTCCGGGACCCTGCCAATCGCGCCAGTAATCACTGGCATGGTTGGCAGGGTAGCCCTTGCTGACACCGGATGGAAGAAGCACGACGGCTCCGGTTCGGGGAACCTTCCGGGCCGGCGGTCCTATGCTGATCGCCGTGGACAAGGTCAGAGCTGCTGCGGGCGACAGAAAACGCGAGTACCGGGTGGAGGAACTGGCCGAGGCCGCCGGCATCACCACCCGCACCCTGCGCTTCTACCGCGAGCGCAAACTGCTTCAGCCACCCCGCAAGGAGGGTCGCATCGCCTGGTACGGCGAGGAGCACCTGGCCCGCCTGCGGATGATCGGCGAACTGCTCGAACGCGGCCACACCCTGGGCGGCATCGCCGAGCTGATCGGCGCCGGCGAGAGCGGGCGGGACGTCGCCGAGCTGATCGGGCTGGAGGCGGCGATCGTCGCGCCGTGGTCCGACGAGACCCCGGTGCGCCTGGATTGGGACGAACTGAAGACCGCCTTCGGCGACCAGCTCACCGAGGAGAACACCGCCGAGTCGATCGCCCAGGGCTACATCACCGTCGAGGAGGACGGCATCACCCACGTCAGCCGCCGGCTGATGGACGCCACCACGGAGCTGGTGGCGGAGGGGGTGCCGCTCTCGGCCGTGCTGGAGGCCAGCCGGCGCACCCAGGAGCACGTGGACGCCATCGCCGAGATCTTCATCGAGGTGGTCAGCGAGCACCTGCTCAGCGCGCTGGCCGCCGACGCCCCGCTGCCGCCCGGCGCGGCGGCCCGGCTCACCGAGCGCATCCTGCGGGTCCGGCCGCTGGCGCGTACGGTCGCGGACGCCCAGTTCGCCCTCGCCATGGACCGACGGGTGCACGTCGAGTACACCGAACTCCTGCGCCAGCGACGGGAGAACGGCTCCGAGGCGTAACCGGGCCGTTGTCCGGGCAGGGATCCCCGCGTCCCGCCCGCACGTTGGAGGTACCCGCCGATGCCCCGACCGCTCAGCCGCCGCGCCGCCCTCGGCCTCGCCGCCGGGCTCGCCCCCGGGGTCGTGCTCACCGCCTGCGGGTCCGGCTCCCCGGCGCCGGGTGCTGGCGCGGCAGGCCCGACCGGCGGCGGCTCGGCAGGCGGAACGCGGACGGTCCGGCACGCGCGCGGCGAGAGCACCGTGCCGGCGCGGGCGAGCCGGGTGGTGGTCCTGGACACCGATGCGCTGGACTCGGTGATCACCCTCGGCCTCAGCCCGGTCGGCGCCACCACCGTCACCGCGGGCGCCCCCTTCCCCGCCTACCTGCCGGCGGAACGGCTGTCCGGGACGAAGCCCGTCGGGGCGATCGGCCAGCCCGGCCTGGAGACGATCGCGGCACTGCGGCCGGACCTCATCCTGAGCAATCAGGTCCGCGACGACAAGCGCTACGACGAGCTCTCGAAGATCGCGCCGACGGTGCTCTCCAGGACCACCGGCCCGACCTGGAAGGAGAACGTCCGGCTGCACGCCGAGGCACTGGGCCGCCAGACCGAGGCCGAGGCCGCGGACGCGGCGTACCGGACCAGGCTGCGGGACCTCGTGACCGCACTCGGCGGACCGGCCAGGGCGGCGGCCACCCGGGTCGAGATGGCCCGCTTCCTGGCGGGCGCGCCGACCAGGCTCTACCTCAACGACACCTTCGTCGGCTCGCTGTTCAAGGACCTCGGGCTCGGCCGGCCCGCCAACCAGGACAAGCCCGGCTTCTCGATGGAGATCAGCCCCGAGCAGGTGGACCAGGCGGCGGCCGACGTCATCTTCTACTCCGTGTACGGGGACGCGGCCAAGTCGGACCGGGGAAGGATCACCGAGGGCGCGCTCTGGAAGGGCCTGGACGCCGTACGCAGCGGGCGGGTGTTCGGCGTGGACGACAGCCTGTGGATGCTCGGCATCGGCTACACCGGCGCCGGGCTGATCCTGGACGAGATCCGCAGGGACCTGGCGCCGGCGGGCGGGTGACGGACGACAGATGTCCGATGACAGATAACAGATGATGAAATCTGTCATCCGTTATCCGTCACCCGTCACCCGTCACCCGCCCGCCGCCCGGGCGGTCACCACTGCCCGTACCGCCCCGGCCGCAGCCGCCCGGTGCACGCGAGGAAGGCCATGAACCCGCCGAGGACGATCCAGCCGGGCCAGCCGGCCAGCGACATGGTGAGCGGGTCCAGCTCGGCGCCCGGGGCGGCGAATTCCCGCACCATCGACACGCTCATGCTGCTCGCGAAGGCGTGCGCCAGCACCGCCGGGACCACCGACCCCGAGCGCAGCCTCAGCCAGGTGAAGACCGGCAGGACGAGCACACAGCTCACCGTCAGCGCGGGCACCGCCAGGTACCAGGGCCGCCCCGGGTACTGGCCGCCCATCAGCAGCGTCGGCAGGTGCCAGAGCGCGAAGGCCGTTCCGGTGAGCACGTACGCCCGGACCAAGGCCGCCGTACCGCCACCGCCTCCGCCCTCACCCCGGCCGTCGCCCTGCCCCTCGCCCCCGTCCTGCCCCTCGCCCCGGCCCAGTCGCAGCAACCGGGGGAAGAGGAAGCCCTGCCAGCCGATCTCCTCACCGAAGAACAGCGGCAGCGACAGCAGCATCCCGATCGAGCCCTGGAGTGCCCACGATCCGATCCGCCCGGCGTCCAGCGATCCGAAGCCGGCGAACGGGTAGCCGCCCGCCACCGCACCGAGCACCAGCGTCGCGGCCGTCAGTCCGCCGAGCACCCCGAGCGGCAGCAGACAGGCCCGGACCGCGCGGGCCCGCGGCCGGGGCCACCGCAGCGCGAGCGCCTCCCGCACCCCGCCGCCGCGCTCGACGAAGCGGACCACGAGCAGGGCCGCCAGTGCCGGGGCCAGCATGGCGGCCCCGATGCAGAGTTGTTCCAGGGCGCCGACCTCCTCGCGGGCGTCGGCGCGCCGGTAGCCGCCGGCGAGCAGTGGTGTCATAGCCGCCCACATCCCGGCGTAGGCGAGCACCAGGTAGACCAGCAGGCCGCGCCATCGGACGGCGTTCGACGGGTTTTGCTTCAGTAGCGTCATGCCGGGGACGCTACGGACCCGGGGGTTCGACCCGGAACCAAGTGCACTGCCGTTCCCGGGGGTTGTCCACTACCACCGCGATGGTCGAGTTTTCTGGGTGTACGGAGGCCCGCTGGAGGTGCTACTTCGCGCCCCGCGCTCCGCCGCCCGCCACCGGCCGTTCCGCGAACCCCTTCCGAAGCTGCACGAGAAGGAAAATTGACGTATCGTCAGGCGCCATACAGCGGGAGCGACGGTGGTCCGCTCACCGTCGCTCCCGCCGTACTCCCCCGCCGGCCGGCACCCACGGCCCGGCGGGGCCTCGACTCCTTCCCGGGCCCGGGCCTGATCCGGTCCAGGCCCGGGCCGGCCCGGTTCCGACCCGGTTCCGGGCTCGGCTCATGCCCGAGGTCTCACCGGAACCGGCGCCGGACTCGGCTCAGTTGACGTTGACGGCCGTCCAGGTGGCGGCGACGGCGTTGTACTCCGCGCTGCCCGATCCGTACAGGTCCGCCGCCGCGCTGAGGGTGCCCGCCCGGGCGCCCGCGTAGTCGGTGGTCGAGGTGAAGTAGGTGGTCAGCGCGCGGTACCAGATCTGCGCGGCCTTGTCCCGCCCGATGCCGGCGAGCGTGGAGTTGTCGTACGTCGGGCTGTTGTAGCTGAACCCGTTGACCGTCTTCGCGCCGCTGCCCTCGGACAGCAGGTAGAAGAAGTGGTTCGCCACCCCGGACGAGTAGTGCACGTCCAGGTTGCCGACGTTCGCGTCCCAGTAGTCCGCCGAGGCGCCGTCCTTGCTCGGCTGGTCCATGTAGCGCAGCGGGCTGCCGTCGCCGCGCAGGTTGATCAGCTCGCCGATCCAGTAGTTCGGCGGGTTGGAGGGCAGGTTGGCGTACCACTCGACCATCGTGCCCATGATGTCCGAGGTGGCCTCGTTGAGGCCGCCGGACTCACCGGAGTAGTTGAGGTTGGCGGTCGCGGCGGTGACGCCGTGGCTCATCTCGTGCCCGGCCACGTCGATCTCGGTGAGCGGCGCGGTGTCGTTGTTGCCGTCGCCGTACGACATGCAGAAGCAGCTGTCGTCCCAGAAGGCGTTGACGTAGTTGGAGCCGTAGTGCACCCGGCTCAGGGCACCGACGCCGTCGTTGCGGATGCCGCTGCGGCCGAAGGTGTTCTTGTAGAAGTCCCAGGTGGTGGCGGCGCCGAACTGGGCGTCCACGGCGGCGGATTCGCGGCTGTTGACGGTTCCGTCGCCGAAGTTGTTGCTGGTGTTGGCGAACAGCGAGCCGGTTCCGTCGGTGCCGCCGTTGAGGTCGCTGGTGGACTGGTCGCCGCGGCTCGCGTCCTTGAGCGAGTAGCTCGAACCGCTCTGGGTGGTGGTCAGCGGGACCTGGCCGACGAAGACGCCGTTGCCGGTGCCGGCCGCGGTCTCGATCGTCTCGTGCGTGGCGAGGACCCGGCCGTCGGCGGCGTCGGTGACGAGGATCTGGCGGCTCGGGGTGCCGTCGGCGCGCAGGCCCTCGACCGTGGTGCGGTACGCCAGGCGCGGGGTGCCATCGGTGGCCCAGACCACCAGCTCGGCCTGACCGGCCCGGTGGACCTCGGTGAGCGGCGACTCGTCGGCGTCGGCCTTCGCCCCGACGGTGGCCTTGACTCCCTCGGCGACCTGGGCGACGGCCTGGTCGGCGGCGATCTTCGGGGTCAGGCTCGGCAGCGCGATCCGTGCGGCGACCGCCTTGTCGACCGACTTCACCGAGCCGTCGGCCTTCTGGTGGACGACCAGGTCTCCACCGATCACCGGCAGGCCGGCGTAGATGCGCTCGAAGCGCAGGTGGCGGGTGCCGTCCTTGTCCACCAAGGCGTCCTTGGCGACCAGTTGCTCCTTGTCGCCGAGCTTGAGCGCCTTGGCCAGCGGGCCGGCCTGACCGGCCGCCAGCTTGAGCGCGGTCGCGTGCTGCTGGGCAGCCTGCGCCTGCAGCGAGGGGGTGGGAGCGGCCTGGGCGGCGGTGCTCACCTGGATCACACCGGTCAACAGGGCCGTGGCCGAGAGCACGGCGACGGCTGCGAGCTTACGCTTCACGAACGAGTCCTTCCGGGAAACCGCGTCAGGGCGCGGTCGCACCGCATCCCGGGGGCCGGGTCGGCCCTGTGGGGCGGAACGGGTGCTGACGTGCGGGAACCCCGTGCAATCGAGCGGCTCGCCACCAAGGGGTGGGGGTGGGGCTACCGCCGGGGGGTGACCAGAAGCATGACAATCCAGCAGATGAATTGACAGGTCTGCTTCATTTGTTGGCCAGGTCCCGCCATTGGGTAAAGAGCGTCCAATCGGCAGGCGAATCGGGGCAATTCACCGCATCCCGCCAAGGGCTTCGAGCAGAGCGACGGCCGATCGCCTGCGCCTACGGGCACTCGCCCACCGAACCCGGGCCCGGAGCACCCGACGGGCCGACCGTCGATCGACTTTTACATGTGTGTAGAAGATTCCATACGGTCCCTTGACACCCGGGTGGCGAGGTTCCGCCACCCGACCCCCCTTGCCCGCGGGAAGGGAGGCTGCTAGCGCCCCGGGCCGACCGGGGTCGTCACTGGAGCCGCCACTCCTGGGCGGCGTTGCCGGCGGTGCAGGCGACCATGGTGACCGCGTTGCCGGGGCCGTTGTTGGTCATGCAGCTCTGGTTCTGGTAGTCGCCGAGCGTGTACGAGCCGGCCGAACTTGCGCTGCGAACCGTCCAGTTGGTGAGGAAGCTGAACCCGTTGCTCAGCACGACCTTCCCGTCCATCGTCTGGACCAGCTGCGGGCCGCCGTTGTTGCAGGCGTTGAAGAGGATCCACGAGCCGGGGTTGGTCGAGCGCACCCAGCCGTACTGCGAGTGACCGCCGACCAGGATCGGGTTGTCCCCGCTCAGGTTGTCGTCGCGCATCCCGATCGTGCGGCCGTCCTTCACGCTGACGATGGTGCTCCAGCTGTTGCCGCCGCAGGACGGCGGCCTGTTCGCACCTGACGAGGTGTTGCCGGTGCCGCTCGTGGTCTGGGCCGGGGGCTGCGGGTTCTGGTCGGCGGGCGGGTTGGGCGGGTTGCCACCGCCGGGCTTGTTCGCCTGATCGGCCGGTGATCCGCCCGCAGCCGTACCCGTACCCGCGCCCGTACCACCGGTTCGGCCGCCGCCCGTACCGCTCGAACCGCCCGCAGCGCCGCTGCCGCCCTGTCCGGCGGCCGGCACCGGCGGCACCGGGGCCTGCGGCTGGCCCTGGCCGGCGGCGGGTGCCGACTGGTCGGGGACCGGGGTGGCCGCCGGGGTGTCGGTCGGCGCCGAGGTGACCGGCGCGGTGGTGGTCGCGGGCGCCGCGGTGGCGGTGCCCGGGTTCGCCGGCACGGTGACCACCACGGTCGGCTGGGCGCCGGGCGGCAGGACCGCGTCGGAGCCGCCCGCCCCGCGGTCGACCAGCAGCACGGTCGCCGTGCCCATCGAGATGACGACGGGGATGACGATGGGCACCAGCAAGGCGCGCCGCGACCGCTTGCGGCCGGGCTCGGTGGGAGCGTGCGGTTCCACCTTCGCGACCTCGTCCGCCGCCGGGGCACCGCCCGCGGCGGGGACCACCACGGCCCCCGCCTCGGCCGGGTCCGCCCCGGCGCCGCCCTTGATCAGTTCGACAGCACCGCCCTTGCCCGCCGCACCACCCTTGACCCCTGCACCGCCGTCGGCCGCCGCACCGTTCTTGTCCGCCGCACCGTTCTTGTCCGCCGAGCCCGCGCCGGCCCCGAGCGGGATGGTTCCGCTGTCCTCGGGGCCCGCCTTCCCGGGTGCCTGCGCGCCGCCCGCGCCGCCGTCCCTCACGAGTGCCGTGCGGGCCGCTCGGGCCGCCGCCGCCATCGCGGCGGCGTCCGCGTACCGTTCCTCGGGCTTCTTGGCGAGCGCCCTGGCCACCAGCGCCCGCACCGACACCGGGAAGGTGTCCGGCAGTTCCGGCACCGGCTGGTTGACGTGCTTGAGCGCGATCTGGAGCGGCCCGTCACCGGAGTACGGCGGCGCGCCGACCAGCAGCTCGTAGCAGACCACGCCGATCGAGTAGAGGTCGGTGGCCGGTCCGAGGTCCGTGCCCTCGGCCTGCTCCGGGGACATGTAGAGCGCGGTGCCGATGATCGCGAACGGGGCGGTCAGCTTGGTGCTGGCGAGCGCCCGGGCGATGCCGAAGTCGGTGATGGCCACCCGCCCGTCGACGCGCACCATCAGGTTGGACGGCTTGATGTCCCGGTGCACGATCTCCCGCCGGTGCGCGGCGTGCAGCGCGTCCAGGGCGCCGGCCACCAGGTCGAGGGTGCGCTCGACGGTCATCGGGCCGGTGTCCCTGAGCACCCTGTCCAGCGGACGGCCGTCGATCAGCTCCATGACGATGTAGGCGCAGCGTTCCTCGCCGTCCCCGCCGCTCTCGCCGTAGTCGTGGACACCCACCACGCCGGGGTGGTCGACCGCGGCGACGAGCTGGGCCTCGCGGCGGAAGCGCTGGGCGGAGGTGTCGTCCTCCAGCAGCTCCGAGCGCAGGATCTTGACCGCGACCCGGCGTGCCAGCACGGTGTCCTCGGCCCTCCAGACCGAACCCATCGCGCCGCCGCCGATCTTCTCGACCAGCTCGTACCGCCCGCCGAGCACGGTGCCCGCCCCGCTCATACCCCTGCTCCCCCCGTGTTCCGTGCCCCGCCCCGACGGGTCATCGGCACACAGTGTGCCAGAGCGGGTTACAGGCTCAGTTGATCAGGTCCGGACAGGAATTGAGCACGAATCATCAGTCCATGAGGAAGTATCGGGCGTGATCCGAAACCTCTCGGACGGCCGCGACGACCGCCCGGGGCCGGTCGGCCTGAATGGCGTGACCGGCACCGTGGACCGTGCTGTGGGTTCCCCGGACGGCGTTCCTCGCGACGCCCGCCTGCAGGGCGGTCCAGCGGACGCGCATCGCACCGGGCAGTCCCCGGGTCGCGCTCAGGACCGTCACCGGCATCTCGAACGGTCGCGCGGTGGAGCGGCGTCGCCGGATCTCCGGAACGGTGACGGAGGTCAGCCGCTGCTCGGCGAGGACGGCCCGCCGCTGGTGCCGGTGCGCGATCACGGCCGCCTCGGCCCGGTCGAGCGGCGTCGCCCGATCGAGCGGCACCTCCGCGTCGAGGGACGCCGGTGCATCGAGGGACGCCGGTGCCGATGCATTCGGCGCCGATCCCGCCCGGTACAGCCACAGCCGGTTCAGCACCGCCTCGGCGACCCGGATGGACCGTGGCTGGAACTCCTCGTGCGCCGGGTCCACCAGGACCAGCCCGGCCACCAGCTCCGGCCGCTGCCAGGCGAGGAGTTGGGCCAGCTGGCCGCCCCAGCTGTGCCCGATCAGGAGCGCCGGCCCAGCTTCCAGGTGCTGAACGAGGCCGGCCAGGTCGGCGATCTGGCCGTCCAGCGTCGGGGCGGCGGCCCGACCGGGCTCGCTGGCGCCCAGCCCTGCCCGGTCGTACGCCACGACCCGCCCGTACCGGGCGAGTTCGGGCAGGACGGCCGACCAGCCGAGCGCCGTGGTGCCGCAACCCGCGATCAGGACCATCGGCGCGACACCGCCCCGACCGGCCTCCACCCAGCGCAACGCCCTTCCATCGCGGTCCAGTTCACCACTGCGCACTCCGCCGGGCAGGTGCTCGCCGAGCACCCGCGCGACGGCCTCCTGGACGCTCCGCAGATCCGGCCCGGCGGGCTTCGCCCGCTCGCCCTGGCTGGCGTTCATGTGCCGTCCCCCCTGGATCGTGGTCCGGCCCCTCCCCCGGGGCCGGTTCCGATGACCCGCGCGGACCCGCGCGGACCTGTATGGACCCGAACGGACCCGCACAGACCGGTGCGGACTCGCGCGGACCGGCGCATGGCCGAACGGGTGCCGGGTCAGCAGGTACGGCCTCAGGCCGGCAGGACCCGCTTCAGCAGTCCGAGCAGCGCCTCCCAGTGCCGCTCGGCGGCCGCGGCGTCGTAGCGGCTGGTGTCGGCCTGGGTGTAGCCGTGCGGGGCGCCGGCGTAGACCTCGGCCCGGTACCGGACGCCGGCGGCGGTGAGGGCCGCGGCGAGCCGGTCGATCTGCTCGGGCGGCAGTGAGGGGTCGTCGTCCGCGTGGCCGAAGTACAGCTCGGCGGTGATCCGGTCGGCGCCCAGGTGCGGGCTGTCCGGGCTGTCGGTGGCGAGGCTGCCGCCGTGGAATCCGGCCGCGACGGCGATCCGGTCCGGGTGGCTGGCGGCCGTGCGCAGCGCCAGCAGGGCCCCGCGGCAGTAGCCGGTCAGGCCGATCGGGCCGTCCTGGACCAGCGGGGACTCGCCGAGCCAGCGCAGATACGCGTCCGCGTCGCGCGCGGTCGCCTCCGGGGTGAGCGTGCCGAGCAGCGGGACGATCCGGGCGAAGAGTTCGTCGGCCTGGTCCAGGTCGATGAGTTCCGGCAGTTCGACGACCGGCGCGCGCCCCGCCCGGTAGAAGGCGTTGGGGACGAGCACGGTGTACCCGGCCGCGGCCAGCCGGTCGGCCATGCGCTCAAGGTGTGGTCGGAGCCCGAAGGCGTCCATGTAGAGGATGACACCCGGGTGGGCCCGGCCGTCGTCGGGGTGGGCGAGGTAGGCGTCGGCGGTGCCGTCCGCCGTCGGAATGTCCACGAGGGTTCCGCGCACGGGCATGGTCAGGGCGCTCCTTCCGGTTCGTCCGGCAGCGTATCCGGTGGGCCTGTCGCCCGCCCATGCGGTTTTCGCCACACTGCGCCCGCACTGCGCCCATGGCGCGCCCGCATCCTGGGCCCGGCCCGGCCCGACCCAGCTCGGCCCTGCTCGGCCCGGCGCGGTCCAGCCCCGGGAACGCGACGGCCCCGCGGCCGCGTTGAGCGGGCATGGGGTGGATCGTGGGTGTGGCGGCGGCGGTCGTGGCGGTGCTGGGGATGGTGCTGCTGGCGGCGTGGCAGGTTCAGGACGAGTCCTCGTCGCGCCCGCGGCGCCGCGGGCCCGGGGCCGGGATGGGCGCCGGCGGGCTGGACGAGCTGCACGCCCTGTTCAGTCCGGGCAAGCAGGTGCAGATCGAGCAGAAGCGGGAGCAGCTTGTGCTGCGGGACGACGCGCAGGCCGGCGGGCCGCCGCACCTGGGTGTGGACCTGGACCGGGGCGTGGCGGTGATGCCGGGCGGGGCCGCGGGACGGACGCCCCCTTCCGCACCGCGCGAGGAGGGCCCGACGGCTACGGCCGGCCCGGTGCCCCTGGCGCCGGACGCTCAGGCGCCCCAGGTGCGGGAGCAGAGCACCAGCCGGTAGCCGTCCGGGTCGGCCACCGTCACGCCGTACTCGTCCCAGTACGGGTTGTGGGACTCGACCCGGGTGCCGCCGGCCTCCTCCAGCCGGGCGACCAGGGCCTCGTCCACCGGGGCGCCGAGGTAGACGACGAACAGGTCGTCCACCGTCGGGGTGGGCTCCAGCGGCCGCTCCGGGTCGTGCGTCAGCTCGAAGTGCCAGCTGCCGCCGGACGGGCCGACCATCAGCAGGTCGTGCTCACCGGACACCCGCTCGGTGCTGCGCCACAGCACGGCGAGGCCGAGGCCGCCGACGTAGAAGCGCTCGGCCGCCGCGAGGTCGCGCGAGGGGCGGGCGATCCGGACCCGCACGGTGGAATCGATCATGCCGGCGACCATAGCCCATGCCACTGACAGCGAACCCCGCGGTGCGACTGGTTCGCGGACGGGCCGTCAGAGCCGCCGCAGGCGTTCCTCGTCGGAGGCCCGGGGGCAGGTCAGGCAGGCGGTCGCCGCGGGCCCGACCGCGTAGTAGAGGCAGCAGCCGAGCCGGGTGCGGGTGTGGTGGGCGCGCCCGTCGGGGGTGTGCAGGCGGCGGAAGTCGGCGCCGCCGGGGAGCGGCAGGGTGCCACCGGGCAGGACGGCCTCGGCGGCGGCGACGGAGGCGTCCTCCTCGCCGAGCATCCGGCCGAGGTACCAGAGGGCGGAGGCCAGATCGTCAGTCACCATGCCCCAGAGGGCGCGGTCGCGGCGCCGGGTGGGCCCGGCGAACGCGGCGAGCACCGGCCCGAGGTGCGTGACCACGGCGGCCCGCAGTTCGGCGCGCAGCTCGTCGTCGCCGGGCATGGTGAAGTGGCCGGGCATAGTGACGTGGCCGGGCATGGCGACGTCGCCGGGCATGGTGACGTGGCCGCGCGGGCGCAGGGCGAGCGCACCGGTGGGGGCGTGCAGCCAGAGGTCGGCGGGGTCGACGGCCGGCACTCGGCGGGAGAGGTGCCACGGGCCGGCGATCAGCAGGCAGGCCGACCAGGCGTAGTGGTGGAGCAGTCGGGAGGCGGTGACGTGCGGTCGCGGGGCGCCGCCGTGCTCGTCGGCGATGCGAGTCTCCGCGCCGGCCAGGACGGCGGCCAGCGCGCTTTCGTCGGCGGCGAGTTGGGCTCCGGAGTACCAGCCGTCGGCGGCGCGCGGGTCGGGCTCGCCGCTGTCCAGGAGGCGCAGCTCCAGCACTGGGCAGAGCTCCACCAGCCGCCGGTAGTCGGCGACGAGCGCCGGGGCCCCGGCACGCACCGAGGGCGCGACGGGCATGGGTGTTCCGGGAACCATTGGCACTCCCGAGATCGATTCTGCATGATCGATTAAGGTGAGGCTCACCTTACAACGCCTCACGTCGCCCGGCGACCACGGCCCGGCCTGCCGGTCGACCCGTCGACCCCATCGGCCGAGCCCGCCGGGGTTTGACGAACTTAGGCGAACCTAACCTAAGATCTCGCTTCGTGCTGAGAACCGACCCGCCGGCCCCCACAGCCCCGGCGACGCCTCGTTCTCCGGCGATCCGGCAGCCCCTGCTGCTGTTCGCCGGCGTGTGTGCGCTCGTGCTGTGTGCCTCCCTGAGCCTTGCGCTGGGCTCCCGTTCCATTCCGCTCTCCACCGTGCTCGACGCCCTCACCGGTGCCGCCCACGGCGGTGACGCCGACGTGGTGACGGGCCTTCGGGTCCCGCGCACGCTCATCGGACTGGCGGTCGGGGCCGCGCTCGGCGTCGCCGGGGCGGTCGCCCAGGGCGTGACCCGCAACCCGCTGGCCTCCCCGGTCACCCTCGGCATCAACGCCGGAGCGAGCCTCTTCGTGGTCGCCGCGATCTACACGCTGAACCTCGCCCGCCCGGTCGAGTACGTCTGGTTCGCCTTCGCCGGTGCGGCTGTCGCCGCCGTCGCCGCGTACGCGATGTCCCGGCGCGGCGGAGACCTCGACCCGGTCCGGCTCGCGCTCGGCGGCACCGTGCTCACCGTGGTGCTCACCTCGTGGACCTCCACGCTGATGCTGGCCAGTCACCGCACCCTGGACGAGGCCCGGTTCTGGCTGGCCGGCTCGATCGCCGGGCGGCACCTGGACACCCTCACCCCCGTCCTGCCCTTCCTCGTGCTCGGCCTGATCGGCGCCCTCGCCGTCGCACCCGCCCTCAACGCGCTGGCGCTCGGCGACGAGACCGCGCAGGCGCTGGGCGTGCCGGTGGCCCGGATCCGGATGGTCGGCGGGCTGGCCGTGGTGCTGCTGGCGGGCAGCGCGGTCGCCGTGGCCGGACCGGTGGCGTTCATCGGACTGGCCGCCCCGCACCTGGTCCGTCCACTGCTCGGCAACGACCACCGCTGGCTGCTGCCCGGCTGCCTGGTCACCGGTCCGCTGCTGCTGCTCACCGCCGACGTGCTCGGCCGGCTGGTGGTCCGCCCGTCCGAGATCGAGGTCGGCATCGTGACCGCGTTCCTCGGTGCGCCGCTGCTCGCGGTGCTGGCCCGGAAGGTGGCCAAGTGACCGCGATCACCCTGCCCGTCCGGGCGCTCGGCCGCCGCCGCGCCCGTACCGCCGTCTGGTCGCTGGTGGCCGCCGCGCTGCTGGTGCTGCTGACCGGGATCGCGCTCGGCACCGGGCGGGTCGGCATCTCCGCCTGGGACGCGCTGCGCGCGCTGGTCGGACAGGGCGAGCCCGGAAACGTCCTGGTGGTGCGGCAGTTCCGCGCGCCCCGAGTGGTCTCGGCACTGATCGCGGGCGCCGGACTGGCGATGGCCGGATCGACGCTCCAGCGGCTGTTCCGCAATCCGCTCGCCGCCCCCGACACCATCGGCATCACCGGCGGCGCGTCCTTCGGTGCGGTGCTGATGCTCGCCACCGGCGCCTCCCAGCAGCTGATCCCGCTGGCCGCGGTCGGCGGCGGGCTGCTCGCGGCGCTGCTGCTCGGCGGCTTCGCCTGGCGCTCCAGGATGGCCGTCACCCGGCTCGTACTGGTCGGTCTGGCGGTCCAGCAGGGCCTGGCCGCCGCCGTGAATCTGATGATCGTACGGTTCCCGGCCGAGCTGGCCTCCTCCGCACTCCAGTGGACCACCGGCTCGCTCTACGGCCGCAACTGGACCGAGGTGTGGATCGGCGGCACCGCCATCGCGCTGACCGCCGTCGCCCTGCTGCTCTGCCAGCGGCGGATCGCCGTGCTCGACCTCGGCGACGACTCGGCCGGCGGTCTCGGCCTCAACCCGGCCCGGGACCGGCTCGGACTGCTGCTGCTCACCATCACCCTGGCCTCGCTGGCCGCCGCGCTCACCGGGCCGGTCGCCTTCGTCGCCCTCGCCGTCCCGCACCTGGTCCGGCTGCTCGCCGGACCGCCCACCCTCGGCACGCTCGGCCTCACCGCGCTCACCGGCGCCGTGTTGCTGCTCTCCGCCGACCTCCTCGTGCTGCACGTGATCCCCGTCCACGGCCTGCCGGTCGGTGCCGTCACCGCCACCCTCGGCGCGCCCTGGCTCCTGGTGCTGATGATCCGCCAGGGCCGGCTTCCCCAGAGGAGCAGCTGATGACCTCCGTCGAGACGACCGCCGGGACGGCCGGGGCCGCCGGGGCCACCAGGGCTGCTGGGGCTGCTGGGGCTGCTGGGGCCGAACGGGCCGACAGGGCCGGCAGGGCTGGCAGGGCCGCCGAAGCCTCGGGTGCGACTGCCGGGAGTCCCGCGGTTGTGGCCGCCGGTGCCGGTGCCAACCGGCTCGCCGCCCGGGGCCTCGGCCTGCGCTACGGCGACCGGACCATCGTGGACGGGCTCGACCTCGAACTGCCCGGCGACGCCGTCACCGCGATCGTCGGGCCGAACGCCTGCGGAAAGTCCACGCTGCTGCGCGGGCTGGTCCGGCTGCTCGACCCGGCCGCCGGGACGGTCACCCTGGACGGCGCCGACATCCACCGGATGCCCGCCCGGGCGCTCGCCAAGCGGATGGGCCTGCTCCCCCAGCAGCCCGTCACCCCCGAGGCCGTCACCGTCGAGGCGCTGGTGCGGCTCGGACGCTACCCGCACCAGCGGATGCTCAGCCCGTGGTCCAAGGCGGACCAGGCGGCGGTCGAGGAGGCGCTGGAGCGCACCGGCACCGCCGAGCTGCGCGACCGCCAGGTGGACCGGCTCTCGGGCGGGCAGCGCCAGCGGGTCTGGATCGCGCTCGCCCTCGCCCAGGAGACCGACCTGTTGCTGCTCGACGAGCCGACCACCTTCCTGGACCTGCGCCACCAGCTGGACGTCCTCGACCTGGTCGCCGACCTGCACGCCGAGGCCGGGCGGACCGTCGTGATGGTGCTGCACGACCTCGGGCAGGCCGCCCGGTACGCCGACCACCTGGTGGTGCTCAAGGACGGGCGGCTCGCGGCCGCCGGTCCGCCGTCGGAGGTGCTGACGGCGGAGCTGGTGGAAGCCGTGTTCCAGGTGCCGTGCCGGGTCGTGCCCGACCCGGAGACCGGCACGCCGCTGGTCGTGCCGCGAGCACGGACGCGGCGCGGTGACGCCCCGCCCTCCCCCTGACCTCCTGTTGATGAACTCCCCCTCCCCACCCCCCTGTTCGGGCAGCCGGCTCGAACCGACCCAAGGAACCCCGATGAACCGCCGACTCCCTGTCGCCGTCCTCACCGTCGCCCTCTCGACCACCCTGCTCGCCGCCTGCGGCAGTACCGGGGACGGCGCCACGTCGGGCGGCGACTCCGCGTCGTCCGCGTCCTCCGGCTCGGCCGACACCGCCGCCGGATTCCCGCGCAGCGTCAAGCACGCCGCCGGAACGGCCCAGATCAAGAGCCGGCCCAAGCGCGTCGTGGTGCTGGACAGCGGCGAGCTGGACGACGTCACCCTGCTCGGCATCACACCGGTCGGCGCGGTGTCCCCGCACATGAAGACCGAGGGCGGGTTCCCGAACTACCTCAAGGACAAGATCAAGGACACCAAGGACGTCGGCCCCATGAACGAGCCGAACCTGGAGCTGATCGCCTCCCTCAAGCCCGACCTGATCCTCTCCTCCAAGGTCCGCCACGCCAAGGTGTACGACCAGCTGAACGCGATCGCCCCGACCGTGCTGGCCGAGACCACGGGCTTCCCGTGGAAGGAGAACCTCGCGCTGTACGCCCAGGCGCTCGGCAAGGAGGACGACGCCAAGAAGGCGCTGGTCGACTACGAGGCGCGGGCGAAGAAGCTCGGTGAGGCGATCGCGGCGAAGAACAACGGGACCATGCCGACGGCGTCGGTGGTCCGCTTCGTGGCCGGCCCGACCCGCCTGTACGCCAAGGCCTCCTACAGCGGCGTGGTGCTCAAGGACGTCGGCCTGGCCCGTCCGGCCCCGCAGGACGTGGAGCAGAACATCGTCGAGGTCAGCGCCGAGCAGATCAACCAGGCCGACGCGGACCTGGTGTTCGTCACCACCGCCGACGACCCGACCAAGACCAAGGAGAGCGAGGTCCAGCAGACCCCGGTCTGGCAGGGCCTGAACGCCGTCAAGAACAACAAGGTGTTCAACGTCCCGGACGAGACCTGGATGTCCGGCATCGGCGTCCAGGCCGCCGACGCGATGCTCGGCGACATCGCCAAGGCGGCGGGCGTGGACGCGCCGAAGTAACCGTCGACAGCCGGGGCGAACAGATGACGTCCGTCATCCGTCGGACGACCGATGGCGGACGACTGGCTTACGACGACTGCCTTCCGATGACAGACGACCGACGACGAACGACCGACGACGGAATTCAACTGACAGATTTCGAAAGTTGTCAGCTGTCACCTGTTCGCCCTCCCTCCTCCGCCACCCTCCGAGGACCCTCCATGCGGCTCTACCTGCTCGCGCTCAACCCCACCGACTCCGTCACCTCCGGCTTCCTGCCCGCCGCCGCCCGGCTCGGGCTCGACGTCACCGTCCTGACCGATGGCGCCGAAGCCCACCGGCGGGCCTACGCCGAGCTGTCCTTCCCCGCACCCGAGGTCCTGGAGTGCGACGTCCGCGACTTCCGCGCCGTCATCAGCCTCATCTCCCGCCGCACCGCGGCCGCCCCGGGCCACGCGCCCGAGGCGGTGTTCAGCAACAGCGACCACCTCCAGACCCAGACCGCGCTGGCCGCCGAGTACTTCGGCCTCCCGGCAAAGGACTGGAAGGCCGCGCTGCGTGCCAAGGACAAGGGCCAACTGCGCCGCCACCTCGCACTGACCGGCCTGGACACCGTCCGGTCCGCCGAGCTGGCCCCCGGCCAGGACCCGGCCGAGCTGGACGTGCCGTTCCCCTGCGTGGTCAAGCCCCGCGAAGGGGTCGCCAGCGAGGACGTCACCCTGGTCGCCGACGCCGACGAACTCGCCCGCCGCTGCCGAGAGATCCAGCACCGCAGAGCCGGCGCCACCCTGGTCGTCGAGGAGTTCCTGACCGGGCAGCTGTGCACCCTGGAGACCCTCGGCGACGCCCAGCGACGGCACGTCCTGGGCGGCTTCCGCACCCGGCTCTCCCCGCCGCCCGACTTCATCGAGGAGGTGCTCACCTTCGTCCCGGCCCACCCGCAGCCGGTGGTCGACCAGGTGCTCGCCCAACTCGACGCGCTGGGCGTCGGTTTCGGCGCCTGCCACACCGAGTTCGTCGTCCAGCCGGACGGCCGCGCCCGCATCATCGAGGTCAACTACCGCGCCATCGGCGACCAGTGCGACCTGATGCTGGCCGAGGTCCTCGGCATACCCCTGTTCGAGCTGATCCTCGGTGTCCACCTGGGCCGCGACCTGCCCGCCGATCTCGCCGAGCAGTGCGCCGCCACGCCCCGCCGGGCCCGCAACGAGGTGGTCTGCGCCGACCGCGCCGGCGTCCTCGCCGCCGCCCCCGGTCCGTACGACGAGGAGCGCGACGGCGTCCGGCTCGCCTATCGCCCGCTGCGCCCGGTCGGCGAGCGCCACGAGCACTACCGCACCAACCGCGACTACCTGGGCGTCGTCTGGACGGTCGGCACCGACCAGGCGGCGGTCGACGCCGCCGCCGCCCGCTTCCTCGCCGCCAACCGCTGGGAGATCACCCCGTGACCGCCGGAGACCGACCCGCCACGGCCCGCGGACACCAGCCCGTAGCCGGGGCCGGGGCCCACCCCACGACTCCCGCCGGACAGCCGTGGACCGCGGCCGAGCAGCTCACCCTGCGCGTACTGTCCGCCCTGCTGCGCGAGGACGTCCTCGGCCTGCGCACCCACGGCACCGTCGAGGACCGCACCGACGGCCCCTGGCTGACCGTTCCCGGGCTGCAACTCGCCCTGCCCGTACGCCCGGAAGGCTTCCAGTGCGAGTACGCGGCCCGGCTGCCGCTGCTGGAGCTGGCCGGCCGGCGGCTCACCGGTCCGGACGCCGTCGTGGCGGCGCTCGCCGAGTCCGCCGACGCCGAGGACCGGCCCGGCTGGGCGGCCTTCACCGAGGAGTGCCGCCAGACCCTCGCCACCATGGAGCTGCACGAGCGCGTCCGCCCCGAGGTGCACGACCGGCTCGCCGACCTGTACGGCGCGGACCCGGCCGACTGGACCGGCCTCGCCGCCGCCCTCGGCCACGACACCCTGGCCGCCTACCTCGACCACCCGGTCTACCCCACCGCACGGGGCCGCTCCGGCCTCACCGAATCCCAACTCCAGGCCTACGCACCCGAGTTCCACTCCCCCTTCGAACTGCGCTGGCTGGCCGTCCCGACCGGCGCGCTGACCGTCCACGGCGACCGGCCGCTGCCGAGCTGGTGGCCCACCCCGACCTGGCTCGGCCTCGCCGACCGGTGCCCCGGCGACGGCTGGGCCACCCTTCCGGTCCACCCCCTCACCGTCGGCGCGCCGCTGGACGAGGCACTGGCCGCCACCGGCCTGGCCGGCCGCGCGGTGCTCGCCGACCGGCCGTACCTGACCGTCGTCCCGACGCTGTCCATGCGCACCGTCGCCGTCGCCGACGACCCCGCCTGCCACCTCAAACTGCCGCTGGCCACCGCCACCCTGGGCCGCCTCAACCGCCGCACCATCAAGCCCGGCACGCTGCTCGACGGCGCCGCCGGCCAGCGGCTGATCGAGGCCGTCCTGGCGCGCGAGCCGCGCTTCGCCGGCCGCGTCCTGCACGCCGACGAGCAGTCCTGGGCACACGCCGGACACGAGCTGCTGGCCGTACTGCTGCGCCGCTACCCGGCCGGACTGGAGCAGGCGTCGACCGTCCCGCTGGCCGCCCTGCTGGCCCCCGCGCCCGGCGGGCGGCTCGTCGTCGACCACCTCGCGGACCGCTACTACGGCGGCGACGTCCTCGCCTGGTACGACGCCCTGCTGGAGCTGCTGCTCGACTGGCAGACCGCACTGTTCGGCCACGGCGTGGCCCTGGAGTCGCACCAGCAGAACACCTCCCTGGTGCTCGACCGGGAAGGCCTGCGGCTGCTCTACAAGGACGACGACGGACCGCGCGTGAACACCGCCCGGATGACCGCCTCGCTCGGCGAACTCTCCCCCGACCAGGAGGAGTTCGACGACGAGCGGATCTTCGGCGAGGACGACCGGCCGCTCGTCGACCTGTTCGCCACCATCACCGGCCACCTGTGCACCGGCGCCCTCGCCTTCGGCCTCGCCGACCACGGAAGGGCCGAACTCGCGGACACCGTGGCCCTGCTGAGGAAGCGCACGGCGGAGGCCGTGGAGCGGATCGGGCCGGTCGGCGAACCCCTGCGGGCCGCCCTGCTGGACGCCGAGCGGCTGCCGGTCAAGGCCATGGTCACCGCCGGAACGCTGCTCAGCAAGCAGCGCTCGGGGGCCGCCGACATCAACAAGCACTACACCAGCGGGCCCAACTACCTGCGCGAACAGGCCTGCGAACCACCGCAGGACCACCTGAACGAGCACGCGCGGAACCATCCGGACGCTCATCAGGACACCCGTCCGTACAGTCACCCGGACAACCGTCCGCATGACGGTCCGCACGGCCACCGGCACCCGGACGGGACCCACCGGTGAGCGTGGAGACCCTGCCGCGGCAGTCGCAGCCCTCGGCCGACCGCTCCGGCGGGCTCGCCCGGCGCCAGGTGCACGCCGTCGCGGCCTGCTACTTCGTCGCCTCCTTCGCCGCGCTCGGCCTGCCGCCCTACCTGACGGCGATCCTGCCCGCCCTCGGCGACCCCCAGGCCCGCTGGGCCGGTGTGCTGTACATCGTCCCGACGGTGTTCAGCGCGCTCGGCGCACCGCTGTGGGGCCGGCTGGCCGACCGCTTCGGGCGCAAGCGACTGCTGCTGCGCGCCCAACTCGGCCTAGCCGTCTCCTTCCTGCTGGCCGGAGCGGCCGACAGCCTGACCGCCTTCACCCTCGCGCTGGTCCTCCAGGGCTTCCTCGGCGGCACCTTCGCCGCCACCAACGGCTACCTGGCCGCCGCGCTCGACGGCTCCCGGCTCTCCCGCGCCCTCACCCTGATGCAGGGCAGCGCGCGGGCGGCGCTGGTGGCGGCGCCGGTCCTGGTCGGGGCGCTCTCCCCGTGGATCCACCCGCACCGCCAGTACCTCGTGATGGCCGTACTCCCGCTCGCGGCAGCGGTGTTCCTCTCCCTGCTGCCCGAACCGGAGTGCGCCGAGGCAGCGGCGGCCACCGCCGGCCGGACGGCCGACCGGGTCGCCACGGTGTCGCTGCTGCCGCTCTACGCCTTCGAGTTCGCCTTCGTCTTCGCGACGGTGATCTCCTTCCCGTACCTGATCGCCCTCGCCGAGCAGCGCCTGCCCGGTGTGGACGGCACCACAACCGGCGTGCTGTTCGCCCTGCCGCACCTGTGCTACCTGGTGTTCGCCTCCCGCACCCACACCGCGTTCCACGCCCGCCCGCACACCGGCATCGCGCTCGGCTTCGGCTTCGTCGCGCTCGGCCTGGCCGGGCACGCGGTGGCGTACTCGCTGCCGGTGTTCATCGCCGTCCGGCTACTGCTCGGCGCCGGGCTCACACTCGGGCTGGTCTGCCTCGCCGTGCTCGCCGCCGGTGCCGCCCGGGGACGCCCGCCCGGGCGGATGTTCGGCACCCTCGAACTCGTCTCCAAGGGCGGCGCCGTCGCCGCCGGCGTCGTCGCCGCACTGGCCAACGGGTGGTTCGGCGCCGCCGCCCCCGTGGTGGCCGGAACCGCCGCCGCCCTGCTGGCCACCGTCGCGGCCACCACCCTCACCCTCCCGTCCCTCCGCCAGCGCTGGAGTCGCCGATGACCCCCGAGCAGTCCGCCCACTCGCCCAGGACCGACGAACTCCGCGATACCACCGGCCGGCCCGGCGACACCGCCGACCGTCCCTTCGACCCCACCGGCCGGCCCGGCGGCAGCGACGAACTGCCCACCGCCGACGAGGCGGTGGTCCACACCCTGCTGAACTGCCTGCTGCGCGAGGCCTCCGCACCCGAGCACCAGACCGCCGCCGACGGCGGCCGCCTGCTGCTGCGGCTGCCGCGCCGAGGCGCCCTGCTTCGGGTCGCCCTGCGCCGCACCTCGCTGCTCGGCGCGCACCGCTTCACCGGGCCGATCGAGGTCGAACGGGACGGCGACTGGGTCGAGTTGGACTGGCAGGAGCTGGCCGAGTACGTCCAGCACGAACTGGAGCTGCGCACCGGCACGGTGAACGAGGAGTTCCTCGACCAGGTCGCGTCCAGCCACCAGGGTGTCCGCCAGGGCCTGGACGACCGGCCGGCCCCCGGCGCCGACCGCTACCTGGAGTCCGAGCAGGCGCTGCTGTTCGGCCACCGCTTCCACCCGGCCCCCAAGTCCCGATCCGCCGCCCGCGGCGACTGGCGCGACTACGCGCCCGAGTCCCGCGCCGCCTTCCCGCTGCGCCACCTCGCCGTCCGCGCGGACCTGCTGGCCGAGGAGTCGCTGGACGGGAGCGCGACCGCACTGCTGGACGGACTCGGCGGGGTGCCGGACGGCTACCGGCTGCTGCCCGCCCACCCCTGGCAGTACCAACTCATCGGCGACCACCCGCTGTTGCGCGCCGCCCTGGCCCGGGGCGACGTCCTCGACCTGGGCCCGCGCGGCGAGCGTTTCACCGCCACCGCCTCGGTGCGCACCCTGCACGGCGCCGAAGCCTTCCTCAAGTTCAGCCTGAACGTCCGCATCACCAACTGCCTGCGCAAGAACGCCGCGTACGAGCTCACCGGCGCCGTCGCGCTCACCCGACTGCTCGCCCCGGCCCTGGCCGACCTCTCCCGGCGCTTCCCGGCCTCGGCCGTGCTGCGCGAACCAGCCTTCCGCACCCTCGCGCTGCCCGGCACCGACGGCCGCCCCGACCGGGCACTGTACGAGGGCTTCGGCCTGATCGTCCGGGAGGGCTTCGGCGGTGTGCTGCGGCCCGGCGTCACCCCGCTGCTCGCGGCCGCCGTCGCCGACGAGCACCCGACCAGTTCCGCGCACATCTCCCGCCTGCTGGGCGCGAGTTCGAACGGCCCGGCGGCGCTCGACTGGTGGCGTGCCTACCTGCGGCTGCTGCTCCCACCGGTCCTGGCGGCCTACTTCGACCACGGCGTGGTGCTGGAGCCGCACCTGCAGAACGTGCTGATCGGCGTGGACCCGTCCGGCCACCCTGTCCAGGTGCTCTTCCGCGATCTGGAGGGCACCAAGCTCGTCCCGGAGCAGAACGCCGACATCCTCACCGCGCTCCCGCCCGAGGTGGCCGGCCCGATGACCTACGACGCGGAACGCGGCTGGGACCGGGTGGTGTACTGCCTGCTGGTCAACCACGTCGCCGAACTGCTCGCCGCGCTCGCCGACCACCACCCCGAGCTGGAGTGCGCGCTCTGGCAGGCCGTCCGGGACACCCTGGAGGAGTACGCCGCCGCGCACGGCTGCCCGCCCCGGCTGCGCGCTCTGCTCGCCGGTGTGCCACTGCCCGCCAAGGCCAACCTGTTGACCCGCTGGGAGCGCAAGGCCGACCGCGAGGCAGGCTACGTCCGGCTGCCCTCCCCGCTGGCCGGCTCCGTCCTCGCCGGGGCCGCCCGCATGCCCGTCCACATGCCCGCCCGCCCATCGGACCACGCGTCCGTCCGCGCGCCGGCGCACACGCCCGTCCGCCTTCCCGCCGGGAGCACCGCCCGATGACGACCGAGACCACCCGACCCGCCGGGACCACCCGGCCCGCCGAGGCCGCCCGACCCACCGAGGCCGTCCGCAGCTTCACCGCCGACCTCACCCCCGACGAACTTCCCTCCTACATCTACGACTTGGCAGCCCTTCGGGAGCATGCCGCCGCCGTCCGGGCCGCGCTGCCCGAGCGGGTCGAGCTGTACTACGCTGCCAAGGCCAACCCCGAGGCGCCGCTGTTGACCGCGCTGCGCTCGGTGGTGGACGGCTACGAGGTCTCCAGCGGCGGGGAGTTGGCCCACGTCCGGGCCGTCGTGCCGGACGCTCCTCTGGCCTTCGGCGGGCCGGGCAAGACTCCGGCCGAGATCACCGCGGCGGTGGACGCCGGGGTGCACCGCTGGCACGTCGAGAGCGAGCAGGAGCTGCACCGGCTGGCCGCCGTCCTCGCGGACCGGCCCGGCGCGGTCGTGGACGTGCTGCTGCGGGTCAACCTCGCGGTCGAGACGGCAGCGCTCGACGCGGTGCCGCTCGCGATGGGCGGCCGTCCGACGCCGTTCGGGCTGGACCCGGACCGGGCCGAGGAGTGCGTCCGGCTGCTCACCGGCGGCAGTCCGCCGGCGCGCCGGCTGCGGCTGCGCGGCGTGCACGCCCACCTGGCCAGCGGGCTCCCGGCGGCGGAGCAGTTGTCGGTCGCGGCGCGGATCGTCGCCTGGTCGGCCGCACTGGCCGAGCGGCACGGCTTCCCACTGGCGGAGGTCAACATCGGCGGCGGAATGGCCGTGGACTACGCGGACCCCTCCTCCCGCTTCGACTGGACGGCCTTCGGCGAGGGCCTGGCCGAGCTGCTCGACGCCCACCCCGGGCTGACCCTGCGGATCGAGCCCGGCCGGGCGCTGACCGCCTACTGCGGCTGGTACGCGACCGAGGTGCTGGACGTGAAGGCGAGCCACGGCGAGGACTTCGCGGTCGTCCGCGGCGGCACCCACCACCTGCGCACGCCCGCGACCCGGGGGCACTCCCAGCCCTTCGCGGTGCTCCCGGTGGACGCCTGGCCGCACCCCTGGCCGCGCCCGGCCGTCACCGGCGGCCGCGCCACCCTGGCCGGACAGCTCTGCACCCCGAAGGACGTCCTCGCCCACGCGGCCGAGGGCGCGGACGGCCTGCGGACGGGCGACCGCGTGCTGTTCGCGATGGCGGGCGCGTACGCGTGGAACATCTCGCACCACGAGTTCCTGATGCACCCTCGCCCGGGCTTCCACTACCTGGGCGGCGATGGACCGCGCCCGGCGGAGGGGTGCCGGAGGATGAAAGACGGGTGACGGGAGCCGACGGCCGACGGGGAACAGCCGACAACTGACAGCTGACAGATTTCGAAATCTGTCAGCTGTCAGTTGTCAGTCGTGAGCTGTCACCCGTTGCCTCCCGTCCGTCGACTGCCGGCCGGCGGCCGTCCCACCGCCCACGGTCCGCCGCCGCCCCGTTCCTCCACTCGTGGGAGAGTGGTAGGCAGCGAAGGGAGCGCGAACGTGCTGATGGACAAGGTGGCGGAGATACTCGCCGAGGCGTCGGCCGAGGCGGTGGAGCCGCGCTTCCGGGCGCTGGCCGCCGGCGAGGTGATGGAGAAGGCCCCCGGCGAGGTCGTGACGGTCGCCGACCGCGAGGCCGAGACGATCATCGCCCGCCGACTCCACGAGCTGCTGCCCGTCCCCGTGGTCGGCGAGGAGGCGGTCTCCGC
The DNA here is from genome assembly GCF_042885555.1 of Kitasatospora sp. NPDC058048. Taxonomy (NCBI): domain Bacteria; kingdom Bacillati; phylum Actinomycetota; class Actinomycetes; order Kitasatosporales; family Streptomycetaceae; genus Kitasatospora; species Kitasatospora sp. NPDC058048. The sequence goes on along the minus strand of NZ_JBHVRT010000002.1, from coordinate 99,828 downwards.
CGACCCGTCGCTCGCCCTGGCCCTTCGCGACGAGCCCGCCGCCTGGCTGGTCGACCCGGTGGACGGCACCGCCAACTTCGTCGCCGGTAGACCCGAGTACGCCGTGATGTGCTCCCTGGTCCGCTCCGGCCGGACCGTCGCCTCCTGGATCTGGCAGCCCGCCACCGCCACCGCCTACTGCGCCGAACTGGGCTCCGGCGCCTGGCGCGACGGCGAGCGCCTGACCCGTCCACCGGCACCCCAGGACGTCGCGAAGCTGCGCGGCTCGGTGAAGAGCCGCTACCTCGACGCCGAGCACCGCCGCCGGCTCCAGGACAACATCGCGTCCTTCGGCGAGATCTCCCCCGGCCGGCACGCCGCCGGGATCGAGTACCCGGACGTCGTCGAGGGCCGCTTCGACTTCATCCTCTACTGGCGCACCCTTCCCTGGGACCACGCCCCCGGCTCGCTCCTGGTCACCGAGGCCGGCGGCGTCTCCGCCCGCCCGGACGGCACCCCGTACCGCCCGGAGGCCCCCGGCTGCGCGGACGGTCTCCTGGTCGCCGCCGACCCCGACACCTGGGAGCTCACCCGGTCGATCCTCCTGGGCGGCTGATCCCGAGGCCCTGCCCGCCCGAAAACCCGGGCCCGGCCCGCCCGAAACCCCGGCCCGTCCGGAACCCCAGCCCGCCCGAAAGGCCGACCCGCCCGGAGCGCCCGGCCCGCCCCGAGCCGTCCGCCCTACCCCGCCCGCTCGCCCGCCACCTTGCGCCCGGCGCCCACCACCTCCCGCAGCAGCGCGCCGACCTCCCCCACCGTGGCATGGGGGTTCAGCAGCGTGAGCTTCAGCCGGACCCGGCCCGGGCCGTCGCCCGGGAGTTCGGTGCGGCCGACCACCGCCCGGCCGGTGCGCAGCAGCAGGCGCCGCAGCCGGCCGTTCACCTCGTCCAACGCCGCCTCGTCCGTCACCCCGGGCGGCCGGTAGCGGAAGAGGATGACGGTGAGAACGGGCTCGGCGTGGAGTTCGAGCGCCGGTTCGGCGCGCACGGCGTCGGCGGCGGTGCGGGCGAGGTCGTGGCAGGCGTCGACCAGCCGGCCCAGCCCGTCGCGGCCGAGGGTGCGCAGGGTGACGGCGAGCTTGAAGGCGTCGGCCCGGCGGGTGGTGCGCAGCGAGCGGCCGAGCAGACTGGGGTACCCGGCCTGCTCGTCGTCGACCGGGTTGAGGTACTCGGCGCGGCGGGCGAGCGAGACGTAGGTCTCCGCGCGGCGGACCAGGAAGACCCCGGCCGCGGCCGGCTGCCAGCCGAGCTTGTGCCAGTCGAGCGAGACCGAGTCGGCGCGGGCGATGCCGTCGAGCAGCGGGGCGAGCCGGTCGGAGAGCAGCGCGCCGCCGCCGTACGCGGCGTCCACGTGCAGCCAGGCACCGTAGCGGCCGGCGAGGTCGGCGGCGGCGGACAGCGGGTCTACGGCTCCGGTGTCGGTGGTGCCGGCGGTGGCGACCACGGCGATCGGGGTCCGGCCGGCCCAACTGGCCTCGGCCATCGCCCGTTCCAGTTCGTCCTCCCGCATCCGCAGCCCGCGGTCGACCGGGACGGGGATGACGGCCCGCTCGCCGAGGCCGAGCAGGGCGGCGGCGCGCTGGACGGAGAAGTGCGCTGCCTCGGAGGCGAGGATGCACGGCCGGACTCCGGCCGGGATGCCGTCCAGCTCCACGATGCCGTCGAGCTTCTGGTCGCGCGCCAGCATGAGCCCCATGAGGTTGGACTCGGTGCCGCCGGAGGTGAAGACGCCGGCGGCGCGCGCCGGGTCGTAGCCGACCAGTCCGGCGATCTCGGCGAGCAGTGCGCTCTCCAGGGCGGTGGCGGCGGGGGCCTGGTCCCAGGAGTCCTGGGAGGGGTTGAGGGCGCTGACCGCGAGGTCCGCCGCGGCGGCGACGGCGAGCGGCGGGCAGTGCAGGTGCGCGGCGCAGGCCGGGTCGGCGGGGTCGGCGGCGCCGTAGGCGAGAAGTTCGGTGAGCCGGGCGAGCGCGCCCGGTCCGTCGTCGCTGGCCAGCGCGTCGTCGACGAGTGCGGCGATCTCGGCCGGACTGCCGGCCGGCAGCGGTCCGGAGCGCATGGCGGTGCCCGTCTCCAGGGAGTCGAGGACGGTGGCCAGCAGCGGTCCGAGCGCGCCCGGCCCGGCGGCGCCGCCCGCCAGGGCGTCCGTCGCGACGCCGTCCCCGGGGAGCCCGACGGGGTCGGTTCCTGGATCGGTTCCGGGGTCGGTTCCTGGGTCCGATCCGGGGCCGCTCACCGCCGGCCCCGAGCCGCCGGCGCGCCCGCGGACGCACCTGCCCCCGCCTGCCCAGACCCGCCCGCCGACCCGCTCGGCGATCCGCCAGCCGACCCGTTCGCCGATCCGCCCGGCCGCCCGGTCGTGGAGGCCGCCGCGATCGCCTCCGCCAGCCGCTCCAGGACCGCCGCCACCTGCTCGTCCGTGATGGTGAGCGGCGGAAGCAGCCGCAGCACCGCGTCGTGGCGTCCGCCGAGCTCGACGATCAGACCCCGCGCCAGGCAGGCCTCCCGGACCCGCACCGCGAGTGCCGGGTCGGCCGGCCGGGCGCCGCAGGCGTCGGGCTCGATCGCCGGGTCGACCAGTTCGACGCCGAGCATCAGCCCCCGGCCGCGCACGTCGCCGATCACCGGTAGTTCGACGGCGAGTTCGCGCAGCCGGGCCGTCATCCGCTCGCCGACGACGGCGGCCCGCTCGGCCAGCCCGTTCGCCGCGACGTGGCGCAGCGTCGCGGCCCCGGCGGCCATGGCGAGGGTGTTGCCGCGGAAGGTGCCGGTGTGGGCGCCGGGCCGCCAGCCGTCGTAGTCCTCGCGGTAGACGACGACGGCGAGCGGCAGGCTGCCGCCGATGGCCTTGGAGAGGACCATGGCGTCCGGGACGATGCCGCTGTGCTCGATCGCCCACATCGCGCCGGTGCGGCCGACTCCGGTCTGCACCTCGTCGACGATCAGCGGGATGCCGCGCTCGGCGGTGATCCGGCGCATCTCGCGCAGCCAGCCGTCGGGCGCGGGGACGACCCCGCCCTCGCCCTGGACGGCCTCCAGGATCATCGCGGCCGGCGCGACCACGCCGCCCGAGGGGTCGTCCAGCAGCCGCTCCACATAGGTCGCGGCGAGGTCGGCGCCCGCGTCGCCGCCGACCCCGAACGGGCAGCGGTAGCTGTAGGGGAAGGGCAGCCGGGCGACTTCGCCGCCGCTCGGCAGCGGCTCCTTGACGGCGACGTTGCCGGTGAGCGCCAGGGCGCCGGCGGTCATGCCGTGGTACGCGCCGGTGAAGGCGAGCGCGCCGGACCGGCCGGTGGCGGTCTGCATCAGCTTGAGGGCGGCCTCGACGGCGTCCGTCCCGGCCGGTCCGCAGAAGTGCACCCGGGCGCGGGCGGCGAACTCCGCGGGCAGGCTCTCGAACAGCGCGCTGGTGAAGTCGTCCTTCTCCGCGGTGGCGAGGTCGAGCAGGTGCAGCGGGGCACCGCTGTCGAGGGTGCGGCGGATCGCCTCCAGCACCACCGGGTGGTTGTGTCCGAGGGCGAGCGTGCCGGCGCCGGAGAGGCAGTCGAGGTAGCGCCTCCCGTCGGCGCCCTCGACGGTCATGCCGTGGGCGCGGACCGGGACGATCGGGAAGGAGCGGGCGTACGTTCTGGCGGCGGACTCGCGGACGCGCTGACGGCGCAGGATGGCTTCACCGGCGGCCGGGGCTCCGGAGGCGGCCTGGACGGGTACGGCAGCGAGTGACACGAGAAACCCCCAGGGAAAGTTAGGTTAGCCTAACTTTACTGCTCTTGACCTGGCGGAACGCCCCGGGGCCTCCGGAACCACCCGAGTGAGTGAACCTCCCCCGGTTCATCCAACGAGCATCGCGCGGAAGGGTTACGGCCCGGGGCCGCGCCCCACGCCGACCGTCCGCCCCCGGCCGCCGCCCCATGCCCGCCCATGCCGCCTCACCCTCGGAGGCCGTCAGGCCCGCCCCCTCCAGCGGTAGCAGAGTTCCGGCCGGCCGACACTCCCGTACTGGGGCTCCCGCACCGCGCACCCGGTCTCCACCAAGTGCTCCAGGTAGCGCCGCGCGGTGATCCGCGAGACCCCGGCGGCGGCGCCCGCGGCCGCGGCCGACAGCCCGGCGGCCGCCTCGCGCAGCACTGAGGCGACGGTGTCCAGGGTGGGCGCGCTCAGCCCCTTGGGCAGGGTGCTGCGCTCCGGCGTGCGGAGCAGGGCGAACGCCTGGTCGACCTCCTCCTGCCCGGTCGCCTCGCCGGTGCGCCCGAGGCTGTCGCGGTAGCGGGCGTAGCGCTCCAGGCGGTCGTGCAGGGCGGCCGCGCTGAACGGTTTCAGCAGGTACTGCACGACACCCGCGGAGACCGCCTGCCGGACCATGGCGAGGTCGCGGGCCGAGGTCACCGCGATGACGTCGGTGCTGTGACCGGCCGCGCGCAGCGTGCGGCAGAGCTGGAGCCCGTGGCCGTCCGGGAGGTAGAGGTCGAGCAGGGTGAGGTCGACGGGCGTGCCGGCGGCGCGGGCCCGGTCGAGGAAGCGCAGCGCGTCGGCGCAGCTGTGGACGGTCCCCACGGCGTGGAAGCCGGGCTCGCGCCGGACGTACAGGGTGTGCGCGGCGGCGGCCACCGGGTCGTCCTCGACCACCAGGACCGAGATGCCCGCCGCGGCGGGGGTGTCGGCGGTACCGGTCACACCAGCGCCCCTTCCTGCTCCCGGCCGGGGGACTCCCCCGGCCGCCGGGTGGACTCCCCCTGGTCGCCGACGGCCTCTCCCGGTCGTCCGGCCAGCGGCAGTCGCACCGTGAGCACGGCGCCTCGCTCCCGCCCGACTTCGACGGTGCCGCCGTTGCGCCGGGCGGCCTGGGCGACCAGCGCCAGCCCGAGCCCGTGCCCGCGGCCGTCCTGCTTGGTGCTCCAGCCGCGCCGGAAGACGTCCTCGACCGCGCCCGGGTCGATGCCCGCACCGGTGTCGGCGACCCGCAGCAGCAGGAAGTCACCGGCCACCGCCGCCGCGCCATCGCCGCTGACGCCGTCCCCGTCCCCGTCCCCGCTCCCGCTCCCGCTCCCGTCGCCATGGACGCTGCGGCCCGGCCCTTCGCAGTCCTGGCCGCGGGCGACCCGCGCCGTGACGGTGACCTCCGGCGGGACGGGGCTCTCGGCCGCACCGGCGATGGCGGCGTCCACGGCGTTGTCGATCAGGTTGCCGAGCACGGTGATCAGGTCCCGTGCGGAGAGCCCGGGCGGCAGCACTCCGTCGTCGATCCGACTGTCCTCGGTGAGGGTCAATTCCACTCCTCGTTCGGCGGCCTGCGCCGCCTTGCCGAGCAGCAGGGCGGCCAGGACCGGCTCGCCCACCGCCGCGACCACCCGGTCGGTGAGCTGCTGGGCGAGTTCGAGCTCGGCGGTGGCGAACTCCACCGCCTGTTCGTGGCGGCCGAGTTCGATCAGCGAGACCACCGCGTGCAGGCGGTTGGCGGCCTCGTGCGCCTGCGCGCCGAGCGCTTCGGTGAAATCGCGCACCGAGTCCAACTCGCCGCTGAGCGCCTGGAGTTCGGTGTGGTCCCGAAGGGTGACCACCCGGCCGAGCCCGGTGCCGATGGTGGAGGTGTTCAGCACCACGACCCGCTCGGCGGTCAGGTGCACCTCGTCCCGGACCGGCTCCTCCCCCAGTACGGCCGCCACCAGCGCCTCCGGAAGCCCCAGCTCCACCACCGGACGGCCGTCCAATTCACCTGCCAGGCCGAGCAGTTCCCGGGCCGCGTCGTTGCACAGCACCACCCGGTGCGAGCGGTCCAGCAGCACCAGTCCCTCGCGCACCGCGTGCAGGGTGGCCTGGTGGTACTCGTAGAGGTGGCTCAGCTCGTCCGGCCCCATCCCATGAGTGTGCCGCCGCAGCCGGGAGTTGGCGAGGTAGGTGCCGACGCCACCGACCGCGAGCGCGGCCACCGCCACGCCGACCAGGGCGAGCAGCGGGCCGCTCAGCTGCGCGGAGATCGACTCCACCGTGAGACCCGCGCTGACCAGCGCGACCACCCGGTGCCGGTCGTCCCACACCGGGGCGACCACCCGCACGGACGGGCCGAGCGTGCCGGTGTACGTCTCGCTGCGGGTCTGCCCGGCGAGCGCCCAGTCGATGTGCCCGAGGTAGGTCCGCCCGATCTGCTCGGGCAGCGGGTGGGTCCAGCGCACACCGTCGGTGTCCATGACGGTGATGAAGGAGACCCCGGTGTCCGCCCGCACCTGCTCCACGTACGGCTGGAGCACCGAGGTCGGGTCCGGACCGGCGACCGCGGCCCGGACGGACGGCGAGTCCGCGACGGCGTGCGCGACCGCGGTGACCTGGCGGCGGGCGGCGTCCTCGGCGCGATCGGCGGTGAAGAGGTACGCGAGCACCGCGCCACCGGCGACCACGGCGGCGACGATCACCACCTGGACGACGAACAGCTGCCCGGCCAGACTGCGGACCAGGCGCCGGGGCAGGCATCGGATCAGGCTCCGGGCCAGCCCACGGGGCAGCCGGCGGGACAGCCCGCGGGCGGGATACCGGGGTGGACCCGGAGGCAGCCGCCGGGCTCCGCGGCCCGTCGGCCGGTGCGAGCGGCGGCGCGGGGCGGTGGGGGCGGTGCGCTCGGACATGCCTGCCAGTGTGCACCACGCCCCCGGACACCCCCGGGGCCCGCCCGGCCCGCACCGTTCGCGGGGCCGCCGTCCGGGCCGTCCGCCGCGTTCGTGAACTCTATGAACGCAAACGTGACCTCCGTCACTTCGGGGCCCATAGTCGGAGCGGCCCATCCCCCGGGGCCACCAGGAGTGCACGGCAAAGGAGCCGCAGATGTCGATCGCTGGAGCCGCCCCGGCGGCGGGACCCAGACGCAAGGACCGGACCCACTACCTCTACATCGCGGTGATCGCCGCGGTGATCGCGGGCGTCGTGGTCGGTCTGGCCGCCCCCGGGTTCGCCGTGGAGCTGAAGCCGGTCGGCACGGGCTTCGTCAACCTGATCAAGATGATGATCAGCCCGGTGATCTTCTGCACCATCGTCCTGGGCATCGGCTCGGTGACCAAGGCCGCGAAGGTCGGCAAGGTCGGCGGCCTCGCCATCGGCTACTTCCTCGCCATGTCGACCGTCGCGCTGGCCATCGGCATGGTCGTCGGCAACCTCCTGGAGCCCGGCGGCGGCCTGCACCTGACCGCCGCGCTCGCCAAGTCCGGCCACGCCCAGGCGGCCGCCGGCGGGGCCCAGTCGACCACCGACTTCCTGCTCGGGATGATCCCCGAGACCCTGTTCTCCGCCCTCACCCAGGGCAAGGTCCTCCAGACCCTGCTGGTCGCCCTGTTCACCGGCTTCGCGCTGCAGGCGATGGGCGCGGCCGGCGCGCCGGTGCTGCGCGGGATCGAGCACGTGCAGCGCCTGGTCTTCCGGGTCATGTCGATGATCATGTGGGTCGCGCCGATCGGCGCCTTCGGGGCGATGGCCGCCGTCGTCGGCGCCACCGGCACCGCCGCGCTGAAGAGCCTGGCCGTCATCATGATCGGCTTCTACGTCACCTGCGTGCTGTTCGTCGTCGTGGTGCTGGGCACGCTGCTGCGCCTGGTCGCCGGGGTCAACGTCTTCGCGCTGCTGAAGTACCTCGGCCGCGAGTTCCTGCTGATCCTCTCCACCTCCTCGTCCGAGAGCGCGCTGCCCCGCCTGATCGCCAAGATGGAGCACCTGGGCGTCAGCCGCCCCGTCGTCGGCATCACCGTGCCGACCGGCTACAGCTTCAACCTCGACGGCACCGCCATCTACCTGACCATGGCCTCGATCTTCATCTCCGAGGCGATGGACAAGCCGATGTCGCTCGGCGAGCAGCTCTCACTGCTGGTCTTCATGGTGATCGCGAGCAAGGGCGCGGCCGGGGTCACCGGCGCCGGACTGGCCACCCTCGCGGGTGGACTCCAGTCGCACAAGCCCGCGCTGGTGGACGGCGTGGGACTGATCGTCGGCATCGACCGCTTCATGTCGGAGGCCCGCGCGCTCACCAACTTCGCGGGCAACGCCGTCGCGACCGTGCTCATCGGGCACTGGACCGGCGAGCTCGACGCCGAACGTGCCCGGCGGGTGCTGGCCGGCGAGCTGCCGTTCGACGAGCTGACGCTGGTCGACGCCCACGCCCACGGTGCGCCTGCCGGGCCCGCCGGCGCGGCGGACGGCTCCACGGCCGACGCGCCCGAGGACGTCCCCGCCCAGGGAACCGGCCACGGAGCCGGTCACGGAACCCCGCAGGGAACCCCGCAGGGAACCCCTCAGGGGACCTCCCCCGTCGGCGTCTGAGCCCGGCGGCACCCCCGCACTCCCTGGTCCGGCGCCTCCCACCAACCCCCGGAATCGGCGCCGGACCAGGGTTTCGTCCTTCCGCCCGGCTTTCGTCCGGCTTTCGGTCCGGCTTTCTGTCCGGTGGCCGTCCGGCTTTCGGTCCGGTTTTCCGTCCGACGGCTGTCCAGCAGCAGTCCGGCGGCGGTCCGGTCGGCGCGTCACAACTCCTGCGAGCCGCTGACCACCCAGGCCACCCCACTGGCCGGGTCCTCCAGCACGATGTGCAGATGGTGCAGCCCGGCCGACGGCTCCTGCCAGGTGAAGCAGCGCATCCGGGCCACCAGGGCGTTCACCTCGTCCCGGTCCGTCCCGCCCGCACGATCCGCGCCGTCCGTACCGCCCGCAGCGCCCGCAGCGCCCGTGCTGCCCGTACCGCCCTGACCATCTGCCCCGGCCATCGCCGCCAGCGCCCGCCACAGCCCCAGCCTCCCGTGCGCACAACCCCGTGACCGTCCCACGGCTGCGGCCCGCACCAGCGCCGGGTAGGCGAGCGCGAACGGCAGATAGCCTCCGACCACCCGCCGGTCGCGGGCCAGCAGGGCCGCCGCCGCCGGGGCCTGGCCGCGGACGCAGGCCGTCTGCGCCCACGGCGCGAGCGCGCCCAGCCCGGCCAGCGCCCGGGCGGCCCGCGGTCCGGCCGGCCGGCCACCCGGCTGCGCCGCCGGGGGCAGCTCCACCTCGCCCAGGCCCTCCCGGCTGGCCGGCAGGGTCAGCAGCGCACTGCGCGCGCCCCCGCCGGGCAGGTACTCCCGCACCCGGGCCGTCTCGCCCCAACCCGCCGCCTCCCACGGCTCCAGACGCAGTGGCACGCCCTCCGGATCGGACTCGGCCGTGTGCGAGAGGTCCTCGCCGAGCAGCGCCCTGGTGTGTGCGACCAGCCGTCGCACCGGGGCCGGACCGAGCAGCGGGGCCAGCCGCAGCCAGGAGTGCCTGGTCGCCAGCACCTCCCAGAGCGGACCGGCGTCATGATCGGCCACCCCGGCGGCCGTCCCCGCGCCACCCTCCCGGTCGAACAGCCGGACGGCCAGCTCGGGCGGCGCCGCGTAGGCGATCAGGTGGCCGAGCGGAGCCGTCAGCGCCGCCGCGGTCTCCTCCCCCGCCTCCGCCACGGCAGCCGCGCGGCCCTGCCGGTAGGCGGCGAGCAGCTCGGGCCAGCGGCCGTCCTCGGCCAGTGCGCGCAGGCCGCCGTCCTCGTACGTGATCACGATTCGCAGGGTACGGGCCTGGGCAGCGCCCGAGCCGACTTGCCGACGGTTCGGTGCGTCGGGGTGGCGCGGCGGCCGCCCGCCCGCCGCCGCTCCCTCAGCTCCGCTCCCGCTCCCGCGCGTGTTCCCGATCGCGCTCCCGACCGCGCTCCCCGTCACGCTCGCGCTCCAGCTGGACGACCGCGCGCAGCCGACCGTGAGCGCGGCGCCGGGTGACCGCCAGCGTGCTGCGGTGCAGCCCGAGCAGCTCGGCGGCCTCGTCGACGCTGTAGCCGTCGAGGTCGACCAGCACCACCGCACGGGCCTGCTTGACGGTCAGGAAGCCGAGCAGTCGCATCACCTCCCACCGCGCCTGCAACTCGGCCATCCCACCGGCCCGGAGGTCCGGCAGCCCCCGGTCCCGCTCGCCGATGTCGCCCGTCTCCGGCACCTCGGGCATCGACACCCGCCGGCGCTCCCGGCGCCACTGGTCGCGCAGGATGTTGACCATCGTGGTGAACGCGTAGGCGTACGGCTGTGGATGGCCGAGGAAGCGCTCCGGCCGACGGGCGATCCTGAGGTACGCGTCGTGGACGACGTCCCCCGCACCGGCCGGACCGCCGGCGAGCGAGGCCGCCGCCTGCTGGAGTCTGGGCAGCAGATCCGTGAACACCTGGTTGAACTCGGCCGATTGACCGCCGCTCCCATTGGGACCGAAGTCCCTTTCCCGTCCGCCGCCGCCCTCATTCCGACCGCTGCAATCCGCCATGCCGCTCTCCCCGGAAATCGGCACCCCGAGAACCCGGTCCGTCCTGGCCGCAGGAACCATGAGCCAACCGGATTACTTGTGACACAGGTCACATCATAGTTCGTCGTCTCACTGTGCGCAGTCATTCGTGTGCAACACGTCACCAGCCGTACGGGGGGCGGGAATTCACCTCCGCTCGGACCGCACGATCCGCGTACGGACCGCGCGGACATCCCGACGGCCGGGACACCCGCCCGACGAGAACCCCTCAGCAAGGAGAACCACCGTGCGAGGCTGCATCGCCAGGAAGATCGCCACGTTCGGGCTGGCCGCCACGGCCGCTCTCGGCGCACTCGGGGCCACCGCCCTGCCGGCCGCCGCGGCGACGGCCGGGACCCGCTCCGTCACCCCCGGGGCCGCCGAGGCCTGGAACACCATCACGTCCGAGGCCTACCACTGCGTCATCACCGGCAACTACGGCTGGCGCTGGGAGGGCTACTGCAACGTCTACTCCGGGCGACTGCGCACCATCACCTACTGCGCCGACGGCTCGCACACCACCGGCCTGTGGATCGGCGCGCGGCCGGAGGCCTGGGCGGTCTGGGGCAAATGTCCCGGGTCCACCTGGACGCGGATCGTGTTCCAGTGGCACAGCTGAGGCACGGTTGAACCGCTGACAGAACCGGCGGTCGACGGCTGACAGATGACAGCTGACAGATTTCGAAAGCTGTCAGCTGTCATCTGTCGGCCGTCATCTGTCCGTCGCCCGCCCGCTGCACCTCCGCCGCCACCGTCTCAGCCCACCGGCGAGGCGTCCGCGAGCAGCCGGGCAGCGTGCACCCGGCCCGCGTGCTCGACCAGGTTGATCAGCACCTCCTTGCCCGAGGCCCGGCGGCGCGCGTCGCACAGCAGCACGGGCGTCCCAGCATCCAGGTCCAACGCGCGGGCGACGTCCTCCGGGCCGAACTCCCGCGTCCCGGCGAAACGATTCACCGCGACCACGAACGGGATGCCCCGGTGCTCGAAGAAGTCGACGGCCGGGAAGCAGTCGGTCAGCCGGCGGGTGTCGGCGAGCACCACCGCACCGAGCGCCCCCTGGGCCAACTCGTCCCAGAGGAACCAGAACCGGTCCTGCCCGGGGGTGCCGAACAGGTAGACCGCCAGCCCCTCGCGGATGGTGATCCGGCCGAAATCCATCGCCACCGTGGTGGTGGTCTTTCGCTCCACACCGTCCAGGTCGTCCACCTCGCGCCCGGCCTCGGTCAGCCGCTCCTCGGTGCGCAGCGGCCGGATCTCACTGACCGCGCCGACCAGCGTCGTCTTGCCGACCCCGAAGCCGCCCGCCACCAGGATCTTGAGCGCGAGCACGGTGCCGTCGGGATCCTCGGCGTCGAACGGATCCGACCCGCCGTACGGATCGGACAGGCCGAGGGGGTCGGACGGTACGCGCGGTGCGGACGGCACGCACGGGGCGGACGGCACGCACGGGGCGGACGATGCGGACGGTTGATCAGAGTGCGCGGAGTCCACGGATGACCTCCTGGAGGATGCGCTCGTCGGGGAGCAGGGCGGGCGGGACGGGACGGCGGACCCGGATGAGCCCGGCCGTCAGCAGATCGCCGAGCAGCACCCGCACGACACCCACCGGCAGGTCGAGGTCGGCGGCCAACTCGGCCACGGACAGCGGGGTGCCCCGGCACAGCGCCAGGATGCGCGCCTGTTCCGGGCCGACCGGCGGCTCGGGCACGCCGGGCAGGAACGTCGGATCGGGCGGCTCGGTGACCACCACGGCGATCAGGTCGAACTGCTGCTCCCCGGCCCCGGTGCGCCCCCGGGTCATCGCGTACGGGCGGACCATCGGCCCGGCCTCGTCGTCGTACCAGCGCGCCCGGTGGGCGGCGGCGAGCGGGTTGCGGGGCTGCCCGTCGGGGTCGGTCGGGTGCTCCGGATGTCGCCCCCGGTACGGGCGGGGCACCGGATTCACCGGCCGCCCACCGCCCGCGGCGGGGCGCTCAGATGCTCCCCGACCCGGCGGACCAGCCTGGCCATCTCGTAGGCGATCAGGCCGAGGTCGGCCCGGGAGGTGGCGAACACGGCGAGGCAGGTGCCCTCCCCGGCCGCCGCGACCAGCAGGTAGCCGCCCTCCAACTCGACCATGGTCTGGCGGACTTCGCCCGCACCGAAGTGCCGGCCGGCGCCCTTGGCCAGGCTGTGGAATCCGGAGGCGACGGCCGCCAGGTGCTCTCCGTCCTCCCGCGCCAGTCCGGCCGAGGTGCCCATGGCCAGGCCGTCGGCGGAGAGCATCACGGCGAAGCGGAGCTCGGGGGCGCGCTGGACCAGCTCGTCCAGGAGCCAGTTCAGGGCTCCCGCGCGGTGGGTGGTGGCGATCACGGACGCTCTCCTTCGGTTCGGGACGGGGATTGGGGATGGTGCGCCCGCGGCGGCTGCGGAGGGTCGGCGGGCTCCCCGTCCCGCCGGTCTTCCGGGTGCAGACCGCGCGCCCATCCGTTCTGGAACGCGGACATCGCAGCCCGCGCCTCCTCGGGGCTGCGGCCCGCCGCACCGAAGCCGTCGCCGGAACCGTCCCCGGAACCCGGCCCGGCGGAGGCGAAGAGGGAGGAAGAGGCAGCCGTACGGCGCCTGTGCGCAGGCGGACGGGCCGGGGCCTCGCGCAGTTGCGGTGCGAGACTCGCCTGACGGGTCCGGCGCGGCAACTCCTCCGGCCCCTGGCCGGGTTGGTGACCGCCCGAACGGACACCGTCCGAGCCGGGGCCGCGCGAGCGGACGCCGTCCGAGCCGGGGCCGCCCGTGGCCGGTCCGGGTACCGGCTCCGCGAAAGAGCCCTGGCCGTACGGCTCCGCGCCGTACGGCTGCGGCGGCCCGGACTGCGGACGGGCGGCCGCACCCGCGCGCCCGTCCGCAGCCGGACCGGCCTCCCGGGCACCGGAGGCCCGGAAGGGGGTGCGGCGCACCGGCCCGGGGGCACTGCCCCGGACACCGAACGGCAGCAGCGCCCCACCCTCCGGCGGCGGCCCACCCGCCGCCGGAAGCCCATCACTCGTCCCGTCCTGCGGGTGCTCCCGGCGCCCAGCGTCATCCCGGCGCCCAGGGCGCCCCGGGTACCCCGGGTGCCCCGAGACGCCGGTCGGGAGACCCGACGAGCCACCACTCGGGCCACTGCCCGGACTGCCCACCGGCCGCTCCGCATGCCCGTGCTCCGGGATGAACTCCCGCTCCGGGACGCCGCGGTGATCCGCCCGATCGGCGAACACCGGCTCCACCGGCCCCGCCCCGACCGCCGCGGCACCCACCGCGTCGATCGGGGCGGCACCAGACGCCACCGCGCCACCCGACGCCGTGCCGCCCGACGCCGCCGCCGCCGAGGGCAGCGGAGGCGCGACCGGCTCGAAGCCGTACCGCACGTCCTCGGCCCCCACCGCCGCCGCCTCGTCGGCCAGCAGCGCGGTCGACAGCAGGACCACCGCCGTGGTGCCGCCGTACGCGGAGGTGACCAGCGAGACCTTGACGTCCTGCCGCCGGGCGAGCCTGCTGACCACGAACAGGCCGAGCCGGTCGCTGTCGAAGAGGTCGGTCTGCTCGGCGGCGGCGATCCGGCTGTTGGCCGCGGCCAGCACCTCCGGGCCCATGCCGAGTCCGCGGTCCTCGATCTCCAACGCGAAGCCGTTGCCGACCCGTTCGCCCCGGATGTGCACCCGGGTGTGCGGCGGCGAGAACCCGGTGGCGTTCTCGACCAGTTCGGCCACCAGGTGGGTGAGGTCGGCGACGGCGTGGCCGACCACCGCGGCGCGCGGCAGCGGGTGGACCTCGACCCGGGCGTACTCCTCGACCTCCGAGACGGCCGCGCGCACCACGTCCACCAGGGGGACGGGACGGCGCCAGCCCCGACCGGGGGCGGCCCCGGAGAGGATGATCAGGCCCTCGGCATGGCGGCGCATCCGGGTGGTGAGGTGGTCCAGCCGGAACAGGTCGGCGAGCTCGGACGGGTCGTCGGTGCGGCGCTCCATCGCGTCCAGCAGGGTGAGTTGGCGGTGCACCAGGACCTGGCTGCGGCGCGCGAGGTTGACGAACACCCCGGAGACTCCGGAGAGCACCTCGGCCCGTTCGACCGCCGCCGTGACCGCCGCCCGCTGGACGGTCCCCAGCGCCCGGTGCACCTGGCCGATCTCGTCGCCCCGCCCCACCGGCCGGGGCGCCTCGACCTCGATGTCCACCTCCTCGCCCGCACGCAACTTCCTCATGGTCGCGGGGAGTTTGCGCCCGGCCAGCTCAAGTGCCGAGTTGCGCAGGCCGATCAGCTCGGTGACCAGCCCGCGCCCGATCTGCACCGAGATCACCAGCGAGGCCACCACGCCGACCAGACCGAGCAGCACGGCCATCCCGGCCGTGGTGAACAGGCCCAGTGCGTAAGGGTCCTGGCGCTCGGCGGCGAGCCTTCCGGCCCGGTCCTCGACGCCCCGCAGGGCGCCGGCCACGTTGCCCGCGACCATCGCCCAGCGGTCGGCCGGCACCGCCGCGACCGCCGACCGACCGTCGGCGGCCGTCCGCATCCTGTCCTCGTACCCGGCCAGCTCGCGGTGGTCCTGGCCCCCGGTGACGGCGAGCAGCTCCGCCCGGTCGACGGAGCGCAGGTCGGCGGCGGCGCCCCGCTCGAACTCGCGCCGGGCGAAGGCCGCGCCGGAGAACTCCCGCAGCTGGTCGTCGCCGAGCCCGCCCGACAGCTGGGCGGCGCGCAGCAACGCGTCCTCGCGGGAGAGCAGTTCGCGGGACCGGGCCAGCTCCAGCAGCACCCGCGCGTCGGCGGCCACCTGGCGCTCCTGGAAGGGAGCGACGGCGCCGGCGGCGGCGAGCGCCCGGTCCACCGCCTCGCCGTACGCCGCGTACGCCTCGGGCCAGCCGACGCTCCTGGCCAGGACCCGGCCGCGCAGTACGGGCAGGGCCGCGAGCGAACCGCCGAGGGCGTCCAGCCGGGCGGCCGCCTCATCGCCCAGGCCCTGGGCGTCGGCGCGGTTGTAGCCCCGGTCGGGTCGGCGGGGGTCCGGGAAGAGCGGGGCGAGCGCCCGGTCGGTGGCCGCCGCCGCCTCGCGCAGGGCGCTCTCCCGGGCGGCGCTGGGGGCGGTCGCCGAGGTCGCCGGGGTCGCCGCCGGGGCTACTGGGGCCGCTGGGGCCGCCAACAGCTGACCGACGGCGGTGCGTTCGGCCTGCAGCCCGGCGACCGTCTCCGCGACCGGCGTGAGCAGCGTGCGCTGGGCGTCGCGCTGGCGCATCAGGCCCCAGACGCCCTGGGCGGTGGTGACGGTGGCGAACCCCCACAGGGCGATGACGGAGACGACCGGGACCATCAGCAGGGCGATGATCCGGGCGCGGACGGTCCGGGGACGCAGCCCGCGCAACCACGGGCCTGGGCGCGGCGGACGGGCGGGCGGCCCGGCATGGGCACCCCGGCGGGTACCGGGGGCGGTACCGCGGTCTTCTCGCATGGGTGAGGAGCCTTTCGGGCGGGGAGGGCGGAGGCCGGGTGGGCGGAGGCTGCGGGGCCGGACCGGGAGCGATCGGGCGGGGAGCGAGCGAGCGGGCGGGGAACGGACGGTACGAGGGCGCGAAGGTGCGAGGGCGCGGCTCAGGCTGCGCGGTCGTGCCGCTCGGCGTCGCGCCGCCCGGCCGCTGCCGGGGTGGGCTCGTGCCACGCGCGCTCGGGGTGCGGGGGCGCGGCGGGGACCTCCTCCACGGCCAGTTCGCCCGCCTCCCGGTAGCCGGCCCGCTCCTGGGCGGTCGGCGAGAGTGCCACGAAGGCCGAGGCGAGGAAGAGGAACGAGCCGAGGCCGACGGCGAGCGGGAAGACGAACTCCATCGGGCTGACCCCGCCGAGAACGGTCCGGGTCGGCTCCAGCCGGACGTGGACGGCGGCCATGCCGGTGTAGTGCATGCAGCTGACGGCGAGGCCCATGGCCATCGCGGCGGCCGCGGCCGTGTACACGTTGCGGATGGTGACGGCGGCCCAGAGCGCGGCGGTCGCGGCGCCGACCGCGATCAGCACGGACAGCGCGACCGTCCCGGCGTCGTAGTGCAGGCCCCCGTGCATCCGTAGGGCGGCCATGCCCAGGTAGTGCATCGCAGCGACGCCGAGGCCGGTGGTGACGCCGCCGGAGAGCAGGGAGAGGCCGCGGTGCCGGCCGTAGCAGACCACGGTCAGGCCGAGGCCGGTGACCAGCACCGCGACCACGAGGCTGAGGACGGTCAGCGGCACGTTGTAGCGCAGCTCGGTGCCGTCGACGGTGAAGCCGAACATGGCGACGAAGTGCATGGTCCAGATGCCGGAGCCGATCGCGGCGGCGGCCGTGATCAGCCAGTTCCGCCGGGCCGGACCGCTCGCGGCCAGCCCCCGCAGCGTGCAGCGCAGGCCGAGGGCGGCGCCGGTGCAGGCCATCAGGTACGAGAGGGCGGGGGTCAGCCAGCCGAGGCTGAGATGGTTGAGAGTGCCCATGGGACCTCCGGTCGACCGGTCGGGCCCGGGGGCGGTACGCGGTGCGCCCGGGCGCCCCGGGCCGGGCGGACTGCACACGAATGGCATATGCCAACCGCATGTGCGCTTCCGGCCTGGGGTGCGTGGGACGCTACCGAGGGGCCGGAATCGGTCAGACAAAGATCTGAAAAGCTGCCCGCAGGGAGCGGTTGATGTGTTCCGATGGCCCTGTGGTGTACCCAGAGGGCGGCCAGCGCGGCGGCCGGTGTTCGGGGAGCTGCGCACAAACGACAGCGGACAGATGACAGAGTTTGAAATCTGTCATCTGTCCGCTGAACTCTGTCCGCTGTCATCTGTCCGCTGTCATCTGTCGGCCGCACGCAGTCAGCCGCCGGCCGTCAGCGGCTCGCCATCACCCGGATCCGCATCGGGCTCGCCGCCCGCAGCGTGATCCCCTGGGCGAGTGCCACCCGCCGGTCCACCGCCTCCACCTCGAAGTCCCGCAGCAGCACCCCCAACGCCAGCACCGCCTCCAGCATCGAGAAGTGCTGCCCGATGCAGGCCCGCGGTCCGCCCCCGAACGGGAACCAGGCGTAGCGGTGCCGGGCCCGTTCCGCCTCCGGGAGGAAGCGGTCCGGGTCGAAGCGCTCCGGGTCCACCCAGTGGTCCGGGTGCCGGTGGGTGACCAGCGGCGCGACCACGACCTGCGCCCCGGCCGGGATCACGTACCCGTCGATGACGGTCTCCGCGACCGCCCGCCGCCCGCCCAGGGCCGCCGACGGGTAGAGCCGCATCGCCTCCTTCAGCACCCGGGTGATGTAGGGCAGCGCCTCCAGGTCCGCCGCCGTGGGTGCCCGCCCCGCCAGGACGGTCCGCGCCTCCTCCCGGGCGAGCCGCCGCTGCTCGGGGTGCATCGCCAGCAGGTGCAGCGCGAAGGCCAGCGCGGTGGCCGTGGTCTCGTGCCCGGCGAGCAGGAACACCAGGACCTGGTCGCGGAGTTCGGCCGGGTCCAGCCGCCCGCCGTCCTCGTCGCGGGCCCGTCCGAGCAGGGTGAGCAGGTCGTCCGCGTCCTCGTCGCCGCCGCCCCGTGCGGCCCGTTCGGCGATGATCCGGTCGCAGACCCCGTACAGCGCCCGCTGGGCCTCGGCACCGCGTCGGTTGGCCGGGGTCGGCCAGGTGCGCGGGAGGCGGACCGGGGCGTAGCCGCGCTCCTTCACGTACTCGCCGAGCACCGGGAAGCTGCGGTGCACCACCGCTATCGCCTCCTCCACGTCGGCGCCGAAGAGGATCCGCGCGACCGCCCGCAGGGCGAACCGGGACGTCTCCTCCGCCGCGTCCACCACCCCGCCGGGCACCGCCCGCCAGCGCTCGGCGAGCGACTGCGCCTCCTGCGCGAGCGCGTCCGCGTAGCCGTCCACCCGGCGCCGGGTGAACAGCGGCTGCACCATGCGGCGTTGGCGCTGGTATTCGGCGTCCTGGCTGGTCAGCAGCCCGTTGCCGACACTGGTCCGCAACTCGTCGTAGAAGGGGTCCTCCTTGCGGAAGTTGGCCGCCTCGACGGCCAGCACCTGCCGGACGCCCTCCGGCGAGAACACCCCGTAGAAGTCGGCGCGCAGCCCGGGCGGCCCGGCCTGGAAGCGCACCACGTCGCCGTGGTCGCGTCGGGCCGCGAGGTAGCTGCGCAGCGGGCGGCGGGTGAGGTCGAACAGTGAGCCGACCAGGCGGTTCCCCGCCGGGACGGGTATCGCGGAGGTGGGGGCGGGTGCAGGCCCGGGGGCCCGAACGGGGACGAGTTCGATGGTCATCGGCACTCCTTCTGTACAGGGGCGTGCCCGCCGCCGCTTCCGACGGGCGGTCAGCACCGAAAGGAGCCGCGCCCGGACCCGCCCACGGGCCGACCTGCCCGGCCGGATCCGGACCCGTCTCACTCGTATTCGGTGCCCCCCTTGCGGGTCAGGTAAGCGTCGCTGACCACCTTGGCGATCGCCCGCCCGCCGAGCACCGGGCTCCAGCGCTCGGTGACCGGCCGTACCACCACGCCCTCGCGCAGGTGCAGTTCACGCCCGGAGACGCTCTCCTTGCCCCGGGCGAACCCCAGGACGGTCTCCGGGTCGAACGGCCCGCGCCACAGCTCCGGCACCAACGGTAGCTCGCCGTCCAGCAGTTCGGCCGCCGAGAGCCAGTTCAGCTGCCCGTCCACCACGGCCGAGACGTCGAAGGCGGCGTAGCCGGGCCGCTCGGTGCGCGCCGAGGAGCCGTAGCCCAGGTCCTGCACGCCCTCGCCGAAGACCTCGCCGAAGACGCCGACCCGCTCGGCCCCGAGGCGCTCCGCCAGCCGGGCGGCGGCCGCCGGGATGCCGTAGGCGCGCACCGCCCGCCAGTAGAGGTTGCGCTCGTCCTCGACCAGCGCCAGCCCCTGCGCACCGATGCCCTTGGACGACACCTGCACCTCGCCGGTGGCGGCGACGTACGTGACCAGGCAGCAGCTGCCGTGCAGCTTCTCGGTCAGCACCACCGGCTCGCCCGGCTCGAAGGCGTCGGGGTAGCGCTTGAGGTTCTCGATGTCCACCCAGGGCAGCAGGTCGGGCGCGCTGACCACGTCGCCGCTCATCGACGTGGGCACCGGCGGCTGCCACTTGACGACCCCGAGCAGTTCGGCGAAGTCCTCGCCGCGCTCGGCCGCGGCGGCCAGGTCGGTGCCGGCAAGTGCGGCGGGCCGGCAGACGATGCCCTGGGACAGCTCGCCGCGCAGCCGTACCGCCTTCACCCGGTTCGCCCGGGCGCCGGCCAGCTTGCCGGTCAGGCCGAGCTCCTCGATCAACTCATCGGGCAGGACGGACTGTTCGGGGATGTAGACGGCGTGCTCTCCGGTCCGGTACATACCCTTGGCGACCACCGCCCGGTAGAGGCCGACCTGCGCGAGCTCCAGGGCATCGGCGTTCGGGTGCTCCAGGACGGTCAGCTTCTCCGCGGTGACGCGCAGCGTGGACATGGACGGACTCCTCCCCTTGGTTCGACCGCGGCGGTGCTTGCGACCAACCCGGCCGCGTGTACGGACGGCTACCACTCTGTCCGTTCGACCACCTACGGCGCGACGCAATTTCCGCGCGTCCCTTCCGGCCCCGCTCGTGCTACCTGCACGACCCGTACGACTCCCTCACCCGCGCGCCCCACCCCGCCCCGCACGACCCACCCGTCAAGCGCCCCCCGCCATGTGCCCCCGGACCCGTTTGAGCCATCCCACAGCAGCCCGGAGGCCCCCACCGGCTCCCGCCTGTGCAAACCGACAGGGGATTTATCGCTCGCATATGCGGCACTATGATCGCCGTAATGGCCGCAGCTGCGGCCAGTCCCTCGCGCCCCTTCCGGCGCGCACCCTGGAGGGGAACCACCGATGAGCACCCGCACGCCCACCACCCGCAGGCTCGCCGTCGCCGCCGCCGCGGCCCTCGCGCTCACCCTCGGAGTCACCGCCTGCGGCAGCGACGGCAAGTCCTCCGGTTCCACGGCTTCCTCGGCCACCTCCCCGAACGCCTCCTCCGCCGCCGGCAGCGGCGTCCCGAAGGCCTCCGGCACCGTCACCGTCTTCGCCGCCGCCTCGCTCAAGGAGACCTTCACCGAGCTCGGCAAGAAGTTCGAGGCCGCCAACCCGGGCGCCAAGGTCACCTTCAACTTCGGCGGCAGCTCCAGCCTCGCCACCAGCATCAACTCCGGTGCCCCGGCCGACGTGTTCGCCGCCGCCAGCCCGGCCACCATGAAGACCGTCACGGACGCGGGCGGCGCGAGCGGACAGCCGACGACCTTCGTCAAGAACACGCTCACCATCGCCGTCCCCAAGGGCAACCCCAAGCACATCGCGGGCCTCAAGGACCTCACCGCCTCCGGCGTGAAGGTCGCCCTGTGCGCAAAGGAGGTGCCGTGCGGCGCCGCCGCCCAGACCGCGCTCAAGGCCGCCGGCCTCGACCTCACCCCGGTCACCCTGGAGCAGGACGTCAAGGGCGCGCTCACCAAGGTCGAACTCGGCGAGGTCGACGCGTCCCTGGTGTACCGGACCGATGTCCAGGCCGATGCTGCGAAGATCGACGGCGTGGACTTCCCCGAGGCCACCAAGGCCGTGAACGACTACCCGATCGCCGCCCTCGCCAAGGCCCCGAACAAGGACGGCGCCGCCGCCTTCGTCGCGTACGTCCAGTCGCCCGAGGCCAAGCAGGTGCTGACCGCGGCGGGCTTCCAGGCGCCGTGAGCGACCGCACCACCGGCTCCGGGCCGAACCGCCCGGACCAGGACCAGCCAGACCAGAGCCACCCGGCCCGTACCGCCGACGGCGACCCGGCGGCGCCCGCACAGGCAGGACCCGCACAGGCAGGACCCGCGCAGGCCCTGCCGCGGCGGCGCCCGCGAAGCCGCCGCCCGCGCACGCACCGCGTCCCGGTCACCCTGCTGCTCCCGGCGCTGCTCGGACTGGCCTTCCTGATCCTGCCGCTGGTCGGCCTGCTGATCCGGGCCCCCTGGAGCGACCTGTCCGAGCAGCTCACCAGCCCCGCCGTCTGGGACGCGCTGCGCCTGTCGCTGATCAGCGCGACCGCGGCCACCGCGGTGTCGCTGGTCCTCGGCGTCCCACTGGCCTGGCTGCTCGCCCGCACGGATCTGCCGGGCCGCCGGATCATCCGGGCGCTAGTCACCCTGCCACTGGTGCTGCCGCCGGTGGTCGGCGGTGTGGCGCTGCTGCTGGTGCTCGGGCGGCGCGGCATCGTCGGCTTCTGGCTGGACTCGGCCTTCGGCATCACGCTGCCGTTCACCACCACCGGGGTCGTGATCGCCGAGGCGTTCGTGGCGATGCCGTTCCTGGTGATCAGCGTCGAGGGCGCGCTGCGGGCCGCCGACCCCCGCTACGAGGAGGCGGCCGCGACCCTGGGCGCCTCCCGGCTGACCGCGTTCCGGCGGGTCACCCTGCCACTGATCGCCCCGGGGATCGCCGCCGGTGCCGTCCTGGCCTGGGCCCGGGCGCTCGGCGAGTTCGGCGCGACGATCACCTTCGCGGGCAACTTCCCGGGCCGCACCCAGACCATGCCGCTGGCCGTCTACCTGGCCATGGAGTCCGACCCGCAGGCGGCGATCGCGCTGTCGCTGGTGCTGCTGGTGGTCTCCGTCGCCGTCCTGGTCGGCCTGCGCGACCGCTGGCTGTCGACGCCGTGACCCCGCCCGCGCGCTCAACCTCGGACACCGTTGCGGACGCTCCCCCGCACACCTCCTGCGACACTCCCCCGGACCCAGCGGACCCAGCGGACGCAATGAACCCGACGGACGCAATGGACCCGATGGACCCGCTCGACCTCCCGGGCACTCTGGACACCTGGACGCCACCCCGATGAACACCGACAGCCGACCCGGCCCCGCCCTGGACGCCCGCCTGCGGGTCGAGCGCACCGCGTTCTCCCTCGACCTCGCCCTCACCGCCGCCCGCGGCGAGGTGGTCGCGCTGCTCGGCCCCAATGGCGCCGGCAAGTCCACCGCCCTGCGCGCCCTCGCCGGACTGCTCCCGCTCACCGGCGGCCATCTGCGCCTGGACGGCCACCTCCTGGAGGACCCGGCGCAGCGTGTGCACACCCCGGCCGAGGAGCGGCCGGTCGGGGTGGTGTTCCAGGACTACCTGCTGTTCCCGCACCTCAGCGCGCTCGACAACGTCGCGTTCGGCCCGCGCTGCCAGGGCCGCCCCAAGCGCGAGGCGCGGGCGGAGGCGGCCGGCTGGCTGGAGCGGATGGGCCTGGCCGACCACGCCTCGGCCCGTCCCGGCCGGCTCTCGGGCGGCCAGGCCCAGCGGGTGGCGCTCGCCCGCGCTCTCGCCGTACGCCCCCGGCTGCTCCTGCTGGACGAGCCGCTGGCCGCCCTGGACGCCCGCACCCGGCTCGACGTACGGTCCCAACTACGGCTCCATCTGGCCGAGTTCGAGGCGGTCGCGGTGCTGGTGACACACGACCCGCTGGACGCCATGGTGCTGGCCGACCGGCTGGTGGTGATCGAGGACGGCCGGCAGGTGCAGTCCGGCAGCCCGGCGGAGGTCGCCCGGCACCCGCGCACCGACTACATCGCCCGGCTGGTCGGGCTGAACCTGTACCAGGGCCGGGCCGAGGGCACCCGGGTCACACTCCCGGACGGGGCGGTCCTGGCCACCGCCGAGGAGCTGGACGGCCCGGCCTTCGTCGCCTTCCCGCCCTCCGCCGTGACGCTGTACCGGGAGCGCCCGCAGACCAGCGCGCGCAACCTGTGGAAGGCCGAGGTCGCCGGGCTGGAACTGCACGGCGACCGGGTCCGCGCCGAGCTCGCCGGCGACCTGCCGATGGCCGCCGACCTCACCCCGGCCGCCGTCGCCGAGCTGGAGCTGACGCCCGGCGCCGCGGTCTGGGCCTCGGTCAAGGCCACCCAGACGCACGCCTACCCGGCCTGACGCCCCCCGGCGGTCCCATTCCGGCGCGGTCGCTCCAGCGCGGTCCCCCCGACGCGGCCCCCCGGCACGGTCACTCCAGCGCGGTCGTGCCCCGGCGCGATCACTCCGCCGGCTCGACGAACCCCGACTCGTACGCCGCGATCACCGCCTGGGTGCGGTCCCGCGCGCCCAGCTTCGCCAGCACGCTGCTGACGTGCGTCTTCACGGTCTGCACGCCGAGGAACAGCCGCTCGGCGATCTCCCCGTTGCTGAAGCCGCGCGCGACCAGCCGCAGCACCTCCGCCTCGCGCTCGGTCAGCGCCGCCCGCTCCATCGCCGCACGGGCGGTCGGGTTGCCGTGCCCGGCCGCCAGGCGGCGGATCGCGGCCGGGAACAGCAGCGACTCGCCCGCCGCCACCAGCCGTACCGCCTGGGCGATCTCGGCCGGGCGGGTGCGCTTCAGCAGGAAGCCGTCCGCGCCCGCGCGCAGCGCCTGGTAGACGTAGTCGTCGTTCTCGAAGGTGGTCACGACGAGGATCCGCGGCGGGCGCTCACCCGGTGCGCCGGGGCGCAGCAGCTCACGCGTGGCGGCCAGGCCGTCCAGCACCGGCATCCGGACATCCATCAGCACGACGTGCGGACGCAGCGCACGGGCCAGGGCGACCGCTTCCGCGCCGTCGGACGCCTCGCCGACCACCCGCAGGTCCCCCTGCGCCTCCAGGACGGCCCGCAGACCGGCCCGGATCAGGTCCTCGTCGTCGGCGAGCAGGATGTCCGTCATCCCGGCGGCGCCTCCGGCCGGACCTGCCATCGCAAGATCGTTCGTCACGAGCCCAAGCGTAGGGGCAGGAGCACGGCAAGCACCCACTCCCCGTTCCCCTCCTCGATCGGCCCGGCCGCCGCCGCTGCGACCCCTGCCACGGCCTCTGCCGCCGTGCCCGCCGCCGAAGGCCCCGCCGCCGCCTCCCCGCCGAGCAGCGTGGCGCGTTCGCGGATTCCGCGCAGTCCCTTTCCGCCCTTGCGCGTCGCACTCCTGCCCGCCCCGCCCGCCGGAGGCCGCGCCGCTCCGGTCGCTGAACGTCCGGCGCCGGGAAGCCGGTTGGCGCAGCGCAGCTCCAACCGGCCGTCCCGCACGGCGATCCGGATGTCGATCGGCTCGCCCGGTGCGTACTTGAGCGCGTTGGTGACGCCCTCCTGGACGATCCGGTACGACTCGCGGGAGAGCACCCCGGGCAGGATGCCGGGCTTCACGTCGACCTGCGCCTCGACCGGGCTGCCGGCCGCCCTGGCGGTGTCGAACAGCGTGGGCAGCTGGTCGATCCCGGGCTGTTCGGTGGCCACGCCGTTCGCCCCGGCCGGGGTCTCGCGCAGCAGCACGAGGGTGCGTTCGAGGTCCTCCATGGCCTGCCGGCCGGTCTCCTCGATGACTTCGAGCGCCTTGGCGACGAAGTCCCGGTCCCCGACCTCGCGCGCCGCGCCCGCCTGGAGGACGGTCACCGTCAGGGCGTGGCCGATCGAGTCGTGCAGCTCGCGGGCCAAGCGGTTGCGTTCCAGGAGCCGTTCGGCCCGCAGCTCCGCCTCGGCCAGCCGCTCGGCCGGGGAGGGGCCCAGCAGCCTTATCGCCATGGCGAGTTGGAGGCGTCCCGCGCACACCAGGAACCAGCCGAAGCCGAGGACCGCCAACGGCACGAGCGGGAGGTACCAGAGAGCGTCCGGGCCGGTCAGCCGGTCGAAGGCCCCGGTGATCCCGAAGACCAGCGGGAACCCGACCGCCGAACCCAGCGCGACCCGCCCGATCAGCCAGCCGGCCGTCCGCCGCCGGTCGGCCCAGGTGCGGGAGGGCTCGGTGGCGATGTCCTCCTCGCGGTCGGGCACCAGCAGCAGTCGCGCCTGTACCCCCTCGGCCCGGCGGGCGGCCGGTATGAGCGCGGCCAGCGCGAGCAGCACGACGTCCACCGAGACGCCCGCCATCAGGATCTCGCCGAGGCTCTTGTGGTACGTCCCCGGATAGACCATCAGCACGATGCCCGCGAAGAACCACCCCACCAGCAGGTGCAGCATCCGTGCGTACGTGGCGCCGGCCACCAGCGGCGCGAAGAGCCCGGACACCGCACTCAGCGGCGCCGCGGTCACGGACACCGCGCTCTTCAGCACTGCGATCTTGGGCATTGGGCCATCCTGCCAGTCCGCCCCCGGCGCCCGGCTCCCGCGCCGGTCGCCCGCGCTCTCCCTCCCGGGAGGGAGGCGGCTCCCCGCCCCGGCGGGATCCGCCGCACCGGCCCGCTCCGGTCGAATGGAGCCACCGCCCGGGGCCGACCACAGCGAGCACCGGCGGAGACCGCCAAGACGACGAGACGAGGGGAGCGGGCCGTGATCGAGATCCAGGGCCTGACCAAGGAGTACGACGGCCGGCGCGTCGTCGACGACCTGACCTTCGAGGTGCGACCCGGCGTGGTGACCGGCTTCCTCGGCCCGAACGGCGCCGGCAAGAGCACCACCATGCGCCTGGTCCTCGGCCTCGACCGGCCGACCGCCGGACACGCCCTGGTCGACGGCCGCCCCTACGTCGAACTGCCCGACCCGCTGAGGACGGTCGGAGCGCTGCTGGACGCCCAGGCACTGCACGGCGGCCGGACCGCGCACGGCCACCTGCGCTGGCTCGCCGCGAGCAACGGGCTGCCGGCCCGCCGGGTGGACGAGGTGCTCGGCCAGGTCGGCCTGGCGGACGCGGCCGGACGGCGGATTCGGGGCTTCTCGCTCGGCATGCGCCAGCGTCTCGGGGTGGCCGCCGCACTGCTCGGCGACCCGCCGGTGCTGTTGCTGGACGAGCCCGTGAACGGTCTGGACCCGGAAGGCATCCGCTGGATCCGCACCCTGCTCCGCGATCTGGCGGCCGAGGGCCGGGCGGTGCTGGTCTCCTCCCATCTGATGACCGAAATGGCGCTCACCGCCGACCACTTGGTGGTGATCGGGCGCGGCCGGCTGCTGGCCGACGCCGCCACCTCCGAGTTCATCGACCGCCACGGCCGGACCCGGATCAGGGTCCGCGCCGTCGACCCGACCAAGCTCGCCGCCCTGCTCCGCGACCCCGGGCACGGCCTCGACGCCACCGAAGTCGCCGGCGGCGCCTGGGAGGTGAGCGGCGCCGAACCCGAGCGGATCGCCGCGCTCGCCGCCGCCAACGGCGTGGTGCTGTACGAGATCGCCGTGCAACAGGACTCCCTGGAGGAAGCGTTCATGCGGATGACGGCCGACAGCGTCGAGTACCGTGCGGAGGCCGCCGCGTGAACGCTTCGACCCCTGCCGTCAACGCCCTGCGCGCCGAGTGGATCAAGCTCACCACGCTCCGCTCGCTCTGGATCACCCCACTGCTCGCCCTGGTGCTCACCGCGGGCGTCACCGCCGCCGTCGGCGCGGCCCTGGGCGGCAAGGACCACAACATCACCGACGACCCCGGTGTCGGCGTCTTCTACGGCCTCAACTTCGGCCAGGCGGCGCTGACCTGCTTCGGCATCCTGCTGATCGGGCAGGAGTTCAACACCCGCATGATCGGCACCTCGCTCACCGCCGTCCCGCGACGCGGCCGGCTCTACGGCGCCAAGCTCACGCTCGGCGCACTGGTCGGCCTGGCGGTCGGCGCCGTCGGCACGGCGGGCGCCTTCGCCGGGTACGCGGCCTCCGTCCCCGCCGACTGGGACGGGCCCGCCTTCGTCCGCACCGCCGTCGCCGGGGTGCTCTACCAGACGCTGGTGGTGGTGCTCTGCCTCGGAACGACCGCCATGCTGGGCAACCTCACCGCCGCCATGGGACTGCTGGTCCCGACCCTCTTCCTGCTCTCACCACTGCTCGGCGGAGTCCCGGGGGTGCGCCGGGTGGTCCAGTTCCTGCCCGACCGGGCCGGCCAGTACGCCCTGCGGTACGTCGACGACCCGCAGATCGCCTACGGCCACTGGACCGGGCTGCTGATCATGACGCTCTGGACCGCCCTGGCGGCGTACGGCGGCCTGCGGGCGATGCGGCGCGCCAAGTGACCACGGGCGAACGGGACATGGGAGACGGGACATGGGAGCGACGATGAGCGCGACGGCCGACGCGGTACGCGCCGAACGGGTCAAGTTCACCACCCTGCCCTCGCAGTGGGCGGCCCCGCTGGTCGCCCTGGCGCTGACGGTCGGCGTCACGGCGGCCGTCAACGCCGCCTACGGGGCGAAGGACCACACGGCCGGCGAGGACCCGGCCGGGGGGATCTTCTACGGACTGCTCTTCGGGCACGTCGCGGTGGCCTGCCTCGGGATCCTGCTGATGGGGCAGGAGTTCAACACCCGCATGATCGGCACCTCGCTCACCGCCGTCCCCCGGCGCGGCCGGCTCTACGGCGCCAAGCTCACGCTCGGCACCGGG
This sequence comes from Kitasatospora sp. NPDC058048, assembly GCF_042885555.1. Classification (NCBI taxonomy): domain Bacteria; kingdom Bacillati; phylum Actinomycetota; class Actinomycetes; order Kitasatosporales; family Streptomycetaceae; genus Kitasatospora; species Kitasatospora sp. NPDC058048. Next base: position 72,218 of record NZ_JBHVRT010000002.1, on the reverse strand, counting down.
CTGGGCCTGCTGCTCGGGCTGGCCTCGACGGCGGGTTCGTTCCTGGTCGTCGGCGCCACCGTCGGCCTGGACCTCTCCACCCCGGGCCTGACCCGCAGCTTCCTGGCCGGCGTGCTGTACCACCCGATGATGGTGCTGATCTGCCTCGGACTGACCTCGATGCTGGGCAACTTCAGCGCCGCGCTCGGCCTGCTGACCCCGATGGTGTTCCTGGGCACCACCTGGCTGGCCGCCATCCCCGGCGTCCGCGAACTGGGCCAGTTCCTGCCCGACCGGGCCGGCCTGTACGCGATGCGCACCCAGCCCGAGCCGGGCGTCCACTACGGCCACTGGACCGGGCTGCTGATCATGGCGCTCTGGACCGCCCTGGCGGTCTACGGCGGGCTTCGGGCGATGCGGCGGTACAAGCCGAGCTGACGGGTGACGGCGAACGAACAGCGGACGGATGACAGATAGCGGATGACAGATTTCAAAATCTGTCATCCGTTCGCTGTTATCCGTTGGCCGTCATCTGTTCGCCGCCGTTCGTTCCGACACCGACACCGACACCGAGACCGAGACCGAGACCGAGACATGATTCCTGGCCCGCTCGCGGACGCAGTCGTGGACGGTCGAAGTACGCGTCAGCTGCCCCGAAGACCCACCGCCATGGTCAGTTCAAGAACGCGGTCCGGCGAGGCGAGATCCGGAAACAGCTCCCGCAGCTGCGACATCCGGTACCGGACTGTCTGAGGATGGACGAACAACGCCGCCGCCACCTCGTCCCGCCTGCCCTGGTGCAGCAGCCACGCCCGCAAGGTCTCCTCCAGCCGCCCTGCGGTCGCTACAGGCAAGGCCCGCAACGGCGCGAGGGCTCGGGCACGCAGGTCTGCGAACGCGTCCACGTCCGCGCTCAGCACCAGCTCGGGCAGGTGGTCCTCGGTGTCGCGAATCTCAGCGGAAAGGGAGCGCGCGCGTACGGCCCGGGCGTACGAGGCGGACGCACGAGTCCATGGCCGTGCCGGGCCGACCACGGCGGTGCGGCCGGTCAGCTGCCGCAAGAGGTGCGGCCGGTCGGCATCGGGGACGAGCAGCACACCGGTGGCGTCCGGCAGATCGTCGAGGACGAGAGTGCCCGGGTCGAGCACGCGGTAGGCCGGCCGGGCCTGGGCGGCGGGCAGCAGGACCACGGTCAGCGAAACCGGGGGCTGCCACCCGGCCCGTTGAACAGCGGCCAGCAGCACGTCCGGACTCGCGCCGGCGAGGAGGTCACGGGCCAGGTGTTCCAGGTGGCGCTCGTGGGCCCTGCCCCGGGCGGCCAGTTCGTCGGCATGGCCTGCGGCGCTCGCGGCGGAGAGCTCGTCGATGTAGGCGAAGGTCAGCTCGGCGAACTTGGCGACCTCGGCAGCGGGCAGACCTGCGGGTACGGCACCCGCTGCCAGGCATCGCCAGGCCACGCGGGCGCCGACGCGGTAGGCGCTGAGCAGGGCGTCCATCGAGCGGCCGTCGCGCACCTCGCCGCGGCCGAGCTCGTAGGCCGCGTCACCGGCGTCGCCACTCGTGGCGTTCCCGCTCGCGAGGTCCAGGTAGTGCCCCAGCGCGGTGCGGACGGCCCGGCGGATGGTTCCGCCCATGCGGCCCGAAAGCGCGTTGGCATAGGGCGGGACCTCGTCAATGATCGCCTGGACGACCTCGTCGGCGGTGGCCGTCAGCGCGGCCCGAAGTACGGTGACCGTCGTGTCATCCAGGACCAGTTCGGCGGCCCTCCTGATTGCATGGCTCACGTTTTTGTTCCCTACGAACAATTCAGCCGACCAGATTCACGTCCTATGGTCAGGACTTTACGCCCTGAGGCGCAGCAAGCTGGAGTCATGACGAGTGCAGCCCTCCGCAGCAGGGCATGGAAGCTGCTGGAGATGGTCACGACGCCGCTGCTGCCGTCGGACTACCTCGACCTGGTCAGCCCGCTGCGTGCGGGCGCCGACCTGCGTGGGCGCATCGAGGCCGTGCGCCCCGAGACGGCTGACGCAGCGACCATCGTGATCAGGCCGGGACGGGGCTGGCGCGGCCACACGGCCGGTCAGTACGTGCGGATCGGGGTCGACGTCGACGGGAGGCGCCTGTGGCGTAGCTACTCCATCACCTCACCGACAGACCGCGAGGACGGCCGCATCACGATCACCGTGAAGGCGATCCCGGACGGCAAGGTCAGCAACCACCTCGTCCGCAGGGCGACACCGGGCACGCTGATCCAGCTCGACCAGCCGACCGGTGACTTCGTGCTGCCGCGTGCCAAGCCCGCCAAGGTGCTCTACCTGACGGCCGGCAGCGGCATCACGCCCGTGATGGGCATGCTGCGCGACACCGAGGTCGACGACGTCGTCCTGGTCCACTGCGCACCACAGCCGCAAGACGTGATCTTCCGCAACGAACTGCACGGCCTGGTCGCGGACAAGAAGCTGCGCCTCACCGAGGTGCACACCGACACGGACGGCAGGCTCGACATCGCCCGTCTCGGCGATCTCGTGCCCGACTGGGCCGAGCGCGAGACCTGGGCCTGCGGGCCCGCGGGCCTGCTCGACGCCGCGGAGGAGCACTGGACCGAGCACGGCGTCCAGGAGCGCCTGCACACCGAACGGTTCCACCCCCGCATCGTCGTCGCCGGCGACGGCGGCAGCAACAACGGCGGCGAGGTCACGTTCAGCGCCACCGGCAAGACCGTGGACGCGGACGGCGCCACGCCATTGCTGGACATCGGCGAGGAGGCTGGCGTACTCATGCCCTCCGGATGCCGCATGGGCATCTGCTTCGGCTGCGTCACGCCGCTCAAGGCGGGCGCCGTCCGTGACCTGCGCACCGGCGAGATCACCGAGGCCGAGCCGGGCGTCCTCATCCAGACCTGCGTGTCCGCCGCGGCGGGCCCCTGCGACATCGAACGGTAGAAGCACCTTGACCGCCATCGACCCCACCGCCCACCTGACCGCGGAGCAGATCGAGGAGCTCGGACGCGAGCTGGACGCGATCCGCGACGAGGTGCTCGCCGACCGCGGCGAGAAGGACGCCGCCTACATCCGCAAGGTCGTCTCGGCGCAGCGCAAGCTCGAACTGGCCAGCAGGGGCGTGCTGCTGTTCTCGATCTTCCCGCCCGCGTGGCTGCTCGGCACCGCCGGCCTCTCAGTGGCGAAGATCATGGAAAACATGGAGATCGGCCACAACGTCCTGCACGGCCAGTGGGACTGGATGCGGGACCCGAAGATCCACTCCACCACCTGGGAGTGGGACCACGTCTCGCCGTCCGAGCAGTGGAAGCACTCGCACAACGAGCTGCACCACACGTACACCAACGTGATCGGCAAGGACAACGACCTCGGCTACGGCATCATGCGCGTCGACGAGGACCAGAAGTGGCACCCGCTCCACCTCGGCCAGCCGCTGTGGAACTTCGTCAACGCCTGCTTCTTCGAGTACGGCATCGCAGCGTACGACCTCGAACTCGGCAAGAACCTGCAGAAGCACCGTCGCAGGAACCCGGAGTTCCGGGCGCGGGCCAAGGCCGTGGGCCGCAAGATCCGCAAGCAGGTACTCAAGGACTACGTGATCCACCCGCTGCTGTCGGGCCCGTCGTTCCTCACCACGCTCGCAGCCACGTTCACCGCGAACCTGGTCCGCAACATCTGGTCCCACTCGGTGATCATGTGCGGGCACTTCCCGGAAGGCGTACAGGTCTTCGAGCGCCAGTCGGTCGAGGGCGAGACGCGCGGCCAGTGGTACCTGCGCCAGATGATGGGCTCGGCGAACATCAGCGGCAGCAGGGCCATGCACTTCATGACGGGCAACCTGTCCCACCAGATCGAGCACCACCTGTTCCCGGACCTGCCGAGCAACCGGTACGCCGAAGTCGCGGTGAAGGTGCGCGCGCTGTTCGAAAAGTACGAGCTGGAGTACGTCACCGGGCCGCTGCCCAAACAGGTGTTCTCCGCGTGGCACAAGGTCTTCCGGCTCTCGCTGCCGAACAGGAAGCCCAAGGTCAAGACACCGGCCCGCGAGAAGGAGCTCGTCACGGCCTGACTCCCGGTAGTGGTTCTCCGGGTGACGACATCCGCACGGGAGCCCTCGCCGCGCTCGACGGCCCGCGGACCAGGTCTGCCGAGACAGCAGCCCGACACGCCGTTGACCTGGCCGGCCCGACGTGATCATGATGCCTCGCGCCCAGTGGCCGGTCGTCCGGCCGGTGGTCGGCTCGGCCACGGGCGCCGCCTGGCAGCGGCAGCCCCACCTCCCGCCGTCCACCGACCGGTGGACCCAAGGTTCAACCGACCGGGCGTGTCGGGAACGGCCCCCGGCCGACCAGGATCTCGGCCATGAGTCAACTCCCTGTACGGATAGCCGATTGGAGCGCCCGGCACGCATGGCGCGCGATCGCCGGCTGGTTCGCGTTTGTCATTCTGTGCCTCGGCGCCGGCGTCGCGATCGGCTCCCATGAAGCAACCACCGAGGACTACCGGGTCGGTGAGGCGGGGCGGGCCGAGGCGATCGCGAGCGCGGGCAGCCTGCAGCAGCGGCCGACCGAGCAGATCATCATCCACGCCAGGTCCGGGCCGCTGGACCTGGCCGCAGCGGCAGCGGCGGCGCAGGACCTCACCGATCGGCTGCGCAAGCTGCCCGAGGTGGACAGCGTGGCAGCTCCGGTCCGGTCCAAGGACGGCACGGTTCTCAGGGTCGCGGTGATCCTGAAGGGCCCCGAGCTGGAAGGGAAGAAGAACGTCGTCCCGGTCCTCGCCCGGACGGCCCAGGTGCAGGACGGCCACCCGGACCTGGTCGTGGAGGAGACCGGCTCCCCTTCCATCAGCAAGGGCGTCAACGACCAGCGCGGGAAGGACCTCGCGCTCTCCGAGCGCATCACCCTGCCGGTCACGCTCATCACCCTGCTGATCGTCTTCGGATCGGTGGTCATGGCCGGTGTGCCGCTGCTGCTCGCGCTCTCCTCGATCGCCGCCGCCCTGGGGCTGTCCATGATCGCGTCCCATGTCCTGCCCGATCCCGGTGTCGGGACCAACATGATCCTGCTCATCGGCTTGGCGGTAGGCGTCGACTACACCCTCTTCTACCTCAAGCGCGAACGCGAGGAACGGGCCCGCGCCGGGGGACGGCTCAGCTCGGAGGCCCTGGTGGAGCTGGCCTCGGCGACCGCGGGTCGGGCCATTGTGGTCTCCGCTCTCGCCGTGATCGCCTCCACCACGGCCCTGTACCTGGCCACGGACGTCATCTTCTCCTCGTTGGCCACGGGCACGATCCTGGTCGTGGCGGTCGCCATGGCCAGCTCCCTGACCGTACTTCCCGCACTCCTGGTGAAGATCGGCCGGCGGACCGAGCGCCGGGCGGACCGCAAGGCCGCCCGCCGGGCGAGCCGCGGCAAGCCGGTCCGCACGAGGCGCGCGGAGGCCGGGACGGGCCGGATGTTCGGCGCGCTGCTGAGGCCCGCGCGGAAGCACCCCGCCCTCACGCTGTGCGTATCAACGCTGGTCATGCTCGCCCTGGCTGCGCCCGCCCTCAGCCTGAAACTCGTCGACCCCGGCAAGGACACATTCTCCCGCGACATCCCGGCCATGCAGGTCTACGACCGGCTGAACACAGCCTTCCCCGAGCTCCTGGTCAAGCACGTGGTCGTCGCACGCGCCACACCGGAGCGGGCCCCGGAGGTCCAGCATGCTCTGGCGGACCTCGGCCTGCGGGCGCAGACCGACCCGCTGTTCGCCAGGGACACCGAGCCGGTGGTCCGTACGTCGGCCGACGGCCGGATCAGCGTGCTGGAACTGGCCGTCCCGTTCCCCGCACCCTCCGCCGAGGCGATCACGTCACTCGACCACATCCGTAAGGACTATCTGCCCGCCACGGTCGGCAAGCTGTCCGGCGTGGAGACGGGGGTGAGCGGTGAGGTGGCCCGAGGCCGCGACTACGTGGATCACGAGAACACCAAACTGCCGCTGGTCATCGGATTCCTGCTGCTGGTGACCTTCGTGATGACCGTATGGGCGTTCCGCTCGGTGGCCATCGGCCTGATCGGCGTCGTACTCAACCTGCTGTCCGCCGGGGCCTCGCTCGGCCTGATGGTCGTGTTCTTCCAGGGAACGTGGGCGGAGCACCTACTGGCCTTCCGCTCCCTCGGCGCGATCGCGTCCCGGGTACCGCTGTTCCTCTTCGTGATCCTCTTCGGTCTGTCAATGGACTACCAGGTGTTCGTGGTCAGCCGGATACAGGAGGCCAGGCAGAACGGGATGTCGGCTCGCGAGGCCGTAGTGGACGGCATCAGCCGGTCGGCCAAGGTGGTGACCAGCGCGGCGATCGTGATGGTGACCGTGTTCGGCGCCTTCGTCGCCCTGCACCTCACCGAGATGAAGCAGATGGGCTTCTGCCTGGCGACGGCCGTACTGCTGGACGCCGTGGTCATCCGGCTCATGGTCCTGCCGTCGCTGCTGCTGCTCCTCGGCGAGCGGGCATGGTGGCCGCTGCGCCCGGCACGACGGGCGCAGACCGCTGTCCCTGCTGCCGGCATGCCGCAGGACGTAGGCTGACGATCGTGATTCAACGGCCGCAGCCCGACGACCGGTTCCGCACCCGAACCCTGCGCCGGTGGTACGCGGTCTCCTGGGTGTCCCTGGGCCTGTGTCCCCCGGTCGTCTCCGCGCTGCACCACACCGGATCGACGAGGTACGGGTCGTTGGCGCTGATTGCCGTGATCGCCCTCTGCTACGCGACCGTTGTGGCCTTTCCCCGTAATCCCGTGCTGCGCTCCCACACCTTTCTGGGCGTGCTCGTCCTCGGCTTGGGCGCACTGTCCCTCCTGCGCGGCGACGGCGCGGCACTGTTCATCGTGTCGCTCCCTCACTTCTGGCTCCTCGCCAGGAGCGCGCGGCACTCGATCGCCCTCAGCGGCGCTGCCGCCGCGGCCACCGTGGTCGGCATCGTCCGCCATCAGAGCTGGCATGCGGAGGACTTCTCCACCGGCAACATCATCTTCACCCTCATCGGCTACACGGCGAGCGTGTTGCTCGGACTGGGGGTGGCCCGAATCGTCGAGCAGAGCGACGAGCGCGCCCGCCGCCTGGGCTCCGAGCTGGAGAGCGCCCAGTCGCGACTGGCCGAGGCGCACAAACTCCAGGGCGCCACGGCGGAGCGCGAGCGGCTCGCGCGGGAGATCCATGACACCCTCGCGCAGGGCTTCGCATCCATCATCGTGCTGGCGGAGGCGGCCCGTTCCAGCCTCGACACCGCGCCCGCCAGGAGCGCCCGGCAACTGCTCTCGATCGAGAACACCGCACGCGAGAACCTCGCCGAGGCACGGGCGCTCGTCGGCTCCGCCCCGCGGAGCGGTCTCCTCCTCGGTTCGGTCTCCAAGACCCTGCGCCGGACCCTTGACCGGTTCGCCGAGGACACGGGGCTCACCGTCACCGCAGATCTGCCGGACGTCGAGTGCGACCAGCCGACCCGGATCGCGCTCCTGCGCTGCACCCAGGAGTCCCTGGCCAATGTCCGCAAGCACGCGGCCGCCTCCGCCGTGGCGGTCGTCCTCACGCCGTCTCCGGATGGCCTCGAACTGGAGATAACCGACGACGGCCAGGGCTTCGTGGTCGAGGACTCCCACGGCTTCGGGCTCAACGGCATGCGCAATCGCCTGGCCGAACTCGGCGGCGAACTGACCGTCACCAGTTCCCTCGGCGACGGCACCCGCGTCCTCGCCGCGATACCAACGAACAGTCAGGTATGACGACATGACAGCTCGGACAGAGGCGGACGGGCTCCGCATCATCGTGGTCGACGATCACACGGTCATGCGCGCCGGGGTCGTCGCCCTGCTGTCCTCGGAGCCCACCATCGACATCGTCGGCGAGGGCGGCGACGGCCGCGCGGCCGTCGAACTCGTCGAGCGTCTGAAGCCGGACGTGGCACTGATCGATCTGCGGATGCCGGTCCTCGACGGGGCAAGTGCCACCGCCGAGATCGTCGCCCGCCACCCGGGAACCCGGGTACTGATCCTGACCACGTACGACACCGACGCGGAGATCGAGCGCGCGGTCGAGGCCGGCGCGATCGGCTACCTGCTCAAGGACACCACGCGTGATCAGCTCGTCGACGCCATCCGATCCGCCTCCCGCGGCGAGACCGTCCTGGCCCCGAGGGTCGCGGAGCGGCTGGTTGCCCGCATGCGGCAACCAGCTCCGGTGGCCCTGACCACCCGGGAGGTGGATGTGCTGAGCGCGGTCGCCGACGGCCTGTCCAACGTGGAGATCGGTCGGCGGCTGATCATCACGGAGGCCACGGTGAAGACCCATCTGCTGCGGGTCTTCGCCAAGCTCGACGTCAGAGACCGCACGCACGCGGTGGTCGTGGCCCTCGAACGCGGACTGCTGGACAGGCGTTAGCCCAGGCGCCCGGTGATCGGCGCCCCGGCCGGCTCCTGACACCGTCAGCCCCTCCACGACGAACCCGCCGTCGCCGAACGGGTCCGGCTTCGGACGGCCGAGCAGCTCGCTGACGAACAGGCCGCGGCCTTTCGCGATTGCCTACTCGTCTTGCCCGTGGGCGGGAGCGCCGTCCCCTGCCCCCTCCGGGAAGGCCCGCCGGAGACAGCCGACGGCCGGGAACGCGCGCACCTGCCCTGCTACGTTGCCGTGTTGGGGTCAGCGTGGTGCATTCACGGGCGTCGTAGGCGCCCGACGGGGCAGTAGCGCGTGCCTCCCTCGAGTGCGACAGTCGGCCCCGGCGCGATCTCGGTGAAGCCCGCGTCCTGGACCACCGGCAGCCCGCTGCGGACGAGTTCCTCCCACGCCTGCGGCGAGGCCGTTCGGACCGCGAGCGCGAAGCCGGCCTCGGCCCACTCCTTGCGCTGCGCCTCGTCCAGCCGCCACCACGCGAGTTGGGCGGCGTGCCCGGTCTGCGCCATCGTCTTGCCCGCGCTCATCTCCAGCTCGGGGTTGAGCCACAGCACCGGCAGCCCCGGCTCGGGCGCCGTGACCTCGACCGTCTCCTCAAGGTCCGTCCCGGACACCTGGAGCTTGGCGAGCTCCTTCGGCCACCCGTCCAGCGGGACCGGCGGGAACACCCGCACCTCGGCCTCCCGGCCGTGCACCGTGAGGCCCGGCAGCTCGCCCGCCCGGCGCCACTCCCCGCCCCGGGCCCGCCGGACCACCTTGCGGATCCGGGCGTCCTCCCAGGCCGCGACGCGCTCCGCCCACTCGCCGTCCGCCCCGGTCACCCGGGGGTCGGCCAGCAGGGTGAGCACCGCCCGGGCCGAGGTCTCCAGCGCGTCCGTCCGGCTCGGCGGAGTGGCCCGCTCCATCCGGACGAGCAGCGGCAGCACATACTGCGGCCGCTCGTCGCGGTCCTCGCGGTCCTCGCGGTCCGGGGCCTCGCCGGGGTCGGCCGCAGGGGCCGGGGGCTCGGAGACCGGAGCCGGCGCCGGGGGAACCACAGTCGGAGTCGGAGCAGTGGAGGTCGAAGCAGTGGGGGTCGGGGCATCGGAAGGATCAGTCACCCGTCCAGGATGCCAGCCCCGCTCCGGACGACTCGGCCCGGCCCGACTCGGCCCGACCGCCGCAGCGTCCACCTCCGCGCTCACCGCAGCCGCTGCCGCAGCTCGTCCACCGCCGTCCGGATGCTCGCGCTGTACGCGTCCTCCGGCAGCGCGTCCAGACTGCGCACGGCGCGTTCGAGCTGCTCACGGGCGAGGTCCGGCTCGCCGAGCTTGAGGTGGTCCGAGGCCAGGTTGAGGTGCAGCGAGGGGTAGAAGGCACGCACCTGGAGGGCCGACTCGTACGTCCGGGCACGCTCGGCGCTCAGCGAGTCGGCGGCGGCCAGGGCCCGCCGGTCCCATTCCAGCTCGGCGCGCGGGTCGTCCTGCAGGTCGGCCAGGTAGTGGGCGACGAGGCAGCGGTGGAAGACGTCCCGTTCTCCCAGTGCCTCCCAGAGCGCCTCGAAGCCGGCCCGGGCCTCGGCCGTCCGACCGCGCTGCGCCGCCCTTGCCCCGTCCAGCCCGAGCGCGATCCGGGCCAGCGCCGGTTCGTCCTCATCGCCCGGCCCTCCGCCTGTCCTTTCGCCCTCTTCGGGAGCACTCGGATCGTGGGGACCGTCGAGATCGAGAGGATCGTCGGGGGACGGACCGCGCATGCCACGCACATCGGACATGCCCGCAGCCTAACCGCCCACCCATCGGACCGCCCGGCCCGAGCGACGGCCACGGAACCGGCGACCGACGCCCTGCTCCTGACGTCCAACGCCCCGACGTCCAATGCCCTGGTGCCCGACGCCCGCCCTGCGACGCAGCGCCCCGTCAGCGCCGGTAGCCGCGCTGCGGATCCCGCTCCTCGGCGTCCTCGTACATCAGGAACCAGCCCTCCGGGTGGGTGGCCGCCAGCAGCGCCTCCGTGCGCTGCTCCACCCCCAGCTCCGGATCACCGTCGTCCGGCCCGTAGACCCCGAACAGTTCGTCGTGGCAGCCGTCCCAGTCGTAGTCGTACAGGTCGGCCGGGAGGTCGCCCATCATGTCCGCGACCGACTCGGGCTGGGCGCCGAGCAGCGTCCGGGCGTCCACCAGGGCCATCCGCAGCGCCACGTCCTCGGCCAGGCAGCGTGGCAGTGGCCACTCGCCGAGGGCGAGGTCGTCGGCGAGGTCGTCGAAGGCCCGGGCCATCGCGCGGCGCCAGTTCCGGTGCATCCGCCAGGTGCGTTCGGGGAGCCGGGCGAAGACCGTCCAGTCCGTGTCCTCGCCGTCGACGATCGCCTCGTCCCCGTGCTCGTCGAAGTCGTCGTACGCGGCGTCGGCCAGGCCTATCAGCTGGGCGTGGAGCAGGCAGGCGGTGCGCGGGGTGAGCGTCCAGTCCGCGCCCGCGCCGCCGTCCTCCTCGTCGCCCTCCAGCGGGAACAGGTCGGCGAAGTCCGGTGTGAAGTCCTCCGTGACGCTGATCTCCAGCGTCCCGCCCATCGCCTCGACCCCGGGGATGGCGGCCACCAGCCGGTCCGGATGCAGCAGCGCGCCGAGCGCCGCGTTGGCGTCCTCGGCGACCTCGCGCAGCAGTTCGCGACGCTGGCCGGCCGGGTCGATGCCGTCGAAATCCAGCTCCTCGACGGCCCTGATCGCGGCCGCGCGCAGGGCCGGCCAGTCGGTGATCCGCAGGCCCAGCACCACCGTCGCCTCGATCTCCTGCGCGCCGGAGTCCTCCGCCGCGCCCGGCCCCTGTGGATGATCGCTTCGCTCGCCCATGGGGCTAACGGTACGGCCTTTCGGCCCCCCGATCACCGGTCCGGACCAGCTTCCGGAAGCGTTCTCGGCCACTGCCCGGCCAGGCCTCGGTCACTCGGACGCAGGAACTGGCAGGATGCGTCCCATGGCTGACATCAACGAGTACGGCGGCGGGCAGGGCCCGAACGCCGACGTCTTGGTCGTGACCACCAACGACATCCCCGGCTTCCGGGTCGACCACGTGATCGGCGAGGTCTTCGGGCTGACCGTGCGCAGCCGCCACCTCGGGAGCCAGGTCGGTGCCGGTCTGAAGTCGCTGATCGGCGGCGAGCTGCGCGGTCTGACGAAGACCCTGGTCGAGAGCCGCAACGAGGCCATGCGGCGGCTGGTCGAGCAGACCAAGGCGCGCGGCGGCAACGCCGTCCTGATGATGCGCTTCGACGTCACGGAGGCGGCCGACGTCGGCACCGAGGTCTGCGCCTACGGCACCGCCGCGGTCATCTCCCCGCTCTCCTGACGCTCCTCCGCTCCTGCTCCTGCTCCTCGACATCCACGCCTTCGCGCCCTCGCACCTTCGCGCCTTCGCGCATCCCCCCGCGCACTCCCGTTCGCGACCACCGTTCGCTCCTCCACGGACGCCGACGGAGCCCCGGCGGGACGACGGGAACAGCCGTCGACCCCCTGATGTTTCAGCGGCGTGACTGTTTACGGTGCAACGAACAGCGTTCCGGAACGCGTGGACGTCCTGGTGGTGGGTGCCGGGCAGGCAGGCCTTTCCGCCGCCTACCACCTGGGCCGCCGCGGTTTCGCCCCGTACCGGGCGGGCGTCGACGGCGGTTTCGTCGTCCTCGACGCCAACGCCGTCCCCGGGGGCGCCTGGGCGCACCGCTCGCCGTCCCTGCGGATGGCCACCGTGCACGGCGTCCACGACCTCCCCGACGCCGAACTCCCGCCGCCGGACCCCGGAGCCCGCGCGCGCGAGGTGGTGCCGGAGTACTTCGCAGCGTACGAGGTCCGACACGCGCTCCCGGTCGTACGCCCGGTCGCGGTGCGTGCCGTACGCGCCGAGTCCGAACGACCGGACGCCCGGCTGCTGGTCGAGACCGACCACGGTGTCTGGTCCACGCGCGCACTGATCAACGCCACCGGCACCTGGACCCGGCCCTTCCTCCCGCACTACCCCGGTCACTTCGCGGGCCGCCAGCTGCACTACGCCGAGTACCGCGGTCCCGAGGAGTTCGCCGGCCGGCGCGTGCTGGTGGTCGGTGGCGGCGCCTCGGCGGTCCAGGTGCTGTCGGAGGTCGCCGCCGTCGGCGAGACGGTGTGGGTCACCCGCTCCGAACCCCTCTACCACGACGGACCGTTCACCCCCGAGTACGGGCGCGCGGTGGTCGCCAAGGTCGAGGAGCGAGTCCGGCAGGGCCTGCCGGTGCGCAGCGTGGTCAGCGTGACCGGGCTCGGCCCGTCCGTCGCCCTCCGGCGCGCCCAGGAGCTGGGCGCGCTGCGCCGCCGTCCGATGTTCGACCGCCTGACCGAGCACGGGGTCGCCTGGGGCGACGAGGAGCTGCCGGTGGACGCGATCGTCTGGGCCACCGGCTTCCGGCCCGAGGTCGGGCACCTCGCCCCGCTCGGGCTGCGCTCCCCCGGCGGCGGGATCGCCCTCACCGGCACCCGCGCCACCGCCGACCCGCGCGTCCACCTGGTCGGCTACGGTCCGTCCGCCAGCACCGTCGGCGCCAACCGGGCCGGCCGCGCGGCTGTCAACGACCTGGTCGGGCTCCTCGGGGACCCGGCGCTCGCGGCACCGACCGGCGGGAGCCCGGCGCTCGCGGACCAGGTCGCGGAACCCGCCGCCGTCTGAGCTCGCTCAGCGGTCGTAGTCGACGGTCACCCGGTCGGTGAGCGGGCGGGCCTGGCAGGTCAGGACGTACCCGGCCGCCAGCTCCTTCTCCTCCAGGGCGAAGTTGCGGCGCATCTCCACCTCGCCCTCGGTGACCAGGGCGCGGCAGGTGCCGCAGACTCCGCCCTTGCAGGCGAACGGCAGGTCGGGCCGGGAGCGCTGGGCGCCATCCAGGATCGAGCGGTCGCGCGGCAGGCAGAGCGTGCTGCCGCGGCCGTCGAGCACGACGGTCACCTCGCTCTGCGGGCCCGACCCGCCGTCGGCCGAGGCGTCCGTCCGGTCCCAGTCCTCGTCGCGCTCCGGGAGCGGCTCGTCCTCGGCGTGGAACAGCTCCTGGTGCACCCGCTCGCCCGGCACGTCCAGTTCGGCGAGCAGGTCCTTGGCCCCGGTGACCATGCCGAACGGGCCGCACAGCCACCAGTGCCCGACGCTCCCGACGTCCACCAGCGCCGCCAGCAGCGCGCGTACCCGCTCCGGGTCCAGCCGGCCGCTGAGCAGCTCGGCGTCCCTGGTCTCCCGGGAGAGCACGTGGACCAGCTGGAAGCGGCCGAGGTAGCGGTCCTTGAGGTCGGCCAGCTCGTCCGCGAACATCACGGTGTCACTGCGCCGGTTGCCGTAGAGCAGGGTGACGGTGGAGCTGAGGTCGGCGGCCAGCACGGAGGCGGCGATCGACAGCATCGGGGTGATGCCGGAGCCCGCCGCGAGCAGCACGTGGTCGGCCGGGACCCCCAGCTCGGGGGTGAACAGGCCGGACGGCGTCAGCACCTCCACCTCCTCGCCGGGCTTCGCCTCGCGCACCAGCCAGCGCGAGAACAACCCGCCGGGCACCTCCCGGACGGCGATCCGCAGCGGCCCTCCGACCGGGGCGCAGATCGAGTACGAGCGGCGCTCGTCGGCGCCGTCCACCAGCTTGCGCAGGGTCAGGGTCTGCCCGGGGCGGAAGGCGTACTCCTCCGCCAGCCCGTCCGGCACCGCGAAGGTCACCGCGACGGCGTCCTCGCAGAGCCGCTCGACCCGGTCGATCCGCAACCGGTGGAAGGTCGGACGGCGGGCGGGGCGGATGCCGGTCGCGGACCCGGTGTCGGCGGACGCGGAGACCACGGATCCGGTGTCGACGGACGCGGTGTCGACGGACGCGGGAACAGCGGCGGCGGGAACGGCGGAGCCGGCGGCGGCGGAAGCGGCGGGCATTCAGATCTCCTTGACGCGTTCGAACGGCTCGCGGCAGGCCCGGCAGCGCCAGAGCGCCTTGCAGGCGGTGGAACCGAAGCGGGACAGCTCCTCCGTGTCGGTCCCGCCGCACTGCGGGCACGGCACGGGGGGAACGGTGCCCGGCCCGGCCGCGGTCGGGGCTCCGGAGCGGGTCGGGCCGAGCGTGAGCGCCACCGGTCCGGCCGCGGCCGCGACGGCGGCGGTCGGGCGCGGTGGGGCGATGCCCGCCTCGGCGAGCTTGCGGCGGCCCTCGGCGGTGATCAGGTCGGTGGACCACGGCGGGTCCAGCCGCAGCCGCACCCGGACGTCCGGGTAGCCGGCCGCGCGCAGCCGGCGGTCCACATCGGCGGCCATCTCGGCGACGGCGGGGCAGCCCGAGTAGGTCGGGGTCAGCCAGGCGGTGACGGTACCGCTGCCGCCGTCCACCTCGACCCCGGCCAGGACGCCCAGGTCGGCCAGGGTGAGCATGGGCAGCTCCGGGTCCGGGACGGCCGCGGCGACGGCCCAGGCCACGTCGCGGGTCGTCGGTTCCGCCGCGCCCGCCATGCCCGCTGTGCCCGTCGCGACCTCGTCGGTCACGATGCCGCCGGTCGCCACGTCGTCGGTCACCATGTCGCCCCCGGGTGGGCTCGGGCCAGCACCTGGAGCTCGGCGAGGAGCGGGCCGAGCGCCTCGGTGTGCACGCCGTCCCGGCCGGCCCGGCCGAGGACGGTGGCCAGCGGCGGCGCGTCCGGCATGGTCAGCCCGGCCTCGGCGAGGACGGCGGTGAGCGAGCGCAGCACCGGTTCGCGCAGGGTCGCCGGGTCGACACCCGCCCGCAGCTCCACCGGGTGCGCCGTGAACAGCTCCTCCAGCAGCGGCCAGACCGCGTCCAGCCCGGCCTGCATCCGCTCGGCCGAGTACGGCGTGCCGTCGCCGAGACGAAGCGTCCAGGCGGTCGCGTACTCCCGGTGGTAGGCGAGCTCCTTGACACCCCGGGTGGCGACCGCGGCCAGCACCGGATCGGGGTGCACGCTCAGCGCCTCGTACAGGGCGCCGCGCGCGGTGGCGAACAGCAAGAGCCGGGCGATCGAGTACGCGAAGTCGCCGTTCGACGTCTCCACCAGGCGGACGTTGCGGAACTCGTGCTCCTCGCGCCAGTACGCCAGGTCGTCCTCGGTGCGGCCGGTGCCGTCCGCCTGCCCGGCCCGGGTGAGCAGCAGGCGGGCCTGGCCGAGCAGGTCGAGGCCCAGGTTGGCGAGCGCGACCTCCTCCTCCAGCTCGGGCGCCCGGGTGCACCACTCGATCAGCCGCTGCGCGAGGACCAGGGCGTCGTCGCCCAGCATCTGGCAGTAGGCGGCGAGGTCGGCGCCGTCCAGACCGGCGGGCAGCGTGGTGTCCACGCCGAGCAGCGGGTCGGCGAAGCCCGTCCCGTACGCCCAGCGGCCCTCGCCCTCGGGTCCGGGGGCGGCGTCGGCGAGGCTGAGGTAGACGTGGTCGTCCTGGCCGCCGCCCGGGCCGGCGCCGGTGCTGGTTCCGGTGGTGGAGGTGGTGTGGTCGTGCACGGTGGCTCCCCCGTCAGATGTGCGGGACATCCTCGGGGATGTCGTAGAAGGTCGGGTGGCGGTAGACCTTGTCGCCGCTGGGATCGAAGAACGGGTCGCGCTCGTCCGGGGTGGAGGCGGTGATCGCGTCCGAGCGGACCACCCAGAGACTCACGCCCTCGTTGCGCCGGGTGTACAGGTCGCGGGCGGCGAGCAGCGCCATCCGGTCGTCGGCGGCGTGCAGCGAACCGACGTGGACGTGGTTCAGCCCCCGCCGGGGGCGCACGAACACCTCGTACAGCGGCCAGCCGGCCTTGGACCCGGCCGGGGAGCCAACCTGGGGCTCGGTCACTTTCCGTTCTCCTGTTCGGTGGCTTCGGTGAGTCCGGGGGCTTGGGCGGCTCCGGGGGCTTGGGCGGCTCCGGCGGTTTCGGCAGCCCCGGCGGTTTCGGCAGCCTCGGCGGCTCGGGCAGCCTCGGCGGCGCGTTTGGCCGCGTAGGCGACGGCGGCCTCGCGCACCCAGGCGCCGTCCTCGTGGGCGGCACGGCGGCGTTCGATCCGCTGGGCGTTGCAGGGGCCCTGGCCGTGGATGACCCTGGTCAGCTCGGACCAGTCCGGCTCACCGAAGTCCCAGCCACCGCGCTCCTCGTTCCAGCGCAGCTCCGGGTCAGGGAGCGTGACCCCCAGGTGCTCGGCCTGCGGGACGGTCATGTCGACGAACCGCCGGCGCAGCTCGTCGTTGCTGTGCCGTTTGATCCGCCAGGCCATCGAGCGGGCGCTGTTCGGCGAGTCGGAGTCCGAGGGGCCGAACATCATCAGCGACGGCCACCACCAGCGGTCCACCGCGTCCTGGACCATCCGGCGCTGGGCCTCGGTGCCGCGCATCAGCGTCATCAGGAGCTCGTAGCCCTGGCGCTGGTGGAAGGACTCCTCCTTGCAGATCCGCACCATCGCGCGGGCGTACGGGCCGTAGCTGCACCGGCAGAGCGGGACCTGGTTGCAGATCGCGGCGCCGTCCACCAGCCAGCCGATCACCCCGACGTCGGCGAAGGTGAGGGTCGGGTAGTTGAAGATCGAGGAGTACTTCTGGCGGCCGGAGATCAGCTTCTCGGTGAGCTCTGCGCGGTCGACGCCGAGGGTCTCGGCGGCGGCGTAGAGGTAGAGGCCGTGACCGGCCTCGTCCTGGGCCTTGGCGAGCAGGATGGCCTTGCGGCGCAGGGACGGCGCCCGGGTCAGCCAGTTGCCCTCGGGCTGCATGCCGATGATCTCGGAGTGTGCGTGCTGGGCGATCTGGCGGATCAGGGTGGCCCGGTAGGCGTCGGGCATCCAGTCCCTGGGCTCGATCCGCTGCTCGGCGGCGACGACCGCCTCGAACCGGTCCTCCGGCGTCTGCGCGGGGACCGCCTCGGCCACCTCTGCTGTCACCACAGTCCCCTCTCGTGTCCTGCCCGTCCTGCCCGGTCGGTTGCCGGAACGCCCGATCAACCAACCGACTGACCGTTCGGTCGGTACCATTCTGCGCAGCGGGGCGGAGGGATGGCAAGGTGCGAAACAGATAACAGCTGACAGATTCTGAAATCTGTCAGCTGTTATCTGTCGGCTGTCATCTGTTCGCCGGCGCCTGTCGGCCGTTGTCCGTCCGCGGCTGTCTGTCCGCTGCCTTCTGTTCGCCGGCGTCCGTCTACTGCCCAGCTCCACCGCTGTCGGCTGTCGGCTATCGGCTGCCTGCTGCCTGCTTCCGGCTGTCAGCTGCCCACCGTCAGCGGCTCACCGCAACGCCTCACCCCTCCGCGCGGTCGCGCAGTCGCGGCAGCGGAACGGCGAGCAGCGCCGCCAGCAGGGCGATCCGGGGGGCGATCTGGTCGAGCCGGATGTATTCGTGCCGGGCATGGGCCCCGGCACCGACCGCCCCGAAGCCGTCCAGAGTCGGAAGCCCGCGCGAGCCCGGCAGGTTGGTGTCCCCCGCCCCGCCCGCCGGACCGCCGTCCAGCTGCTGACCGAGCATCGCGGCCAGCGAACGCACGTGCCGCAGCAGCGGGTTGCCGGTCCGCTCGGGCCAGGCCGGACGGCTGGACAGCACCTCCGTACGAACCCGGGCACCCGGACGCAACGGGGCGAGCCGGGCGAGGTCGTCGAGCGTGCGGCGCTGCGCCTCGACGGTGGCGAAGCGCAGCCCCAACTCGGCCTCGGCCCGGCCAGCGACCACGTTGGCACGCGAACCACCACTGATCCGACCGGCGTTCAGCTCGGTGCCGGGCTGGCCGGCCAGGTCCCGCACCACCACGAGCTGGTCCACCAGCTCGTCGACCGCGGACACCCCGTCGTGGGCGTCGTTGCCCGCATGCGCCTCGCGGCCGGTCACGGTGAGCCGTACCCGGGTGCTGCCGCGCCGCGCGGTCTTCAAGCGACCGTCGGGGTGCGGTGGTTCGAGCCCCAGGACCGCCGCGGCTCCGCGCAACTGGCGCTCGACCAGGCGCCGCCCGTCCGGGCTGCCCACCTCCTCGTCGGAGACCACGACCAGGCGGACGGTCCGGTGCGGGCGCTCGCCCAGGTCCGCGAGCAGCGACAACGCGCTCTCCAGGACGGCGAGTCCGCCCTTCATGTCGACCACGCCGGGGCCGGTGAGCCGGCCGTCCTGCTCGGTCACCGGCCAGTCCGCGAGGGTGCCGACCGGCCAGACGGTGTCGTGGTGCCCGACGATCAGCAGGTGCGGCAGGGACTCGTCCCGGCCCTCCCACTCCAGCACGAGGTGGTCCCCGGCCGGTCCGGGCTCACGCCGGGCGGTGGCACCGGTGGCACGGAAGCCGGCCGCCAACTCCTCGGCGAGGGCGTCGAGTCTGGGCGCGTCCCCGCTGGGGGACTCGATCCGCGCCAGATCGGCACAGCGCCGCCGGACTGCTCCGGCGAGGGTACGGGCCCGGGCGCTGAGCGCCTGCGGCACACCGGGAAGCGCCGTGGTGGCGGTGGAGGCCCCGGGGGTGGCGGTGGCGGCCGGGCCCGCCGTGGGCTTTCCGGCCGTGCTCCTCGGCACCGCGGTCGTCGCCACCGTGTTCTTCGCGACGACGGCCTTGGCGAGGGACGACTTCGTGAGGGCGGACTTGGCCACCGCGGTCTTGGCTGCCGTGGTCCTGGCTACCGCGGTCTTGGCCGCTGCGGTCTTGGCGACGGCTGCCGCGGTCACGGCGGTCTTCGCCGCGCCGGTCACTACCGCGGCGGCCTGAGCCGAGGCGGCCGGAACCGCAGTGCCCTGAGCTGCAGTGGCCTGAGCCCCAGCGGCAGTTGCGGTGCCGGTGGTGGCGCCCGCAGAGATGACGGTGCCGGTGGCACCGACGGTGGTGGCGGCAGTAGTGGTGGTCGCGGCGGCTGCGGCGAGGGCCTCACCGTCGGTGGCTGCCGGGACGGTGACCGGCGTCGGGTCGGTTTCCACGGCGGCGCCCGGCACGGCGGGCGCCCCGACGATCTGGGGACTCAACGCTCGCCTCCGCGACCACCGCCGGTATACAGCGGCCGTACCGGCCGACCGCTCCCACCCGGGTACCAGGCCCGGCCGGACCGCACCGGTCGGCCGGGGTGATGGGCGGCCCACCGGATCGGCCCGTCTGGCCCAAGTACGGTGGAACGGTTGGGCGGCGTGCTTGGCATGTGCGTCCTCCTCGCTCGATCCGGGGGCCCCGGTCCGCCCGGAGCCCCCGTGGACGGTGGCCTCCTGGCAGCGGGCGCAATGGCCGGACCGCCGCAGGGAAGCCGAGATGTGAGCCTAGAAGAACCGTTCGGTTTCCTGCGAGGTGGCCCTGCTCCCAGCGTGCCGGTACCGGGCCCCGCTTCGGAGGCCGCCCGTCCACGATCGGCGCGGGCGCTCGGCGCGCGGGCCTGGATCGGCGCGCGGACGCGGTCGCCGGATCGCGCCCATCTCCACCATGGACCCGCCGCCCGAGTTCGGCAGCGCAAACGGCCAAGGCACGGCAATTCCACGCCGGATGGGTGACAGCGGCTCAGCATGCGATACGAACCGGGAGCACGCGGCGGCTCAGGGAAGCCCGCTGCACCGCCCACCCCGACTCCGGGGGAACGTCCGGGGAACACCCGCGTGAACACCGGCCGGTGCCGTGCCCCGGTGTGCCCCTCCGAGCCTCGACGTGCCTCGGTTGCCCGCCCGGACACGACAGGGAGGCGCCCCTGCACGGCGGGAGCAGGCCCGACACGGACGTGCACGAATGTGTGCGAGCGTGCGCGACCGACCGGAACCCCGGTGCGCGGCCCCGGCCGCAGTCGCTCTCCGCCGTTCGTCCTCAGCCACCGTCGCCCACCAGCCCGGCGTCGCGTGCGAGCAACGCCGCCTGGACCCGGTTGCCGACACCGAGCCCGGTCAGGATCCGGCTGACATGCGCCTTGACGGTGCTCTCGCGCATTCCGAGCACACCCGCGATCTCGGCATTGGAGAGGCCGTCGGCGAGTTCGCGCAGCACGTCGGTCTCCCGCGGGGTGAGCCCGGCGACCCGATGACGGGCGGCCACCGACCGGGGCGCCCCGACCCGGTGGTAGCGGTCGATCAGCCGCCGCGCGGCCGCAGGGTGCAGCATCCCCTGACCGCCCGCGACGACGTGGACGGCCCGGGCGATCTCCGCGGGCGGGGTGTCCTTGAGCAGGAAGCCGTCCGCCCCGGCCGCGAGCGCCTGGTACACGTACTCGTCCAGATCGAAGGTGGTGAGGGCGATGACCCGCGGGCCGTCCGGGAGTTCGCGCAGCCGGCGAGTGGCGGCGATCCCGTCGAGCCGGGGCATCCGGATGTCCATCAGCGCGACGTCGATCCGCCGGCTGCCGGCGATTTCGACGGCTTGCAACCCGTCGGCGGCCTCGGCGACCACGGTGAGTGCCGGGTCCTGGGCCAGGAGGTCGACCAGGCCGAGTCGAACCAGCGCGTCGTCGTCGACCACCATTGTTCGGATCATGCGGCACCCTTCGGCAGCTGCTTCGGTTCCTGGTCCTGGTCCTGCTCCTGCCCTTGCCCCTGCTCCTGCCCTTGCCCCTGAGACGCCCGCGCCGGGTCCGACGACGCGCGCCCCGGTGGTGGTGGCGAACCCTCGCCCGGGACGGGAGCCGGGTCGGGCACCAGCTGCGGCGGGCGGTCCGGCGCGGGCAACCGGGCGGAGAGCCGGAAGCCGCCGCCACCCTCCGGACCGGCGTCGAGGTGGCCGCCGAGGGCCTCGACCCGTTCGGCCAGCCCGACCAGCCCGTACCCGCCGCCGGCCCGCGACCCGTCCGGCATCGCCTCGCCCGGGCCGTTGCGGACCTCGACCGTCGTCGCCGGCGCCCCGTAGCCGACCCGGACGGTGACGGGCGCGGCGTGCGCGTACTTGCGGGCGTTGGTCAGCGCCTCCTGGACCAACCGGTGCACGGCCAGCCGGTGGGTGGTCGGGATGGTCTCCGGGTCTCCCGAGAGGGCGAGTTGGACCCGTTGGCCGGCCTGGGTCGCCTCGCCGACGAGTTCGGTGAGGTCGCGCAGGGCTGGCGCCGGGACGCTCCCGGCCTCGGCCGGCACGGGCGGATCGCCTCCCGCGGCGTGCGGGGCCGGAGGGTCGGCCCGCAACGCGCCCAGGACGTCGCGCAGATCGTCGAGCGATCGGGCGGCAGTGGTGCGCAGCAGTTCGAGTCGGTGGGTGAGGCGGTCGGTGTCCGCGGCGACGGTACCGGCCCTGGCCTGGTCGCGCAGCACCCCGGCGTGCAGCACCAGGAGGCTGAGCCGGTGGGCCAGCACGTCGTGCATCTCCCGGGCGATCCGGGCGCGTTCGGCGGCTCGGGCCTGGTCGGCACGCAGCTCGCGCTCGCGGCGCAGCGCGTCGACCTGCTCGTGCAGGGTGCGGATCAGCACCCGTCTGCCGTGCAGCCACAGGGCGACCGCCAGGACGGCGGCCTGGACGAGGAGTTGGGACCCGGCGGTGCCGGCCCAGCCGATCAGCGAATCCGCACCCGCCGCACTGCCCACCACGATGGCCGCGCCGGCCGCCACCGCCGGGCCGGTCCGGCCCAGGTAGGCGAGGTGGAAGACGCTGAACAGGCCGGGGAAGGCCCGGTTGAACGACCCGCCGGTGAGTGCCGGCAGCACGGCCGAGGCCACCGGGTAACGGCGGGCGAAGACGAGCGAGAGCGCGGCGAGCGCGGCAACGACCGTGCGCGGCAGGCGCAGTGGACCGTCGGAGCGCGCCCACTGGACCAACGCCTCCTCGATGGCCAGGCCGAGCACTCCGAGCAGCAACAAGGTATCGATTCCGGCCCGGTGGTCCGGCCCGTACCAGCCGAGCACGCTCCTGCGCATGACGCCCCTCCTTTCCTCTCCCCCGCCCCGAAAGCCTTCCGCAGGTTCGGTGTTCGGTACCTCGGGCTCGATGCTAGGGGCGCTCGACCGTGGAACACCTCTGTCTTCCGGGTAACCGCACCCTCGACTTTCGTCGGGGGTCGGCGCCACTGACCGGCCGATTCGCGGCGGCCCCGCCCTGCCTAGCGTCGACGGCATGACCAGTGAACGGCTCCACCACGGCCCCAAGTCCCTTGCCCCCCGGTACGGTTCGTCCGTCGGCGGGGACCGCCTGCTGTTCCTCGCCGAGGCCCTGCGCACCTTCCACGACACCGGCGCGCTGGCCCCGAGCGGCCCCGAGCTGGTGAACGCGCTGGTGGTACCGGTCACCAGCCGCCCGAACCGTCCGATCTCGGTGCTGGAGGTCGGTGCCGGAACGGGCGTGGTGACCCGCCGGCTCGCCCGAGTGCTGCGCCCGGGTGACCGGTTGCACGTCGTCGAGGCCAACCCGCGGTTCGCCGAGCGGCTCCGGGAGGACCCCGTCCTGGCCGCGCGCCACCCCGGCATCGGGCTGCGGCTGTCGGCCTGCCGGGTCGAGGAGCTTCCGGAGTCCCGTGCGGCGGAGCCGGAGGGGGCCCGGCCGGAGGACTGCGCGCAGCGGTACGACGCGATCGTGTCCGGGCTTCCGTTCACCAACTTCGAGCCCGCGCGGGTACGCGACATCCTCGACCTCTACCTGCGGCTGCTGGCGCCCGGTGGCGAGCTGACGTACTTCGGGTACCTCGGCACGACGACGGCGCGCACCCTCACCTCGGGCCCCCGCCGGGGCGCCCGCCACCGGGCGGTGGTGCGGCTGCTGCGGGGGTTCGAGGCGGCGTACGGCCTGGGCGAGCGCACGGTGTGGCGCAACGTGCCGCCCGCCCGTGCCTACCTGCTGCGGGCGCCGGGCGGACGCGAGGCCTGGGCGCCGGGCGGGAGCGCGGCCGGTGAACCGACGGCCGCCGCGAAGAAGCCGTGGACGGAGCGGGCGGAGGCGGAGACGACGGCGACGGCGACGGGGACGGGGACGGGGACGAGCGGCGATCGACGGGCGGGGCGGCCCCGGTCGCCCGATGACGGACCGGGGCCGGGGCCGGCCGCGACTCTCCGGCGGTGAGGAGCCTCGATGACCCTCTCGGTACGTGACGTGGAAGCCCGCAACCGCTTCGAGGCCTGGGAGGACGACCGGCCGACGGGCTTCGCCGAGTACCTGCGCGGCGACCAGCTGGTGGTCTATCCGCACACCGTGGTCGAGCCCGCCTTCGAGGGCCGGGGCATCGGCAGTGCGCTGGCCCGCGCGGCCCTGGACGACGCCCGCGCCCGCGGCCTGGCCGTGCTGGCGACCTGCCCCTTCATCAAGGGCTGGATGCTCCGCCACCCCGAGGTCACCGATTTCGCGTACGAGAACCGCAGCCGGGTCGCCCGCTGACGGTCGGCGGGCAGCCGTGTCGCGACCGTTCGGGCAGCTGCGGCGGGGGTGGTTGATCCAGGGGGCGTTCGTCCGAACAAATGACAACAGACAGAGTTCAACTTTCAGATAACAGACGACAGCGAACAGATTTTGAAATCTGTTCGCTGTCGTGCCACAGTGGCACCCGGGCCACCCTGCCCCCGCCTCCCGGCGCCGCACCCGCCCCTTGGAGCCCCCGTGTCCCCGCACACCCGCCCCGCCCAGCGCACCCTCGGCACCACAGGGCCGGTCACCTCGGCCCTCGGCCTCGGCTGCATGGGCATGTCCGACCTGTACGGCCCGGCCGACGAGGCCGAGAGCATCGCCACCATCCACGCGGCCCTCGACGCCGGAATCACCCTCCTCGACACCGGCGACTTCTACGGCATGGGCCACAACGAGCTGCTGATCCACGAAGCGCTGCGCGGCCGCGACCGCGAGAGCGTGCAGATCAGCGTGAAGTTCGGCGCCCAGCGCGGCCCCGACGGCCAGTGGCTCGGCTACAGCACGAGCCCCGCCGCCACCAAGACCGCGCTCTCCTACACCCTGCGCCGCCTGCGCACCGACCACATCGACGTCTACCGCCCGGCCCGTCTGGACCCGGACGTCCCGATCGAGGAGACCGTCGGCGCCATCGCCGACCTGGTGAAGGCCGGCTACGTCCGCCACATCGGACTCTCCGAGGTCGGCGCCGACACCCTGCGCCGGGCCGCCGCCGTCCACCCGATCAGCGACCTCCAGATCGAGTACTCGCTGCTCTCCCGCTCGATCGAGGCCGCCGTCCTGCCCGCCGCCCGCGAGCTCGGCATCGGCATCACCGCCTACGGCGTGCTCTCCCGCGGCTTGCTCAGCGGCCACTGGGACCGGGAACGCGCCCTCGCCGGCACCGACTTCCGCAGCCACAGTCCGCGCTTCCAGGGCGAGAACCTGGCCCACAACCTGGCGCTGGTCGAGGCCCTGCGCGAGATCGCCGCCGCGCGGGGCGCGACCGTCGCCCAGGTCGCCATCGCCTGGGTGGCCTCGCGCGGGCAGGACGTCGTCCCGCTGGTCGGCGCCCGCCGCCGGGACCGTCTGACCGAGGCCCTCGGCGCGCTCGACGTCACGCTGACCGGGCCCGACCTCGCCGCCGTCGAGGCCGCCGTACCCGCCGGCGCCGCCGCAGGTGACCGGTACGCTGCCGCACAGATGGCCCACCTGGACAGCGAGCGCTGACCGCACCACCGGCACCGCCGCCGCACGCCCCGACCGCACGACCAGACCGCACGACCCAAAGGACGGACCTCCCCGTGACCACGGACACCACACTCACCGCCGAGCAGATCCTGATCGCGGCGGAGGACGTCCTCCGGCGGTTCGGCCCGGCCAAGGCCACCGTCGTGGACGTCGCCCGAATCCTCGGCGTCAGCCACAGCAGCGTCTACCGCCACTTCCCCAGCAAGGCCGCGCTGCGCGAGGCGGTCACCCAGCGCTGGCTGGACCAGGCGCACCACGAGCTGGCGACCGTCTCCAATGAGGGCGGCCCCGCCTCCGAGCGGCTGCACCGCTGGCTGAGGACGCTGTTCACGGCCAAGCGGAAGAAGGCGCTGGACGACCCGGAGCTGTTCGCCACCTACATGGTGCTGGTCGAGGAGAACAGCGGCCTGGTGAACGCCCATGTCGACACCCTGGTCGACCAGATCGCGCAGATCGTCACGGACGGCACGGAGCGCAAGGAGTTCAAGCTCGCCCACATCCGCAACACCGCCCGCGCCGTCTTCGACGCCACCGGCCCCTTCCACGACCCGGCCTACGCGTCCACCTGGTCCACGCCCGGGGTCGACGACCGGTTCGAGGCCGTCTGGAAGCTCGTCCTCGGTGGCCTGAAGATGAAGTGACGGTACGTCAGCACACGGGGCGCCGGCGAGCGGCGGGAAATCCGTTCGCCGGCGCCCCGCCCGTCCGGCAGACTGCCGCGCACAGTTGATCTCACTCGGAGGATGACATGCGTGCGGCCCGCCCGGTCCTGGACAGCCTGGAGGGGCTCGCCCTCGGCGATGCCTTCGGCGACCGCTGGTTCTCGGTCCCGCCGGACGAGGCACCCGCCGCACTGGCCGCCCGCCTGGTCCGGCGCGCGCCCTGGCACTGGACCGACGACACCGCCATGGCGCTCGTGCTGGTCCGCCACCTGCTCGGTGCGGGAGAGGTCCGGCCGGACGCGCTCGCCCGGGAGTTCGCCGCCGAGTACGCCCGTGAGTACGGCCGCAAGTACGGCCCGTCGATGCACCGGGTACTGCGCGGGATCGGCGCCGGCGGGGACTGGCGCGCCATCACCGCGGGCCAGTTCGAGGGCCAGGGCTCGCACGGGAACGGCGCCGCGATGCGGGTCGCCCCGCTGGGGGCCTGGTTCGCCGACGACCTCGACACGGTGGTCCGGCAGGCCGAACTGCAGGCGCTCACCACCCACTTCCACCCGGAGGCGGTCGCCGGCGCGGTGGCGGTCGCCCTCGCGGCGGCGCTGGCGGTCCGGAGCCGGGGCGGAAGCCCGCCCGGCCGGGCCGAGTTGCTGACCGAGGTCGCCGGACGGCTGCCGGACTGCGAGGTCCGCTCCGGGCTGCGGATCGCCGCCCGGCTGCCCGGGCACACCAGCGTCCGGCACGCCGCCACCGTGCTCGGCTCGGGGACGCTGATCTCCGCCCCGGACACCGTGCCATTCGCCCTCTGGTCCGCGGCCGGGCACCTGGACTCGCTGTCCGAGGCCGTCTGGCACACCCTGGAGGGCTGGGGCGACAAGGACACCACCTGCGCCATCGCCGCCGGCGTGGTCGCCGCCCGGACCGGACTCGCGGATGTGCCGCCCGGCTGGCTCGCCGCCCGCGAGCCGCTCCCGCACTGGGTCGCCGAGGCGTCCGGGGCCCCCGGGGCGTCCGAGGCGTCCGAGGCGTCCGAAGCGTCCGGCCGCGGGCCGGCGGTCAGCGGCGGGTGATGAAGCGGAACACCTTGTAGGCGAGGAGCAGGACCATCGCGCCGCCGATCGCCGACACCCAGGTCGTGATGTCGAGGAAGCTCACCTTCACCGCCCCGTGCATCCAGTTCGAGACGATCCAGGTGCCGATGTAGGAGCCGGTGATCCCGATCAGGGTGCTGCCGATCAGGCCGCGCTCACCCCTCGACATCGCCATCCTGGCCAGCGTCCCCGACACCAGGCCCAGCACGATCCACGCCATCCAGCTCATCCGCCGCCCCTTGCGTCATCGGTGTGACGACCCCGTCGAGCCCCCGGGTCCGACCGGAAGGACGTACGAGAGCCCCGCACCGTTCCAGCGCCCGGAAGGACCGGTGCGAACCGGCCATCCGGGCGCGACCGCTCTGGGCGGCGGACCCCTTCACGGCAGGCCGTCCCATGGCCTCCCGGGTGCCGGTGACGGAAAGAACCCGGCCGTCAGCGGCGCGAGTTGCCGAACAGCAGCCGGTAGACGATCAGCAGCACCAGGGCGCCGCCGATCGCCGACACCCAGGTCGCGGCGTCGAAGAAGTGCGCGGTGACCGAGCGGTGCAGGAAGTGCGACGCGATCCAGCCGCCGACGAACGATCCGGCGATGCCGATCAGGGTGGTCACGATCAGGCCGCCCGGGTCCTTCCCCGGCAGCAGCAGCTTGGCCAACGCACCTGCCAGCAGGCCCAGCACGATCCACGCGACGATGCTCATTCCGACATCCCTCCCGTCCGCGGCGCCCCGGGCCCCGTCCCGTGCGCTCTGCCCGGAAGGACGCCTCCGCCCGCCACCCGGTTCCGCCGCCCGGTTCGGCCGCAGGGATCTGACGGGGTCAGCCACGTGGTCAGTCGCGGCGCCCGCCACCTGCAGGCCGGCGTTCGATACCGGTCGGCGGGGCCGGACCGCCCCCGCGCGTGGCGCCCTTCCTGCCCGCCGCCGACGCCGAAATACTGCGACCATGCGCATCCTGATCGCCACCGCCGGCTCCCGGGGCGACGTGGCCCCCTTCACCGGGCTCGGCGTCCGCCTGCGGGCGGCCGGACATCAGGTGGCCGTCGCGACCCACGACACCTTCGCCGGGCCCGTACGGGCCGCCGGGCTGGAGTTCCGCCCGCTACCGGTCGACCCGCGCGCCGAACTCGCCTCCGCCGAGGGACGGCGCCTGCTGCGAGCCGGCAGCGGGCCGAGTGGAATCCTGCAACTCCTGCGGCTCGCCAGGAGGTTCATGCCCGCGCTCGGCGAGGGCATCGCCGATGCCACGGCGCTCGGCACCGATCTGCTGCTGACCACCAGCACCACCAGCGCGCTCGGCCAGGTCGCCGCCGAGGCGGCCGGCATCCCCAGCATCGGGCTGTACCTCCAACCCCTCTCCCCCACCCGGGAGTTCGCGCCCGCTGTCACCGGTACCCGGTCGCTCGGCCGGTCCGGCAACCTGTTGGCGGGGCACGCCGTCCAGGCCGCGACGGACCGGCTCTTCAGGCCGGCCGTCCGCGGGCTGCGGCAGCGGCTCGGCCTGCCGCCGCTCAGCGTCGCCCGGGCCCGTCGCGACCACCCCGTCCTGCACGGCTTCTCGCCGCTGGTGGTGCCCCGGCCCGCCGACTGGCACCCCCGGCTGGACGTGGCGGGCTACTGGTGGCCACCCGAGCGGCCGGACTGGACACCCCCGGACCGGCTGCTCGACTTCCTCGCCGCCGGACCGCCGCCGGTCTTCGTCGGCTTCGGCAGCCTGGTCGTCCCCGACCCCGACCGGCTCACCGCCACCGTCCTCGCCGCCGCCCGCGCCGTCCGGGTGCGCCTCCTCCTCCAGTCCGGCTGGAGCGAACTGGCCGCCGAGGACTCGGACTCCGTCCTGACCATCGGCGACACCCCGCACGACTGGCTCTTCCCCCGCACCGCCGCCGTGGTCCACCACGCGGGCGCCGGAACCACGGCGGCCGCCCTCCGCTCCGGGACTCCCACCGTCCCCGTACCCGCCCAGCTCGACGCACCGTTCTGGTCCGCCCGGCTGGCCCTGCTCGGCGTCTCCCCCGGCCCCGTCCCGCTGCGCACCCTGACCCCCGCCCGCCTCGCCACCGCCCTGCGCCTGACCCTCGACGACCCCCGCTACCGCACCCGCGCCCGGGCCGTCGCGGCGGCCCTGGCCGTCGAGGACGGCACCGCGAAGGTCCTCGCCGCCGTCGACCGAGCGGCGGCAGCGAACGGGTGAGGAACGACCGGCGGCAGCGAACGGCGGGCGGCAGGCGACAGGCGACAGGCGACGAACAACGGCGAACGACGAACAGCCGACAACCAACAGCTGACAGATTTCAACATCTGTCAGCTGTTCGCCGTCATCCGTCAGCCCTCCCCCGCCCGCGCAACTCCCCTCCCGAACAGCCCGCTCAGCCCCAGGTACACCACGGCCGCCGCCGCGAGCCCAACGGCCCAGCCGTAGTCGGCGAGCGGCTTGAGGACGGGGATCAGGCCGTCCGCCGGGAACGGGCCCTGCTTCGCCCCATCGGCGTCAAGCGTGGAGTACGAGCCGCCGACCGCCAGCACGCCGCCCACCAGGAGCCCCGTGACGGCCCTCCAGTTCCAACCGGCCGCGTACCAGTACGCCCCGCCCGGCCGGTACAGCTCGGCGAGCCGGAGGCGGGTACGACGCAGCACCCAGTAGTCGGCGATCAGCACTCCGCCGACGGTGCCGAGCAGGCCGCCGACCACGCCCAGCCAGGTGAAGATGTACACGTGCGGGTCGGAGATCAGCCGCCACGGGAGGATCGCGATCCCGACCACCCCCGTGATCAGCGCCCCGGTCCGGAAGCCGACGAGGCGGGGCAGCAGGTTGGCGAGGTCGTAGGCGGGCGACACGACGTTGGCGGCGATGTTCACCGACAGCGTCGCGACCAGCACGGTCAGCAGCGCGAACAGGATGCCGACCGGGTTCTCCATCTTGGCGGCCAGCTGGATCGGATCCCACACCGGCACCCCGTAGACGGCCTCGGAGCCAGAGGTGACCAGCACGGACAGGAACGCGAAGAGCGTCATCGTGGTGGGCAGGCCGAGCGCCTGCCCGCGTATCTGGGCCCGCTGACTGCCGCCGAAGCGGGTGAAGTCGGGGATGTTCAGCGCGAGCGTGGACCAGAACCCGATCATGCCCATCAGCGCCGGGAAGAAGACCTTCCAGAAGCCGCCGCCCCACCCCAGCCTGGACGGCTGGTCGAGCAGCGGCCCGAGCCCGCCCGCCTTGACGGTGATCCACACCAGCAGTGCGAGCGCGCCGACGATGACGAACGGCGCCGCCCAGTTCTCGAACCGCCGCAGGGCCTCCATCCCCCGCGCGATGATGGCCATCTCGATCAGCCAGAACAGCAGGAACGAGAGCCACTGGGTCCACGGGTGTCCGCCGAACTCCCCGGCGGTGCGCCAGGATTCACCGAGCAGTTTGCCGGCCAGCAGGAAGATGCCCTCGCCGCCGATCCAGGTCTGGATGCCGAACCAGGCGCAGGCCACCGCCGCCCGCAGCAGGGCCGGCAGGTTGGCGCCGCGCAGCCCGAACGAGGCGCGGGCGAAGACCGGGAACGGGATGCCGTACTTGGTGCCGGCGTGCCCGGTGAGCAGCATCGGGACCAGCACGACGAGGTTGGCGAGTGCGATGGTCAGCACCGCCTGCTTCCAGTCCATGCCGAGCGCGACCAGGCCCGAAGCCAGGGTCCAGGACGGGATGTTGTGGGCCATGCCGACCCAGAGCGCGAGGAAGTTGTACGTGGTCCAGGTGCGCCGCGCCACCGGGACCGGCCGCAGGGCGTCGCTGGTGAATCCATTGGGGGGCAACTGTCCGGCGGCCGGGCCGAGTTCGACCCGGCCGTCGGGGTGATGAAGCTGTCTGCTGCCGCTGGTTTCGGTTCCGGACACGGACAACTCCCGTCCGCCGCGGCCGAATCCACGGCCGGGCTCAGGTGGGGGTCAGGGGCGGGTTCACAAGCAGGCTCACGGTCGGCTTCACGGGCAGGTTCACAGGCAGGTTCACGGCCGGGCTCACAGACAGGCGCACAGGATGGTTCACGATCGGCGGCACGGGCAGGACGCCGCACGGAGCTGCGCGGGCCGGCGTCACAGGTGCGGGATGACGTCCGTCCCGTACGCGTCGATGGTGGCCTCGATGGCGTCGTGCATGGCGTAGACGGCGAACTGGTCGACGCCGAGCGAGCGGAGCTCCGCCAGCCGGGCCCGGTGCGCCTCCGCCGGGCCGATCAGGCAGAAGCGGTCGACGATCTCGTCCGGGACGAAGGCCGTGTCCGGGTTCCCGGCCCGCCCGTGGTGGCTGTAGTCGTAGCCCTGCCGGTCCTTGATGTAGTCGGTGAGCGCCTCCGGTACCAGGTCGGAGTGCTCGCCGTAGTGGCTGACCAGGTCGGCCACGTGGTTGCCCACCATCCCGCCGAACCAGCGGCACTGCTCCCGGGCATGGGCGAGCGCCTCGGGCGAGTCGTCCGCGGTGACGTAGGCCGGGGCGGCGACGCAGACGGTGATCGAGTCCGGATCCCGGCCGGCCTCGACGGCGGCGGCCCGCACCGCCTTGACCATGAACTCGGTGAGGTACGGATCGGCCAGCTGAAGGATGAAGCCGTCGGCCTGACGGCCAGTCAGGTTCAGTGCCTTCGGACCATAGGCGCCCATCCAGATCGGCAGCGACGCGCCGGAGCGAACCCACGGCAGGTGCATCTCGGTGCCGTCCACCTCGGCGGTGCGCCCCTCGGCCAACTCCTTGATGGCGTGCATGGCTTCGGAGAGCCGGGCGAGGGTGGCGGGGCGTCGTCCGGCGACCCGCATGGCGGAGTCGCCGCGGCCGATGCCGCAGACGGTCCGGTTGCCGTACATGTCGTTGAGCGTGGCGAAGGTGGAGGCGGTCACCTCCCAGGTGCGGGTTCCGGGGTTGGTGACCATCGGGCCGACGGTCATCCGCTCGGTCTCGGCGAGGATCCGGCTGTAGATGACGAAGGGCTCCTGCCAGAGCACGCAGGAGTCGAAGGTCCAGCCGTGGCTGAAACCGGCCTGCTCGGCGCGGATCATCCGGTCGATGAGCAGCCTGGCGGGCGGGTCGGTCTGAAGGACGAGGCCGATGTCCATGGAGGGCTCCAGGTAAGGGTTCTGCCCGCCGCCGACCGGCCCCCGGCCGGATCGGAGCGGCGGGCGGACAGCGGTCGGACGGCGAGCGATGAAACGGCGAGCGGTCGAACGGCGAGCAGGCGGCGCCAGGCGACGCCGCACGGCGGGAGGGGCGGGAAGCGGGAGAGGGCTCAGACCAGGTACTGGCAGGTGTCCCGGCGCAGGAAGGCGCCGTGGCCGGCCCGGCCGAGCCAGGCGCCGTCGTCCAGCACGACGGTGCCGCGCGACATCACCGTCCGTGCCCGGCCGGTGAGTCGGCGGCCCTCGTAGGCCGAGTAGTCCACGTTCATGTGGTGGGTCGCGGCGGAGACGGTCTGCACCGCGGTGGGGTCGTAGACCACCAGGTCGGCGTCGGCGCCCGGGGCGATCGTGCCCTTGCGCGGGTGCAGGCCGAACATCCGGGCCGGGGTGGTGCAGGCGATCTCGACCCAGCGGCGCCGGCTGATGTGCCCGTCCACCACGGCCTGGTGGAGCAGGTCCATCCGGTTCTCGACGCCGGGCAGGCCGTTGGGGATCTTCGAGAAGTCGCCCCGGCCCAGCTCCTTCTGGCCGACGAAGCAGAACGGGCAGTGGTCGGTGGAGACCACCTGGAGGTCGTTGGTGCGCAGCCCGCGCCAGAGCGCCTCCTGGTGCTCGCGCGGCCTGAGCGGCGTGCTGCACACGTACTTGGCGCCCTCGAAGCCGTCGGCGCCCTCCTCGGCGAGGTTGTCGGTGGAGAGGAAGAGGTACTGCGGGCAGGTCTCGCCGAAGACGTTGAGGCCGGTGTCCCGGGCCTGGGCGATTTCGGCGAGCGCGGCGGCGGCGGAGACGTGCACCACGTAGAGCGGGCTGCCGGCCACCTGGGCGAGCTTGATCGCCCGGTGGGTGGCCTCCGCCTCCAGCAGTTCGCGGCGGACCTCGCCGTGGTAGCGGGGCGCGGTCCTCCCGGCGGCGAGCGCCTGTTCGACCAGGACGTCGATGGCGATGCCGTTCTCCGCGTGCATCATGATCAGCCCACCGTTGGCGGCGCCGCGCTGCATGGCGCGCAGGATGCGGCCGTCGTCGCTGTAGAAGACGCCGGGGTAGGCCATGAAGAGCTTGAAGGAGGTGGACTCGCCGGAGTCCACGAGGGCGTCCATCTCCTTCAGCACGGCGTCGTTGACGTCGGAGACGATGGTGTGGAAGGCGTAGTCGATCGCGCAGTTGCCCTCGGCCTTGGCGTGCCAGGTGTCCAGGCCCTCGCGCAGGGAGCCGCCGACCGGCTGGACGGCGAAGTCCACGATGGTGGTGGTGCCGCCCCAGGCGGCGGCCCGGGTGCCGGTCTCGAAGGTGTCGGAGGCCGCGGTGCCGCCGAACGGCAGTTCCATGTGGGTGTGGGCGTCGACGCCGCCGGGGATGACGTAGTGGCCGGTGGCGTCGATGACGGTGTCGGCGGTCCAGGCCCCGGCGGCGGAGCTGCCGGTGGCGGCGAGGGCGGCGATGCGCTCGCCCTCGATCAGGACGTCGGCGTGGACCTCCTCGGTCGCGGTGATGACGAGGCCGCCGCGGACGACGGTGCGCTGGTGCGGGTCGCGGGCGGCCCGCACGTCGTTGGTGGTCATCGCGCTGCTCCTCACGCCTCGGCGAGCGGTCCGTAGGCGTCGGGCCTGCGGTCGCGGTAGAACGCCCACTGCTGGCGGACCTGCTCGATCAGGCCGAGGTCGAGGTCGCGGACGACGAGTTCCTCCTCCTTGTCGGAGGCGACGTCGCCGACGAACTGGCCGCGCGGGTCCACGAAGTAGGAGGTGCCGTAGAAGTCGTTGTCGCCGTACTCCTCGGTGCCGACGCGGTTGATCGCGGCGACGTAGTACTCGTTGGCGACGGCGGCGGCGGGCTGTTCGAGCTGCCAGAGGTAGGCGGACAGGCCGCGGCTGGTGGCCGAGGGGTTGTAGACGATCTGCGCGCCGGCCAGGCCCAGGGCGCGCCAGCCCTCGGGGAAGTGGCGGTCGTAGCAGATGTACACACCGACCTTGCCGACGGCGGTGTCGAACACGGGCCAGCCGAGGTTGCCGGGCTTGAAGTAGTACTTCTCCCAGAAGCCCTTGACCTGCGGGATGTGGTGCTTGCGGTACTTGCCGAGGTAGCTGCCGTCGGCGTCGATGACGGCGGCGGTGTTGTAGTAGACGCCGGGCTGCTCCTCCTCGTAGACCGGGACGACCATCACCAGCCCGAGTTCGCGGGCGAGTTCCCGCATCCGGCGCACGGTCGGGCCGTCGGGAACGGCCTCGGCCCAGCGGTAGTGCTCGGCCTCCTGGACCTGACAGAAGTACGGGGAGTTGAAGACCTCCTGGAAGCCGATGATCTTCGCGCCCTGGGCGGCGGCCTCGCGGGCGTACCGCTCGTGGAGCGCGATCATGCTCTCCTGGTCGCCGGTCCAGCGGGTCTGGACGAGCGCGGCACGGACGATCTGCGACATGGGTACCTCCGCAACTCCGCGGTCCGGCCGTGCGGTCGGGCCCGCGGTCTGAGGGTTGACGGGGCGGGTCTGACCCGCGGTTCCGCTCGGGGAACCACAGGGTCTACGTGCGTAGAAAGCGATCTGTAGACGGTAGGCCCGGCCTCGGTGGCCTGACAATACGTTGACGGAAACGCGTCTGGGGAGATCTTGTTGCGCGGACACGCGGGCGGTCCCGGGTGCGATGAAAAGACGATCTACCCCGAGAGTCGCCTCCTTACTCGTTCGAGTGAAACCGAACGCCCGGGGTGCGCACATGGCGATGGCCGGGTAAGAGCCGCGTGAACTTCGCTGTGGATCGCGATGGACCGTCAGTCCTCGCTGGTTTCATGCGAGTTCGACGGCTCGGTCACGGGGGATCGAGGCGACCGAGCGGGGGGTGACGATGACGGTGGTGCGGAATTCCGCAGCGGAAACGGCGGAAACTGCGGGAGCAGCAGGCACGGCGGGGGGCGAGGCGGGAGGCGCGGTTCCGGCCGGTACGACCACGGGCGGAAGCCCCGCGGCTCGGTCGCCCGCCCTGCCCGCCTGGGCCGGCCTGCTGCTCGCCCTCGGCGCACTGGTCCCGGTCGTCCTCGGCGCGCTGCTGTTCCGGCACCGGGCACCGCAGGTTCGGGACGTCGCCCTCCAACTGGCCGGTTCCCGTGCGGCCGCCGAGGCGGTGGTCGGAGGGCGCGTCGCGGACCACCTGGCCGCACTGCAAGCCGACGGCTGGCTGATCGGCGGCTACGCGCTGACGCTGCTCGCCACCGCACTGCTCGGTGGGTACCTGCTCGGACCGGCACGCCGACGGCTGCCGGCGCTCGCGGTCGGCGCCGCCGGGCTACTGGCGGCCTGCTGCGACCTCGGCGAGGACGCGTTGCTGCGCGCGGGGCTCGACGGCCTCCGCCCCGGCACGGGCGGCTCCGACACCTCCTCCGACACCCCCTTCGCCGCCGCCACCGCGCTCGCCACCGTCAAATGGCTGCTGCTCCTGCCCGCCGGGGCGGTCGCGGCAGGGCTCCTGGTGGTGACCGCCGCCCGCGCCGTACGCGGGCTCCGGCCGGCGCGGGCGGGCGCGAAGGCCCACGGCACCGACTTCCCCGAGCGCCCGGCGCTGATCCCGCCCTGGCCGACCGCCACCCGGCACGGCGCCCCACCGGCCGCCGCCGCGCCTCCGGACGCCCACGGCCCGCCGGGCGCCCGGGACACCCCGGTCCGGCACGCCCGCTGGCGCGACGCCGCACGGGTGCCGCCCGGCCGCGAACCCGCCGAACTCGGCTTCTGCGCCTCCGGCGGCGGCATCCGCTCGGCCTGCGTCACCCTCGGCGCGCTCCAGTCGCTGCGGCCCTGGCTGAAACGGGCCCGCTACCTCGTCTCCGTCTCGGGCGGCGGCTACACCGTCGGCGCACTCCAGCTCGCGCTCAGCGACTCGGCGCCCGGCAGTCCGGTGCACGCCGTCTCGGGCCTGACAGCCGACACCGTGATGGAACCCGGCTCCCCCGAGGAGGACCACCTCCGCCGGCACGGCAAGTACGTCGCCGACGGCGCCGGCGAGTGGCTGGTCGCCCTCGGGACGCTGCTGCGTGGCGTCCTGTCCGCGCTCACCCTGCTGCTGGCCGCCGTCCTGACGCTCGGCCTCGGACTCAGCCGCTGCTACCGGGCCGTACCGCTCACCGACCTGAGCCACCTGGCGGCCGCCGGGCTGCGCCACACCGACGCCGTACCGGGCCCGTTGGAGTTCCGGGTGCCCGCGCTCGCCGCCCTCGGCGTGCTGCTGGCCACGGCCGCCGGGTGCTGGCTGCTCTGGCTG
The DNA here is from genome assembly GCF_042885555.1 of Kitasatospora sp. NPDC058048. NCBI lineage: Bacteria > Bacillati > Actinomycetota > Actinomycetes > Kitasatosporales > Streptomycetaceae > Kitasatospora > Kitasatospora sp. NPDC058048. The sequence goes on along the minus strand of NZ_JBHVRT010000002.1, from coordinate 36,206 downwards.
CTGGCCTTCCCGTCGCTCGGCTGGCAGGCGCTGCTGCCGCGCGCCCTGCGCCGGGCCAACCTCGGCCTCCTCTGGCTGGCCGCCCTGCTGACCGTCGGGGTGCTGGCGGTGCCGGAGCTGGCCTGGGGCGCGGTGCGGCTGCAGCAGGCGCTGGCGGCCGGGCCGCAGCTGACCGGCGCGGGTCTCGGCCTGACCGTGGCGCTCAGCTACCTGGCCCTGCTGCTCGGCATACTCTGGCGCGACCGCCGCTCGCCCGGCCGGGGTGCCACCCCACCGGGCACGGCGGGCACGGCAGAGCGCGGTACCGGCCGCGGCGCGGGCCGTGCCCACGGTGGTCGTGCCGCCGGCCTGCCCCAGACCCTCGTGGTGTGGTCCGCCCTCCTGGCGCTGACGGCCGGTGCGCTGCTGGCCCTCGGCTGGGCGGTCGCCACCGGGTACGCCTGGCCGACCGCCGTCCAGGTGCTGCTGCCGCTACTGCTCGGCGCGGTCGGGCTGAACCTCGACCAGACCTGGATGAGCCTGCACCCGTTCTACCGGCTGCGACTGGCCTCGGCGTTCGCGGTCCGGCGCGCCACCGAGGGCGGCCGGTCGGTGGCCCGCCCGTACCACTTCTTCCGGGAGCAGACCTGGCTGAGCCACTACGGCGCCCGGCGCCCCGACTTCCCCCAGGTGATCTTCTCGGCGGCGGCCAACCTGTCGGGCAACTCCCGTACGCCGCCGGGCCGTCCGGCGGTCTCCTTCTCGCTCTCGTACGACTACGTGGGCGGTCCGGACATCGGGTACGCGCGCACCGACCTGCTGGAGCGGCGCACCCGTCCGCACATCGCCCGGGACCTCACCGTGCAGTCGGCGATGGCCGTGTCCGGCGCGGCCTTCTCCTCCGCGATGGGGCGGGAATCCCGGGTCCACCAGCGACTCTTCGCGGTGACCAACGCCCGCCTCGGCACATGGCTGCCCAACCCGGCGGTGCTCGGCCCGGACTGGTCCGGCCCACCGGACTGGCGCCGCCCCGCGCAGCCGGCCGTCCGCCGCCTTCCGTACCAACTGCGGGAGCTGATCGGGCGGTTCCCGGCCGACGACCGCTTCCTGCTCACCACCGACGGCGGCCACTACGAGAACCTCGGGCTGGTCGAGCTGCTGCGGCACCGGGTGGGCACGGCGGTCTGCATCGACGCCAGCGGGGACGCGGGCTACGCCGTCAAGCTGGCCGCCGCGATCACCCTGGCCCGCGAGGAGCTGGGCGTCGTCATCACCCTGCACGAGCCCGAACTGCTGATCCCCGGCAGCGCCGCCGACCTGCCGACCGACCTGCCGTGCGCCCGAGCCACCGACCCACCCGCCGGGGGCGGCGGCGCGGACGGCCGCGCGGGCCGCCGGCCACCCTTGCGCGGGCTCGCGGCACAGCTGTCCGCCCGGCTCTCGGCCCGGGCGGTGATCACCGGGGACATCCACTACCCGGACCTGGACGAGGGGCCAGGGGCAGTCCGGCACGGCCGGCTGGTCGTCCTCCAGGCGGTGCTGACCGCCGACATGCCGTACGAGCTGCACGCCTACGCGATGGCGAACCGGGCCTTCCCGAACGACCGCACCAGCGACCAGTGGTTCGACCACCAGCAGTTCGACGCCTACCAGACACTCGGCCGCCACTTGGGCAAGCAAGCCGCACCCCTGGTCGAACAGGCACTGGCCGACCAGGCACCGGCCGGACCGGCGCCGGGCGCCGACGGATCGGTACCCGCGCAGCCGACGGGCGACACCGCGTCGGCGCCGCCCGCCACGAGTCCACCGGTTCCGCGCCACCTGGTCGAGGAGTAGAGGTCGCGGAGTGGACCAGGGGCGGTCGAGGAGGACGGTCGAGGAGTGCTCGAAGGGCGGTCCGACCGGGGGCCGACGGGTCCGCCCGGCACCGGCAACGGACGACGGCGGGCCGCCGGCTCGGCTTGACTTCGTCCGGTTCGCTCGGGAAAGATCCGGCGCATGGACTCCGGCGCCACTCTGGTCTGCCGCCTGCACGTCGATCTGCGACGCCAGGCGAGTTCCATCTGTGCCTGTTGACCTTGCTCTCCCCCGCCGGTCCCGCCCTGTGACGTCCGCCAGGTTCCGCGCCGCGCACCCGTACCCGCAGTTCTGACTCCTGCCCCGCCCCGGCGCATCCGTTCGTGCCGAGCCGCTCCGTCGGCCCGCGCCCGTCCGACGCCGCCGGACGCCGGGCGCTTCCCGACGACGTTCCCGCCGCACCCGAGGACGCCCCATGAGCCCGAGCCCGAGCATCAGCCGCCACACCCGCCCGGCCACCGGCCCCGAAGCCGACATCGGCACCACCACCGGTGCCGGTGCCATCACCATCGCCGGCATCACCACCGCCGACACCATCGGCACAACCGCCGCCGCCGGCTCCGCGAGCCCGGCGAGCGCCCCCGAGCCACCACCGCCGCCCGCCGGGGACACCCCCGCGCCGCTCACCCCCAGCACCCTGCGGACCATCGTCCGCGAGCTGGCCGAGCGGCCCGACGAGTGGATCCACCACGTCCGCCTCTCCACCGAGGAGCGCTGGTACCGCCGCCTGGCGGCCGACGAGGACCACGAGGTGTGGCTGATCAGTTGGCTGCCCGGCCAGTCCACCGGCTTCCACGACCACGGCGGCTCGCGCGGCGCCTTCACCGTCGCCCTCGGCGAGTTGGAGGAGCTGTCCCTCGGCGGCCCGGAGCAGGGCCTGCTGATCCGGCGGATCCCGGCCGGCACCGCCCGCGCCTTCGGCCCCGAGTACGTGCACGACGTGCGCAACACCGCCGTCGGCCCTGCCGTCACCCTGCACGCCTACTCACCGCCGCTGAGCTCGATGGCGCACTACGACCTGCGGGCCGGCGGGCTCGTCCGCACCTCCGAGGAAGGACCGGAACAATGGTGACCACGATCGACGACCTGGTGGAGCGGGCCCGGCAGGGCGTGCACCGGCCGCGCGCCCGCGAGGCCTACCAGGCCCAGTTGGACGGCGCGCTGCTGGTGGACATCCGTCCGGCGGCGCAGCGGGCGGCCGAGGGGGAGATCCCCGGCTCGCTGATCATCGAGCGCAATGTGCTGGAGTGGCGGCTCGATCCGACGGGCAGTCACCGGATCCCCGAGGCCTCGGGCTACGACGTCGAGGTGATCGTGGTCTGCTCCGAGGGCTACGCCTCCAGCCTGGCCGCCGCTTCCCTGCGTGAGCTGGGGCTGCACCGGGCGACCGACCTGGACGGCGGTTTCGTGGGCTGGGCGGCCTCCGGTCTGCCGACCCGTCAGGGCGGCTGAGGTCGCGTTCGCACCGCGTGCCGGGCGGTAAATCAAGGACAGGAGATGATGCAGGTCATAGTCTGATCAGAGTTTCCGCCGGTCCAAAGCTGGGCAGCCACGCGGGCGGAAGTACGCCCGGGCGCTTGAAACCGCCGTCACCGAACGACCCGACCGAACGACCGAACGACCCAGGCGCCGCCTCCCCGGGGCGCCCTGACGAGGAAACTCCCACGTGATCAGATTCGAGGGCGCCGGAAAGCGCCACCCCGACGGCACCGTCGCGGTCGAGGGCCTGGACCTGGAGGTCCCGACCGGTCGGATAACCGTCCTGGTCGGCCCGTCCGGCTGCGGAAAGACCACTCTGCTGCGCATGGTCAACCGAATGGTCGAGCCGACCTCGGGCCGGGTCCTGCTGGACGACACGGACGTCGCGAAGCTGGAACCCGCCAAGCTGCGCCGTGGCATCGGGTACGTGATCCAGCAGGCCGGGCTCTTCCCGCACCGCAAGGTGATCGACAACATCGCCACCGTCCCCTACCTGCTCGGCTGGGACCGCAAGAAGGCCCGCGCCCGCGCCGCCGAACTGCTCGAACTGGTCGGACTCGCACCGGAGACCGCCAAGCGGTACCCGTTCCAGCTGTCCGGCGGCCAGCAGCAGCGGGTCGGCGTGGCGCGGGCGCTGGCCGCCGACCCGCCGGTGCTGCTGATGGACGAACCGTTCAGCGCGGTCGACCCGGTGGTGCGGGCCGGGCTCCAGGAGGAACTGCTGCGGCTCCAGTCCGAGCTGCACAAGACGGTGCTGTTCGTCACCCATGACATCGAGGAGGCCGTCCGGCTCGGCGACCAGGTGGTGGTGCTCCGCGAGCGCGGACGGATCGCCCAGCTGGCCGACCCGCACACCCTGCTCACCACCCCCGCCGACGAGGGCGTGGCCGCCTTCCTCGGGCGCGACCGGGGCCTGCGCGGCCTCGGCCTGCGCCCCGCCCGGGCCGTCGAGCTCCGCCCGGTGGGCGACGGACTCCGCTACGGGGGCTGGGAGTTGGCCCTGGACGACGAGCGCCGCCCGATCGGCTGGATCAACCGCGACGCCGTCGTCGCCGAACTCCAGCCGACGGCCGGCTTCCACCCCGACAGCGACACCCTGCGCACCGCGCTGGACGCCGCCGTCCTCTCCCCCGCCGGGGTCGCCGTGGCGCTGGACGCCGACGGCCGGGTCACCGGCACCGCGAGTCGCGAGGCCGTCCTCGCCGCGCTGCGGCCCGACGCCTCCGGTTCGCCGGCCGCCGATGCCCCCGTCCGCATCGGCAAGCCCCCGATCGCCGGGAGCCACGCGGACGACGCGAGCGCCACGGGCGGCACGGGCAACGCGAGCGACTCCGGCGGCACAGGCGGTACAGGCCGCACGGACGGCACGGACGGAGCCGATGGTGGACGATGAACCGATCGTCCGCTGGTACTGGATCGGCGACCACCTCGGCTACCTCGGCCACCTGCTCGCCGACCACGCCGTGATCGCCCTCGTCCCCGTGCTCATCGGCCTGCTGCTGGCCGTCCCGCTCGGCCTGGCCTGCGCCCGCTACCCCCGGCTGTACCAGCCGCTGTCCGCCGTGTTCAACATCGTCTACGCGCTGCCCTCGCTGGCCGTGTTCGTGGTGCTGATCCCGTACACCGGCCTCGCCACCCAGGCGACCGTGATGATCCCGCTCACCTTCTACGCCCTCGCCGTGCTGCTGCCGACCACCGTGGACGGACTGCGCGCCGTCCCGGACGCCGTCCGGCAGGCCGCGACCGCGATGGGGTACGGGCCGTGGCACCGGCTGACCTCGGTCGAGCTGCCCGCCGCCGTGCCGTACCTGATCGCCGGACTGCGGGTCGCCGCGGTGTCCAGCATCTCGCTGGCGAGCGTGGGTGCGCTGGTCGGCCGCGGCGGGCTCGGCTACCTGTTCGTCGACGGCTTCCAGCGCACCTTCCCGACCCCGATCGTGGCCGGCATCGCGCTGATCGCCGTCCTGGCACTGGCCGTCGACCTGCTGCTGGTCACCGCCCGGCGGCTGCTCGCGCCCTGGGCCGTCCGGGAGAAGGGAGCCGGCTCGTGAACTGGCTGAACTGGCTGGGCGACTTCTTCACCGCCCCGGACCACCTCAGCGGGCCGGACTCGATCGCGCACCGGGTCGCCGAGCACCTGCTGCTCTCCGGCGAGGCCCTGCTGTGCGCGACGCTGCTCGCCGTCCCGCTCGGGCTGTTGATCGGCTACACCGGGCGCGGCGTCACCGTGGTGACCGCGTTCGCGGGCGCCGCCCGCGCCCTGCCGACCCTCGGCCTGGTGACGCTGGCCGTGCTGCTCGCCGGGGTCGGCGACACCGCCGTGCTGATCCCGCTGGTCGCCCTCGCCGCGCCGCCGTTGCTGGTGGCCGCCGTCGAGGGGGTGCGCGGCACCGACCCGGACGTCCGGGACGCCGCCCGCGGCATCGGGCTGACCCATCCCCAGGTGCTGCGGCAGGTCTGCCTGCCCTCGGCCGCGCCGACCCTGCTGGCCGGCTTCCGCACGGCGACCGTGCAGGTGATCGCGACCGCCACGGTGGCCGCCTACGTCGGTCTGGGCGGCCTCGGCCGCTACGTCATCGACGGGCTGGCGACCCGCCAGTACGCCGTGACCGTGGGCGGCGCGCTGCTGGTGGTGCTGCTCGCGGTCGCCGCCCAGCTGTTCTTCGCCCTGCTCGCCCGGTTCGCGCTCCCGCCCGGGGTGCGCGCCCAGCAGCGGCCCCACTGACGTCCGTCTCCCCTCACCTCCCGTTCCGGAAGGACATTTGTCATCATGTCGACAATCAACCGAAGCCGTCGCGCCGTCGTCCTCGGCACCCTCGCCGCGCTCGCCCTCGGCGCCACCGCCTGCGGATCCTCCGGCGGGGACCCGCTCGGCGGGGGGTCGAGTGCCTCGGCCCCGGCAGGCGGCTCGGGTGGCTCAGGCGGCTCAGGGTCGACGGTCGTGGTCGGCTCGGCGAACTTCCCGGAGAACGTCCTGCTCGGGTCGATCTACTCGCAGGCGCTCAAGGCCAAGGGCGTCAAGGTCCAGGAGAAGTTCAACATCGGCAGCCGCGAGGTGCTCTACGGACAGCTGCAGAGCGGCAACCTGACCGTCCTGCCGGAGTACAACGGCTCGCTGCTCGCCTACCTGGACCCCAAGTCCACCGCCGCCACCACCCAGGAGGTGAACGCGGCGCTCAGCACGACGCTGCCCGCCTCGCTGGGCCTCCTCGAATCCTCCCCGGCCGAGGACAAGGACTCGCTCAGCGTCACCCAGGAGACGGCCGACAAGGACAACCTCAAGAGCATCGCCGACCTCGCCGCCAAGGCCGGAGAGTTCACCATCGGCGGGCCGCCGGAGTTCAAGAACCGTCGCGAGCAGCAGCTCAAGGACGTCTACGGGCTGACCTTCAAGGAGTGGAAGCCCACCGCCGACACCACCGCGAACGCGCTCAAGGACGGCAACATCCAGGTCGGCAACGTGTTCACCACCGACCCGAAGATCGCTCAGTACAAGCTCGTCCCGCTGGCCGATCCGAAGAACATCTTCGGCGCGCAGAACGTCACCCCGCTGGTCTACAAGGCGGGCGTGGACGCGACCGCGACGGCGGCGCTCAACGCGGTGTCGGCCAAGCTCGACACCGCCGGGCTGGTGGCTCTGATGAAGCGCGTGTCGGTGGACAAGGAGGACCCGTCGGCGGTCGCCAAGGACTGGCTGAAGTCCAACGGACTCGGCTGACGGCGCTCCGGCGCGGACTCCCGCGGACTCCCGTGGACGCCCGTGGACGCCTGTGGACGCCTGTGGACGCCCGCCGATCGTGAACGCGGCGGCCCGGAGGAGCTTCCTCCGGGCCGCCGCCCGCCATTCCGGCGTTCCGGCGTTCCTCCTGAGCCACCGGAGACACCTTCCCTTCCATGCCGCGAACATGACACTCTGGGCGCCATGCGCACTCGTCTCCTCGCCGCCACCCTCACGGCACTCGCCGCGGTGAGCCTCGCAGCCTGCTCCAGCTCCGGATCGGGCTCGGGCTCGGGCTCGGACAAGGCCACCTCCGCGGCCGGCTCCCCCACCGCCTCCGCCGCATCGACCCCCGCGCCCTCCGACGCCGCCACCACACCCGCGGCTCCCGCGCCCGGCTCGGCCGCCCCCACGGCCGACGGCGCGACCGGCGCTCCCACCCCCGACGCCGGCACCTCGGGAGCCCCCGCGCCGGCCAAGCCCGCCCCGCCCACCGACGCCGGACTGCCCGCCAAGCCGGGCAGCGACCTGGCGACCAAGCTGGTGTCCGCGCTGGACGCGATCGACCCGGCGATCGTCGGCGGAAAGCCGGACCAGGCCGTGGACCGGGCGCGCAACCAGTGCCAGTCGATGTACCAGTTCCCCAAGGACAAGCAGAAGCTGGTCGACCTGGCCAACCAGCGCTTCACCTCGGCCGACCACCCGCAGGGCTTCGGCCCGGACACCGCCGCGAAGATCAACGAGGCACTGCTCTCCACGCTCTGCCCGCCGTCCCGCTGACTCCGGCACTGATCCAAGCCACCGATCCGGGCCGACAGGTCCACGGATCCGCGACACCATGAACCGCCCGGCGTCCTGAGCGCCGGGCTGCCGTGGCCGCGCCCCCTTCCGGGGTGCGCGGCCACGGTCTTCTCGTTTCGGGGCCCCTCGCCGTCACCGACGCCGACTCCAGCACCGACTCCAGCACCACCCTCTCCCGCCCCCTTTCACCACGCGGACCGTGTGCTGACGAACTGTTAGGACTCTTGACAGACCAGTGGTCTAGTCCAAACATAAGCATGTCGATCCGACCGGGATGCACTGTGGGGGTGTGACCACCGGCGGCTGAGGCACTGCCCTGCCATGCTCCACTCCACCCCCGCTCCGTACGGTGCGCATGCGCACGCCGCCCGCGTCCGCGCGAGTCGGTGGGCGTTCGCACGCCCGCACTCCCGCACTCCCGATATCCGCCCCGGTCCCGGGATCGCGGCCGACCTCACTCGGCCGCTCTGCCCGGACCGACCGCACCTCCCCAACGTCCTGCCCCACCAAGTCTGTTGGAGAATCCATGCGCCTTCGCAGAACAGTCCAGGCCGTGTTGACGGCCTGCGCCACGCTGGCCGCCTCGGCCGGCCTGGTCGCCGCCGGGACGAGCTCCGCCCAGGCCGCCACCCCGCTCCCCAGCCGGGTCTTCGCCCCCTACTTCGAGTCCTGGACCGGCCAGAGCCCGGCCCAGCTGGCCGCGCAGTCCGGCGCCAAGCACCTGACCATGGCGTTCCTCCAGGCCGCCACCAAGGGCTCCTGCACGCCGTACTGGAACGGCGACACCTCCAAGCCGGTGTCCTCCTCCACCTTCGGCGCCGACATCGCGACCATCCGCGCCAACGGCGGGGACGTGATCCCGTCCTTCGGCGGCTACACCGCCGACAACACCGGCACCGAGCTGGCCGACAGCTGCACCGATGTCAACCAGATCGCGGCCGCTTTCGAGAACGTGATCACCACCTACGACGTCAGCCGGATCGACCTCGACATCGAGGACAACTCGCTCACCAACAGCGGCGGGATCGACCGCCGCAACAAGGCGATCAAGCTCGTCCAGGACTGGGCGGCCACCAAGGGCCGGACCATCCAGTTCTCCTACACGCTGCCGACCACCCCCTCCGGACTGGCCGACAGCGGCCTCGCGGTGCTGCGGAACGCGGTCAGCAACAACGCGCGGATCGACGTCGTCAACATGATGACCTTCGACTACTACGACAACGCCACCCATGACATGGCGGCCGACACCCAGACCTCCGCGCAGGGCCTCTACAACCAGCTCGCCAAGCTCTACCCGTCCAAGACCCCCGCCCAGCTGTGGGGTTCGATCGGGATCATCGAGATGATCGGTGTCGACGACTTCGGCCCGGCCGAGACGTTCACCCTGGCCAACGCCAACACCGTGTACAACTGGGCGGTCTCCAAGGGCATCAACACGCTGTCCTTCTGGGCGCTCCAGCGCGACAACGGCGGCTGCCCGGGCACGGCCGGGAACGACAACTGCTCCGGGATCACCCAGAACACCTGGGACTTCAGCCACATCTTCGCGCCGTTCACCAGCGGCTCGACGGTGAACAACGACTTCTCGGTGTCGGTCAGCCCGAACTCCGCCACCGTCGCCGCCGGTTCGTCCACCTCGGCGACCATCGCGACGGCCGTGACGGCGGGCTCGGCGCAGAGCGTCAACCTGACGGTCAGCGGAGCCCCGGCCGGCGTCACCGCCACCGTCACCCCCGGCAGCGTCACCGCCGGCAACAGCGCCACGCTCAACATCAGCACCATCTCCGGTGTGACGCCCGGGAGTTACCCGATCACTGTGACCGGCTCGGCGGCCTCCGGAAGCCACACCGGCACCTTCACCCTGAACGTCACCGGCACCCAGCCCGGCAACGACTTCTCGGTCGCCGTGAACCCGAACTCCGGTACGGTCGCGATCGGTTCGTCCACCTCCGCCACCATCACGACGGCGACCATCGCGGGCTCGGCGCAGAACGTCAACTTCTCGGTCATCAGCGTCCCGACCATCGGCATCAACACCACCGTCACCCCCGGCAGCGTCACCACCGGCAACAGCGCCACGCTCAACATCAGCACCACCTCGGCCGCGACTCCGGGCACCTACCAGCTCGGCGTCACCGCCACAGGCCCCTCCGGCAGCCACACCGCGGCCTACGCCCTGACCATCACCGGAACCGGCCCGACGACCGGCCTGGTCAACGGTGACCTGGAGAGCGGCAGCCTGACCCCGTGGACCTGCCAGAGCGGCGGCGCCGTGGTCTCCACCCCGGTCCACTCCGGCACCAAGGCGCTCCAGGCGGCGGCCACCGCCGGCCAGACCGGCGAGTGCTCGCAGACCGTCACCCTGAAGCCCAACACCAGCTACACCCTGAGCGGCTGGGTGCAGGGCAACTACGCCTACGTCGGCGTCAGCGGCGGCGCCACCGCCAGCGCCTGGACCAGCTCCTCCGGCTGGACCAAGCTGTCCGTCCCCTTCACCACCGGCGCCAACGGCACCGTCACTGTGTACCTGCACGGCTGGTACGGCCAGGGCAACGTGTACGGGGACGACTTCTCCATCGCCTGAGTCCGCTTCGAGTAACGAATGACGAATGACGGATGACAGCTGACAGATTTCATTTTCTGTCAGCTGTCATCCGATATCTGTTCGCTGATCCCTGTTACCTGTTCGCTGCTATCTGTTCCCTGTCGTCCGTTCGCCGGCGTCCGTTCGCCGCTGTTCGCTCGTCAGCCGCCCGCCGCCCGCATCCGCTCCGGCCGGCACAGCGCCAGGTACGCCACCGTCGCCAGCACCCCGCAGACCAGGACCACCAGCGCCAGCAGCACGGCGGACGGCCGACCGCCGAGGCTGCTCAGCGGTGCGACCACCGCACCGCACAGGAAGTTGCCCGTCCCCAGCAGCGCCGACGCCGTGCCCGCCACCTGCGGCTCGACCAGGCCGAGCGCCTGGGCGGCGGTGTTCGGCAGCAGTACCCCGAGGCTGCCCATCATCACGAACAGCGGCGGGCAGAACCCGGCCAGCCCGAAGTCCCACACCGTCGTCAGCAGCACCAGCGCCGCCCCGGCGGCGACCGCCGCCGCGAGGCTGCCCAGCATCAGCGCCCGCTGGGTGAAGCGCGGCGCCAGCACCCGTCCGTTCACCTGGGTCATCACCACGATCGAGAACGAGTTCAGCCCGAACAGCAGGCTGTAGGTCTGCGGCGAGACCTGGTACACGTCCTGGAGGACCGTCGACGACCCGCTGATGTAGCCGAAGAGCGCCCCGAAGGCGAGGGAGCTGGTCAGCGCCAGTCCGAGGAACGGCAGGTTGCGCAGCAGCCTCCCCATCGTCCGCAGGGCCGCACCGACCCCGCCGCGGTCCCGGGTCTCCGGCGGCAGCGTCTCGCGCAGCACACCGAACGAGACCAGGGTGAGCAGCAACCCGAGGGCCGTGAGCACGCCGAAGGTGCCGCGCCACGAGGTGAACCGCATCAGCTGCGCACCGATGATCGGGGCGAGGATCGGGGCCAGCCCGGATATCAGGGCGATCGAGGCGAGGAAGCGCAGCAGCGCGACGCCCTGGAAGCGGTCCCGGGAGACGGCGCGCCCGATCACCAGCCCGGCGGAGCCGGCCGCGCCCTGGACGAAGCGGCCGACGATCAGCACCGTCAGGTTCGGCGCGAACACGCACGCCACGCTGGCCAGGGTGTAGAGCACGAGCCCCGCGAGCAGCGGCCGACGGCGCCCGTAGCGGTCGCTGAGCGGCCCGAAGAGCAGCTGACCGGCCGCGACCCCGAGCATCGAGAAGGTCAGGGTGAGCTGGACGGCGGCCGGCTGGGCGACCAGGTCGTCGGCGATCGCGGGCAGGCCCGGGAGGTAGAGGTCGGTGGTGAGCGGGCCGAGCCCGGCAATCCCGCCGAGGGCGGCGATCACGGCCCAGCCGGGCCGGGCCTGGCCGGTGGCGGGGGCCGGGGCCGGGGCGGCAAGGGACGCGGGGCCGGGTGTGGTGGCGGGTGCGGGAGCGGGAGCGGCAGCGGTCGACGTGTCGTCGGTGGGGCCGACGGTCGGGCCGGGCATGGTTCTCCTTACGGACGGGTGACGCGGGGTTCGTTCGCGCTCCGTCCTATCGCAGCCCGGGCCGGTTCCGACAGCGGGGGTGCACGCTGTTCGGCCGAGGGGGTGCCTCCGGCGGTCGCCCCGCGGCCCGGCCCGGCCCGCACACGACGACGGCCCGCCCGCACCTTCCGGTGCCCGGCGGGCCGTTCCGTTCCGCTCCCCGGGCCGGAGTGGCCGGGAGGAGAGTCCTCAGCAGTGGTCGGGAGGGCCGTCGCCCGGTCGGCGGGCGCCCCCGGGGCCGGTCGCCGGACTCAGCGCTTGGCGACGTGCTCGGCGCGCAGCGCCGCCTGCACCGCGGCGCCGTCCTGCCAGGCGTAGAGCTGGTTGCCGGTCAGGGCCACGTTGTAGTGCCCGCAGGTGCCGGTGGCCTTGGTCGCGACGCTCTCGGGGAACCAGCCGGCCTTGAGCGCCTGCGGCACCGGGTGCGCGCTCTTGCCCGGCAGCCCGGCGGTGCAGCCGGCGGGCAGCCGGCCCTCCGGGAGGGTGGCGCGCAGCAGGCGGTCGTCGCCCGTGGTGGACATCAGGTACTTCACCCCGGAGGCGTCGTCGGGCAGCCAGGTCGGCATCGACCGGCGGTCGGCCTTGGCCTGGGTGCCGCTCTCGTACGAGCCCTGCTGCTGGTGGTGCTCGTCGTACCAGTCGGACACCCGCGGGCCGATTGCCACAGCCGCCACGGCGACGGCCATGCCGGTACCCGCGACTCCCAGCGCGACCTTGCTCACGATGCCCTTCATGCCCGACTGCCCTCTCCGTGTCGTGACCGATGCGGCCGTTGCCGCTCGTGCCGCTGCTGCTCGTCCTCGCTGTCGGCGGCCGCTCAGGTTCGCGTCACCGACCCGGTCGGCGTGCTCCGCCGTCCGGTGCAACCATCGTGGCCCGTCCGGACCCGTCGGATCGTCACCACCAGGTCGCGAACTTGTCTCCGACCCACGGGGTAGCTTCTCCACCTTCAGGCGTATGTCCTCCGACAGGGACCCTGAGGCCCGCGGATTCCGGACCTGCGGATTCCGGCCCCGCGGATCCCTGAGCCGCAGGCCCCGGCACCGCCGGTCGCCGGGTCCGTGCCGCTCCGGCGCTCAGGTTGGCACGCCCGGGTCGAGAACGGCCCGAGCCCCGATCGAGCCTTGCTCAAGCCCGGAGCCGCCGCAGCCCGGCCTGCTGCAGCCGGGTCACCGGCCGCCGCCGCCTCGGACCATCACTGCCTCGGACCACCACCGCTTCGGGCCGCCGCGGTGTCAGACCGCCGCCGGTACCGGACGGGCGACCGGGAACGGGCGGCCGTCGAGGGTCCAGTGCGGGTCGATCGGACGCAGCAGCGAGGCGTACACCTGCGCGGCGACGTCCGAATGACGGATCTCGCCGGTGGGCGGGCCGGCCGGGATGCCGTGCCCGGCGCAGGCCACCCAGGCCGTCCGCTCCTCGGCCGTACGGCCACCGTGGCCGCCGGCGTCCACGTGCCCGTGGTCGGTGACGACGATGACCGTCCACTGCTCCTCGGCGTGGGTCGCCCGGCCCCGGACGGCGTCGAGGAGGCGGCCGAGGCGCCCGTCGGCGGTGCGCATGGACGCGCGGTACTCGTCGCCGCAGCCCAGGAAGTGGGCGGTCTCGTCGACAGCGCCGAGGTACACGAAGGACGCCTCGGGGTCTGCGGTGCCGAGGACGTGGACGGCCTCCCGGGTGACCTCCTCGTCCACCGCCTCCCAGGCCTCGGGGGTGTCCTCGGCGGGGGCCACGTAGGAGAGCCGGCCGGGGGCGCGGAACAGCGGGCCGCCGGACTCGTTGATCATCAGCGGGTCCCAGCCGGCCGCGACAAAGGTGCGGCGGCGGTCGCCCCGGGCGAGGCGGGTGGCGAAGTCGGGGAACACGTCGAGCCGGTTGCCGCCCAGGTGGTTGCCCCACACCCCGTGCTTGGTGGGCTCGACGCCGGTCACGATGGTGGCCCAGCACGGCCCGGACATGGTGGGCGTGCCGTCCGCGACGGTGACCGGCACCAGGAACCCGGCCTCGGCGACCTCCTGCAGGCGGGGCATCGGCACCTGCGCCAGGAAATCGTGGCGGACGCCGTCGATCCCGACGACGAGCACGCGGGGGCGGGGCCACTGGGCAGCGGACATGGGGGTTCCTTTCGGTCGTGCGCACCCGGCCGCGCCCGCCGAGGGCGCCGCCGACCGCGCCATGGTTCACCGACCGCCGTACCGGTCGGCGTCCCACCGCCGAACGTCAGGTGTCCACGAAGTGTCGGACAGGCGTTCCCGCGCCCCGGGCGGAGCTCCACCGCTGCCGTCCGGGGCGGGCACGGGGTCCAGGACTGCCGTCCGGGAGCGGGTCAGGAGGGTCCGGTGCGCGGCAGCCTGGAGCCGTCCGGGCAGACCGCGGGCGGCAGCGACTTGTCGGCGGGCGGCCGTCTCACGGCTGCGGGCGGAACTCGTGGACGACCTCGATGCGGCCGACGATGTGCCGGTTGAACTCGTCCAACTCCTCGGCTGGCACCCAGAGTTCGAGGATCGTCCGGCCGCCCGCCCGCTGAACGGGGTAGCGCGCGAGGAAGGCGGTGTCGACCTCGAAGCGGGTGACGTAGCCGACGCCCGAGGCGGGCACGTTCCAGTCCCGGGCGATCCGGATCGCGTAGTCCTCGTTGAGGACGGGGTAGAAGATCGGCTGCTCGGGGAGGCGGGGCGGCCAGGCGCGCCGGTCCGCGGCCTCGACCAGGGCGAGCTCCTCGGGGCCGGTGGGGCGCCAGAGGGTGGTGGTCGGGGGCTGTGTCGGGACGAACCGGCTGGTCATGGCAGGGACGGTAGCCGGGCCACGACGGGCCCGGCCACCGGTTTTCCCGGGCCGTGAGGGACGACGAGATGCGGCGAGGGCGGCCGTCAGCGGTAGGCGGACTCGCCGGTGATGGCCTCGCCGAGCACCAGGGTGTGGATCTCGCTGGTGCCCTCGTAGGTGAGCACCGATTCCAGGTTGTTGGCGTGCCGCAGCACCGGGTACTCGGTGGTGATGCCGTTGGCCCCGAGGACGGTCCGGGCACTGCGGGCGATCTCCAGAGCGGTGCGGACGTTGTTGAGCTTGCCGAAGCTGATGTGCGGCGGGCGGGCGGCGCCCTGCTCCTTGAGCCGCCCGATCCGCAGGGCGACCAGGTACGCCTTCTCGACCTCCAGCATCATCTCGACCAGCTTCTGCTGGGTCAGCTGGAAGCCCGCGATCGGACGGTCGAACTGGACCCGGCTCTTGGCGTAGTCCAGGGCGGAGGTGTAGCAGTCGCGAGCGGCGCCGACGGTGCCCCAGAGGATCCCGTAGCGGGCCTCGTTGAGGGAGGAGAGCGGTCCGCGCAGGCCGACCACCCCGGGCAGCACGGCGTCGGCGGGCAGCACCACGTCGTCGAAGGCCAGCTCGCTGGTGACGGAGGCGCGCAGCGAGAGCTTGCCGTGCACATCGGTGGCGGTCAGGCCGCGGGCGCCGCGCTCGACCAGGAAGCCGCGCACGCCCTCCTCGGTCTGCGCCCAGACCACGGCGACGTCGGCGATGCTGCCGTTGGTGATCCACATCTTGCTGCCGGACAGCACCCAGTCGCCGCCCTCACCGCCCTTGCGCACCGCCCGGGTGCGCATGTTGGCCGGGTCCGAGCCGAAGTCCGGCTCGGTCAGGCCGAAGCAGCCGATCAGCTCACCGGCGGCCATGCCGGGCAGCCAGCGCTGCTTCTGCTCCTCGGAACCGAAGGCGTGGATCGAGCGCATGGCGAGTGAGCCCTGGACGGAGACGAAGCTGCGCAGCCCGGAGTCGGCCGCCTCCAGCTCCATGCAGGCCACCCCGTACGCCACCGCGTCGGCGCCGGCGCAGCCGTAGCCGTCGAGGTGCATGCCGAGCACGCCCAGGGCGCCGAGCTCGGGGGCGAGTTCGCGGACCGGGAAGACCCCGCGTTCGAACCACTCGCCGATGTGCGGGCGGATGCGCTCCTCGGTGAACCGGCGGACGGTGTCGCGGATCAGCCGCTCCTCGTCGGAGAGCAGATCGCCGACGGCGAGCAGGTCGGACGGGTCGATCCGGGTCGGCTTCGTCACTGAAGCTCCTTGTACTCTCGGCGGGGCACCGGCGGAACACCGGCGAGTATTCCGCACCCGGCCGGGTGGTGAGCGGGCCTGAACGAGTGAGGATGGCGACACGTTCGACGGCGCACCCGGGGGCGCGTACGGCCGAGCGGAGGCGAACCGGAGGGAAAGGGGCGGGGCAGGACATGGCACGTTGGGCGCTGGTCGTCGAGGAGACGGTGGGCATGGGCCAGGATCGGATCTGGGGGAGCAAGGTGCTCGCCGAGGTCGAGGGGACCCGCGAGGAGGCCGTCGAGGAGCTGAGGCGGCTCGTCCCCTCCTACACCCCGGAGCACCCCTTCAACAGCCGACGGCGGACGCTGCTCCGCGACGGGGACACCTACCTGCTGATCGCCCAGGGGAGCATGCGCGACTACCACTGCGTGTTCAAGGTGTGGGAGCTGCTGTGGGACAGCAAGCGGCCGGAGGTACAGGCGGAGCGACTGGCCGAGGGGCGCGGGGAAGGCCGCTGACGGCGAACGGGCGGCGGCCGACGAGCACCGGATCGCGGATCACAGCCGACGGATCACAGCCGACAGCCGACGAATAACAGATAACGGATAACAGCTGACAGATTTCAAACTCTGTCAGCTGTCACCCCACCCCGCAGAGCCGCAGCAGCGCCGTGGTCGCCGCACCCGCGACGACCACCAGCGGGAACGGTGCCCGGCGCAGCACGAGCACTCCCGCGACCAGTACGCCCGCCGGACGGGCCCACCCCGCGAAGCCGTGCCCCTGGGTCAGCGCGCCGGTCGCGACCAGGGCCACCAGCAGCACCGCCGCCGCGACGGCCAGCAGGTGCCGCAGCCGCTCCGAGAGGGCGAGCCGACCGGCGAGCAACGGCCCGGCCAGTCGGTAGGCGTACGTTCCGGCCGCGAGCAGCAGAACGGCATACAGCGGCATCATCGGACCTCCTCCTTCTCCGCGTCCGCGGCGTTCGGTCCGTCCGCCGCCTTCCGACCCGATTCCCCGGCCGCCGACCGACCGGCGAACACCAGCCCGACCAGGGCGAGCAGCACCGGCAGCCCGGCGGGGACGAACGGGGTCGCCGCGACCGCGACCACCGCACCCGCCACCGCCGCCGTACGGGTGCGGCGGTCCGCGAGCGAGGGCAGGACGAGCGCGAGCAGCACCCCGGGGAAGGCCGCGTCCAGTCCGAACGCGTCCGTGTCACCGATCAGCCCGCCCGCGAGGGCGCCGAGCAGCACCGAGACGTTCCAGACCACGAACAGGGCGACCCCGCAGAGCCAGTACACGGCCCGGCGCCGACGGGGATCGCTCTGCTGCAGGGCGAAGGCGGCGGTCTCATCGGTGAGCAGTTGCGCTCCCACCAGCCGCCGCCACCACGGGCCGTCGGGCACGTCGGCCACGGTGAAGCCGAAGGGCAGCAGCCGGGCGTTGAGCACCAGTCCGGTGGCGACCGCGGCGAGGGCGCCGCCGCCGGAGAGCACCACGCCGACCGCCGCGAACTGGGAGCCGCCGGCGAAGACCAGGACGGAGAGCGTGATCGGCACCCAGAGGGGCAGGCCCCCGGAGACGCTGATCGCGCCGAAGGACACGCCGACCAGGGCATCGGCCAGGCAGACCAGGGCGACGTCCCGGAGGGTGGAACGCTCCAGTGTTCGAAGTAGCGAACGCATGTTCATTAGAGTGAACCGACTCGGCGTCGTTCGTCAAGGCGAACACTCGGACCGATCGGGCGAACTGCGGCCGATGCGATCGGCCGTGGCAGCATGAACGGCGACATCGGCCGCACCGGCGAGCCGTGGAAGGGGCCAGGAGGAAGCGTGAGGAAGCGTGAGTGGCGAGCATGAGTGACCAGAGCACCCCGGCCACGGACTCCGGCGGCTCCGACGGCTTCGGCCGCTCCAGCAGCAGCGATAGCAGCGGCAGCGCCGGCAGCGGTGCCAACGGCGGCGGCGAGCTGATCGGCCAGATCGCCGTCTCGATCAGGCGCGAGCGCGAGCGCAGCGGGCTGTCGATGGCCGAGCTGGCCCGGCGCGCGGGCATCGCCAAGTCCACGCTGTCCCAGCTGGAGTCCGGCGCGGGCAACCCCAGCGTGGAGACGCTCTGGGCGCTCGGCGTCGCACTGAACGTGCCGTTCAGCCGGCTCGTCGACCCGCCGCGCCCGGTGGTCAAGGTGATCCGGGCCGGCGAGGGCCCGGTGACCCACTCCGAGCGCGCCGACTACGCCGCCACCGCGCTCTCCTCCTGCCCGCCCAACGCCCGGCGCGACATCTATCGGATCGAGGCCCAGCCGGGTGAGGCCCGGGCCTCCGATCCACACATGCCCGGCACCGTCGAGCACGTGCTGATCGGTGCCGGGCGGGCGCTGGTCGGGCCGACGGAGGCGCCGGTGGAGCTGGGCCCGGGCGACTACGTGAGCTACCCGGGCGACACTCCGCACGTGTTCCGCGCCCTGGCTCCGGACACCCTCGCGGTGATCGTCATGGAGCACATCTGACACCTCGCCGGCTCTGACAGGGGGTGCCTGCTACTTCAACAGTCCGTCCAGGAAGGGATTTCCGAAGACCCGGTGCGGGTCGTGGCGGTCCAGGACAGCGACCGCCTCGTCCCAGCCGGGCCCGCCGCCCGCCCGCAGACTGTCCGGAACGACCCGGCCGAGCAGGTCCGGATCGGACCAGGCGGCGGCGTCGGTGTACGCCCAGCCCTTGGACCACTCGACCCGCAGGCCCGCCCGGGAGCCGTCGAAGGTGCGCAGCAGCCACTGCTCCAACTCCCGTGCGAAGCGCTCCAGTCCGGGGGTGCCGGGGAAGGCGAGGACGTCCAGCCAGACGGCCGTGTCCCATTCCGGTCGGTCGGCGCGCGGTCGCAGCGCGGACAGCAGCGGGGGCCGGGCGCCGGGGACGCCGGAGGAGGACGGGTCGTCCAGGCCGGTGACCCGGATCTCCACCGCGCCATTCACCGGGAACTCGCCCCGGGCCTGGCAGGAGGCGAGCAACTCCCGGTAGTAGGCGGCGAATTCACTCACCGCCCACTGGAGGTCGGCGCGCTTGAGGAGGATCGCGTAGCCGTTGGCGGTGACCCGCAGGGTGGTCGGGCGGACGTACTGGAGCAGGGTGCGCGAGGGTCCCCAGAGGTCGGACCGCAGTCCGCCCGCGAGCAGGTGGGTGAGCACCTCGCCGCTGAGCAGTCGGCGCAGCAGGGCGCCGGAGAGCAGGACTTCGGTGATGTCACCGGTGAGTCCCACCTTCGTGACCAGGTACTGGAGTTGACCGAACAGCGGGGCCGAGGCCCAGGCGCCGGTGACGATCTCGCCGGCGAGCCGGGCGACCGGTTCCGGAACGCTGTCCGAGAACGGGTAGTTGTACGGGTGGTCGACGGACAGGGAGGCGAGCGGCTTGCTCGGGGTGACGCTCCAGGTTTTGAGCCAGGGGTACTCGGTGTAGGCGAACCAGATCGCTTCGACCCGACCGTCGCGTTCCACGAAGTCGGCGAGGGTGCGCGGGCCTCCCCCGCTCCCGAGGACACCGCCGAGGACACCGCCCAGCACTCCCCCGAGCACTCCGCCGAGACCCCCGCCCCCGCCGGTACCCGCACCGGCCCCGGTGTCGGCGCCGGCGCCTGTTCCGGTTCCCGTCCCGGCCCCGGGGCGGGCGAAGAGCTCGCTCGCCGGGATGTCGAGTCGGCTGACGCAGCGCAGCGGCCGGTCGGCACCGGCCCGCAACACCACCTCGGTCAGGAAGGCTCGGCCGAGGTGGACCAGGAAGGCGGCGCTGTCGGCCTCGGAGCGGTCGAAGGTCCGCAGCGTGTAGCGGCCGGTGGCCGGGTCGAGGACGACGGCGGTGAGCCGGACGACCTGGTTGCTGACCGATCCGTAGCCGTGCCCCTCCGGTCGCACCTCCCCTGCGGCCGGGACGGCGGTGCCGTGGCCGCCGATGGCGAGTACACCGCCCACGGTGATCTCGCCGGGGGCCGGGCAGGCGGTCAGGCCGAGGCCGCGGTCCGCGAGGTGGGCGAGCAGGGCCTCCATGGTGGCGCCGGTCTGCACCCGGACGGTGTCGGGCGAGTCGGCGCCGATCGCGGTGAGGTGCCGGGTGGTGTCCACCAGCAGCACCCTGGCGCTCTCCGGGGTCCCGGCGGCGACGGTGAGCGGTGCCCAGGTGTGCCGGTACCCGGAGGCGCGCAGCCGCCAGCCGTTGGCGTGCGCCCAGTCGGCGAGGGCCGGGACCTCCTCGGCGGTGCGGGGCGCGCAGGTCCACAGCTGGTCGGTGCGGATCTCGCCGGACCAGTTCTGGAAGACCCGCTGGTAGAGCTCGGTGCCGGGGGGCAGCGCGGGCGGTACCGGCGCGGCGGCCTCGGCGCTGTCCGGGCCGACGGTGCCGCGCAGCAGCCAGGCCGCGCCGCCGAGCGCCGCCGACGCACCCAGCAACTGCCGCCGGGTGAGGCCACCGGGGGCGGTCCTCGCCGAGGTCTTCGCCGGAGCGTCGGTCGGGGCATCGGTCGGGGCGTCCACCTGGGTATTCAGTGGGGTCATCCCCTCCCGTGCCGCTGCGTCACCTGTTCCGCCCATCGGGCCGTGTCCTGTGGTCATCCGTCCGTCCGCCCCCTCGTCCTGGTCCCCCGGGCCGAGCTGCGCCGATCCGGGTCCGGCCGGAGTCCGCCCGGCCCGGTCTGGAGCGTATGAAGGGGCGCACGGCAGTTTGAAGCGCCCGCCGGGGATCTCACTCCTTCGAGTGAGATCGGCCCGATCGGCCCCGGGCGCCCCGTCCACCTGCACCGCTCCTCGTCCCGGCGCCGTTGCCCACGTCCTCGACCGGCGCATAGGTTGATCACGGTCACGGTTGATCACGATCACCCCACCTCACCCCACTCCACCCCGCCAGCCGGAGGCTTCGCCATGCCCTCGTCCACGCCCTCACCCGAGTCCTCGCGCGCCAACTCGCGCGCCGACTCGCCCGCGGACTCGCGGCCGGACTCGGCTGCGGACTCGGCCTCCGCCCCGTCCGCGAACCCGCCCGCCCGCGGAGCCCTGACCGTCGCCGTCGCCCAGCCCGTCTGCGCCGCCGCCGGCCGTGCGGACACCGTGTCCGAGAACGTCGCCCTGCACGCCGAGGCGGTGCGGAAGGCGGGCACCCGGCTGGTGGTGTTCCCCGAGCTGTCGCTGACCGGCTACGACCTGACCGCACCGGCCGTCGACCCGGCGGACGCCCGGCTCGCGCCGCTGGTGGCCGCCTGCGCCGCGACCGGCGCCGTCGCCCTGGTCGGGGCACCCGTCACCGAGACCGACGGGCGCGAGTCCATCGCCACGCTGGTGGTCACCGGGCAGGGCGCCGAGGTCGCCTACCGGAAGATGCGCCTGCACGGCGCCGAGGTCGAGCGCTTCGCCCCCGGCGGGAAGCCCGTCGTCCTGGAGCTGGACGGCCTGCGGCTCGGCCTCGCCGTCTGCGCGGACGCCGCCGACCCGGCGCACGCCGAGGAGACCGCCGCGCTCGGCATCGACGCCTACGTCGCCTCCACCCTCTACGGGCCCGGCGCCGCCCAGGCGGAGCGCCGGGACGGCCACGTCCGCGACCGGGCCGCCGCCCACGGGGTGTGGTGCGTGCTCGCGACCTGTGCCGGGGCGACCGGCGAGTACCCGGAGAGCTCGGGCGGCTCCGGCGTCTGGGCCCCGGGCGGCGAGCTCGTCGTCCAGGCCGGTACCGACCCGGGCGAGCTGGTCCGCGCCGAGCTGCCCCGCCGGTAGGAGCCGAGCCGGGGCCGGAAACCGGGCCGCACCGACCGCGGGCACCCGGCCCCGCACCCAGACGGAACGGAACGAAACGGAAGGGAACGGAACCGGATCACCCCGACCGGAAATACCCGGGCCTCGTTCGCGGCTGTGCTGACCGAAGATCCGTTCCGGGCCGGTCGGGCCCGTACAGGAGGTGCAGCGCGCGATGGGTGGCGAGCAGGAGAAGGCAGAGGAGTACCGGATCGAGCACGACTCGATGGGCGAGGTCCGGGTGCCGGTTGACGCGAAGTGGCAGGCGCAGACGCAGCGGGCGGTGGAGAACTTCCCGGTGTCCGGCCAGCGGCTGGAGCGGGCGCACATCGCCGCACTGGCCCGGATCAAGGCCGCCGCGGCCCGGGTGAACGCCCGGCTCGGAGTGCTGGACGAGGAGACGGCGGAGGCCATCGCGGCCGCCGCCGAGGAGGTCGCGGAGGGGCGCTGGGACGACCAGTTCCCGGTGGACGTGTTCCAGACCGGCTCGGGCACCTCGTCCAACATGAACACCAACGAGGTGATCGCCACCCTGGCCGGGGAGCGGTTGGGCCGACCGGTCCATCCGAACGACCACGTCAACGCCAGCCAGTCGTCCAACGACGTCTTCCCGTCCTCGATCCACATCGCCGCGACCGCCGCCGTCACCCATGACCTGGTCCCGGCGCTGGAGCACCTCGCGGAGTCGCTGGAGCGCAAGGCCGCCGAGTTCGCCCGGGTGGTCAAGTCGGGCCGCACCCACCTGATGGACGCCACGCCCGTCACGCTCGGCCAGGAGTTCGGAGGCTACGCGGCCCAGGTGCGGCACGGGCGGGAGCGGCTGCTGGCCACCCTGCCCCGGGTGGCCGAACTCCCGCTCGGCGGGACGGCGGTGGGCACCGGCATCAACACCCCGCCCGGTTTCCCGGCGGCCGTCATCGCGGAGGTCGCCCGCGCCACCGACCTGCCGTTGACCGAGGCCAGGAACCACTTCGAGGCGCAGGGGGCACGGGACGCCCTGGTCGAGTTGAGCGGTCAGCTGCGCACGGTGGCGGTGGGCTTCACGAAGATCGCGAACGACCTGCGGTGGATGGGCTCCGGTCCGCGCACCGGGCTCGGCGAGATCAACCTGCCGGACCTCCAGCCCGGTTCGTCGATCATGCCGGGCAAGGTGAACCCGGTGCTGCCCGAGGTGGTGCTGATGGTCGCCGCCCAGGTGGTGGGCAACGACGCGACGGTCACGCTGGCGGGCGCGAGCGGCAACTTCGAGCTGAACGTGATGCTCCCGGTGATCGCCCGCAACGTCCTGGAGTCGGTGCGGCTGCTCGCCAACAGCGCCCGGCTGCTGGCCGACCGGACGGTGGACGGCATCACCGCCAACGTGGACCGGGCCCGGGAGTACGCGGAGTCCTCGCCCTCGGTGGTGACCCCGCTGAACCGCTACATCGGATACGAGGAGGCCGCGAAGGTCGCCAAGCAGTCGCTGGCCGAGCGCAAGACGATCCGTCAGGTGGTTCTGGAGCGCGGCTACGTCGAGCAGGGCAGGCTCACCGAGGAGCAGCTGGACGAGGCTCTGGACGTGCTGCGGATGACCCACCCCTAGCGGGTCGGAGTCGGGCCGGAGTCGGGTCGGAACGTGCCGCGCCCGCGCCCGGGTCACGCCTCGGGCGCGCGCCTTGGGTTCACGCCTCGGGCTCGCGCCGGGGCGCGGGGGCACTCGCGCCCTCCGCGCCCCGGTCACGGGCTGCGGGGAAGATCAGCCCTTCGCGCGGCCGGCCCGGCCGCGCCGCATCGACGCCCCGTTCGACGTCATGGTCGCCATCGAGATCGCCGCGAGGCCGAGCAGGAACATCACGGCGCCCACGATGATGCAGGTCACGATGTTCTTGCCGTGCGCGACGGACCCGGAGACGACCCACGGGGAGATGATCGTCCAGACACCGAGCGCAGCGGCCGCCCAGGCCCGCGCGTGGGTGCGTTCGTAGGCCGACCCGTAGCCGGCCATCAGAGCCGTGTAGGCCAGCCCGACGATCAGGCAGGTCACGGTCAGGGTGTTGTACGCGGTGAAGCCGACGATCCATGGCGATGCCGCCAGGAAGAGACCGGCCAGGACGGCCAGGGCTTCGATGCCCTGGGCACGGGGGGTCGAGGTGACCCGCTCGTAGCGTTCGCGGAGTTCGACGATGTCCGGATGGTGCTCCATGCCCGTCGTCGGGATATGGGTTGCCACCGATACCACCTCCTGTGGTCGGAACCGGTAAGGCGCTTGCCCCGTACCCATTCTGGCGCTTATCCAACGTTTTGCACCCGATAGTCCGGAATGACCGATAACCATCCGGTCACGCCGGTGACCTGCGTCTCAACCGTCCGGGCCGCCATTGCCTATGCAACTCGTTGCATAGCAGGATGCGGGCCATGGCACTGGAGCACGCGATCCTCGTCTCGCTGCTGGAGCAGCCCGGCTCCGGCTACGAGCTGGCCCGACGCTTCGACCGCTCGATCGGACGCTTCTGGACCGCCACCCATCAGCAGATCTACCGGGTGCTGCGGCGGATGGAGGCGGACGGCTGGGTGGCCGCGCAGGAGGTCCCCCAGGACGGGCGCCCGGACAAGAAGGTCTACTCGGCAGCCGGGGCCGGACGGGCCGCACTGGCCGGCTGGCTGCGCGAACCGGTCGAGCCGGAGACTGTTCGGCACGAACTCGCGGTCAAGATCCGGGCCGCCGCCTTCGACGACCCGGCCGCGCTGGTCTCCGAGGTGGAACGACACCGCGAGAGCCATGCCGCCCTGCTCGCCCGCTACCTGCACGGCGAGCAGCGCGACTTCCTCGACACCACCGCGCTCGATGCGCACGAGCAACTGCAGCACGTGGTGCTGCGCGGCGGCATCGAGTACGAGCGGATGACCCTCGCCTGGCTCGACGACGTGCTCGCCACCCTGCGCCGCCTCTCCGCCGACGGCGGACGGCGGCCGACGGATGACGACTGACGACTGACGACTGACAGATGACGGCCGACGGATGACAACTAACAGAGTTTGAAATCTGTCACCCGACCCCTGTCACCCGCCCTCTTCACACCCTCGACCCCCGGGAGCCCCTCGATGCTCTTCAACCCGCGCAGCTACGACCCCGCACAGTTCGACGAGCCGACCCGCCGACTGCTGCGCGCGACGGTGGACTGGTTCGAGTCCCGCGGCAAGAAGGCGCTGATCGACACCTACAATGACCGCAGCTGGTACGCCGACTTCCTGGACTTCGCCGCGAAGGAGGGCCTCTTCGCGGAGTTCCTGACCCCCGCCGCGGCCGACCCCGACAAGCGCTGGGACACCGCGCGGATCGCCGAGCTGAACGAGATCCTCGGCTTCTACGGCCTCGGCTACTGGTACACCTGGCAGGTCACCATCCTGGGCCTCGGCCCGGTCTGGCAGAGCGAGAACGAGGCCGTCCGCGCCCGCGCCGCCCAGCTCCTCGCGGACGGTCACGTGATGGCCTTCGGCCTCTCCGAGCGCACCCACGGCGCCGACATCTACTCCACCGACATGATCCTCACCCCGGACGGCGAGGGCGGCTTCACCGCTACCGGCTCGAAGTACTACATCGGCAACGGCAACGTGGCCGGCCTGGTCTCGGTGTTCGGCCGCCGCTCGGACGTCGAGGGCCCGGAGGGCTACGTCTTCTTCGCCGCCGACAGCCGCCACGACGCGTACCACCTGGTCAAGAACGTGGTGAACGCGCAGATGTACGTCAGCGAGTTCCGCCTGGAGGACTACCCGGTGCGCGCCGAGGACGTGCTGCACACCGGCCAGGCCGCCTTCGACGCCGCGCTCAACACCGTGAACGTCGGCAAGTTCAACCTCTGCACCGCCTCGATCGGCATCTGCGAGCACGCGATGTACGAGGCCGTCACGCACGCCCACAACCGGGTGCTGTACGGCAAGCGGGTCACCGACTTCCCGCACGTCAAGCGGGAGTTGACCGACGCCTACGTCCGCCTGGTGGCGATGAAGCTGTTCAGCGCCCGGGCGGTGGACTACTTCCGCAGCGCCTCCCCCGAGGACCGCCGCTACCTGCTGTTCAACCCGATGACCAAGATGAAGGTCACCACCGAGGGCGAGAAGGTCATCGACCTGATGTGGGACGTCATCGCCGCCAAGGGCTTCGAGGCGGACACCTACTTCGACAAGGCCGCGAAGGACATCCGCGGCCTGCCGAAGCTGGAGGGCACCGTCCACGTCAACCTGGCGCTGATCCTCAAGTTCATGGGCAACTACCTGTTCGCCCCGGCCGACTACGCCCCGGTGCCGAGCCGGGTGGACGCCGCCGACGACGCCTTCCTCTTCCGGCAGGGCCCGGCCCGCGGTCTCGGCGCGATCCGGTTCCACGACTGGCGCACCGCCTACGACCGCCACGCCGAGCTGCCCAATGTCGCCCGCTTCCGCGAACAGGCCGACGGCTTCTGCGAGTTGCTGCTCCAGAACGCGCCGAGCAAGGAGCAGCAGGCCGACCTGGACTTCCTGCTGGAGATCGGCCAGCTGTTCGCGCTGATCGTCTACGGCCAGCTGGTGCTGGAGCAGGCCGAGCTGACCGGCCTGGCCGCCTCCGAGCACGGCGGCGACGTGCTGGACCGGGTCTTCGACGCGCTGGTCCGCGACTTCTCCGCGCACGCCACCGAGCTGCACGGCAAGGCCTCGGCCACCGAGCAGCAGGCGGCCTGGGCACTCGCGAACGTGCGTCGCCCGGTCGCCGACCCGGCGCGGGACGCGCGGGTGTGGACGCAGGTCGAGTCGCTCTCCGGCGCGTACGAGATGCGGCCGTGAGCGGGACGCAGCCGTAGGGCGGGGACGGCAGGACTCCGGGGGTGCCGGTCGGCGGACCGGCACCCCCGGTTCACAGCTCCCCGCTCACGACACCCGGTTCACCTCTCCGGGGTGGTCCGGTCGTCGCCGAGGCCCATGTCGCGGGCCCGGGCGACCGCCTCGGCGCGCGTCGCGACGTGCAGCTTCTCGAAGATGTGGGTGATGTGGTTGCGGACGGTCTTCTCCGCGACCACCAGCTCCCGGGCGATTCGCCGGTTGTCCAGCCCGCGCGCGACCAGGTCCAGCACCTCGGCCTCGCGGGCGGTGAGTTCGGGGAAGAGCTGTCCCGCCTCGCGCATCTTCGCCCCGGCGAGCAGGGCGGTGATCCGTCCCGCCACCTCGCCGCCGAACACCGCGCCGCCCGCCGCGACCGTCCGCACCGCGTGCAGCACCTCCTCCCGCCCCGCTCCCTTGACCAGGTAGCCGCGCGCGCCCGCCTGGAGGGCCGCGAGCAGGTTTCCGTCGTCGTCCGACATGGTGAGCATCAGCACCGGCGGCGGCGCCTCCTGGCCGGCGAGCTGCCGGACGGCCTCCAGCCCGGAGCCGTCGGGCAGCGAGAGGTCCATGATCACCACGGTCGGGCGGTACCGGGCGACCGCCTCCGGGACATCGGCGACCCGCTCGGCCTCGGCTACCACGAGGACACCCTCGGCGCTCTCCAGTGCCGCCTTGAGCCCCTCCCGGAAGAGGGGGTGGTCGTCGACGATCAGCACACGGACGGCCGGAGTGCCCCCCGGACCCACAGGTGCCAACGGCTGTTCTTCATCCACCCGGCCGACACTATCAGCGGCGATCGCGTGACTTTCCGTGACGTGCTCGTGAAGTCCTCAGCGTGTCGGGGCCGGGACGGGCCGGGAGGAGCCCGGAGGAGCCGGGCCCGACCGCTCCGGCTCACGTCGGGACGGGATTCGAGACCGGACCCCGGCCACCCCGGCCACCCGGGACACCGGGCCGTCGAAACCGGATCTCACCCGGTACACGCTGCGGGCCGGCGTCCGCACTCGCGGACGCCGGCCCGTCGGCATTCCTTTCGAGTGACCGATCACGGTCGATCGATCCGGTCTCAACCCTGCGGACCGGTCCGCCCCGAGCGCACGGGCCGGCCCTCCCATTCCGGCCCCAGAGCGGCGCCGGGTGCGCCGACGCGGCCCAGCACGGCGGTGACCGGTCCGCGCCGGCCGGCCCGCAGGCCGTACCGCTCCCCCGCCCGGACGTAGACCAAGTCGCCCGAGAGCAAGAGGACTTCACCCAGCTCTCCGAGGAACGCCGCGGCCCCGGTGAGGACCACCAGGAAGGCGTCGGCGGCACGGTCCGTGTACGGTCCGCAGGTTCCGCACGGGTCGAGCCGTGCGGTGCCCACCTCCACCTCCACCTGCCGCCGGCTCGCGGCGGGCGCGGAGTCCGACCGCTGGGCCGGGATGGCGGCCCGGGGCGGAACGGGCCTGACAGTGAGCACGGTGGTCGGCGTGCCGCGGACGGCGGCGATCCGGCAGGAGGTTCCGGGACGGTGGTGCAGCGCCTCGCCCGGGGAGAGGATCCGGCCGGCCGCGAACAGCCGCCCGGAGAGCACCACGGTCACCGACTCGACCGATTCGTACGGGAGTTGCTCGATCCGGACGCCCGGCGGCAGCGCCTCGACGGTGAGTCCGGCGCGGACGGCCGGCCGCTGCTCCGGGTCGATCAGCCGCTGGAACGCGGGCGCGGTGCGGGGGACGGCAGCGGGGACGAGGATCACGAGTGGTCACCTCCGAGGGGAACTGGAGGACAGGCAGGATTGGCAGCGCCGGTCGGCCCGGGTCAAGGCCGGTCAGCGCCGGTCAGGGACTGTCGGCGCCGGCCGGCCCGGGTCAGGGCCGGTCGCGGCGGGCGGCACGGCGCCGGGCCAGGGCTGCCCGGGTGCCGGCGGTGTGGCGGGGAACGGCGAGCGTCAGGCAGAGCAGTTCCGCGCCGAGCGGCCCGGCTTCCAGGTGCAGGGCGCGGCCGCGGCGGGCCAGCAGCAGGTCTCCCTCGGAGGCCAAGTGATCCGGCTCGTCGGACAGTCGGCCGACGACGGCGGCGCCGCGCAGCACGTGCAGGACGGTCTCGGTGTCGGGCCGGCCCGGGAGGACGTGGTGGGCGCCCGGGCTCAGCCGCAGGTGGTCGAAGGCCTCGCAGGCGCTGGCGAGCATCGGGCTCCGGGCGAGGGAGCGGATCCGTACGCGCTCGCCGTTCGGGCCGATGACGACCATGGCCGCGCCGGTGTCGGTGGTGACGATCACCTGGGGTCACCTTCTTCGGGAGAGGCTTCGGTGCGGTGGGCGGAGGGGGCGGGGACGGTGAGCAGGGCGTGGAAGTACTCCAGCCCGGCCGTCCCGGCGGTCAGGACGGTCCGCGAACCGAGCGGCAGCACGACCGCGGTGCCCTCGACCAGCGGCAGGCCGGCGTCCGCGCGCTCCGGGTGGTCCGGGTGCACGGCGCCCTCGGGCAGTTCGGCGAGCCCGGAGCCGGCGGTGACGTAGAGCGCGTGCTCGATGCCGTCGGCGGCCAGTTCGGTGCGGTGGCCCGGGTCGAGTCGTTGCAGGCCGACACCGCGCAGCGGTCCGGCGAGCAGGCGGCCGGGGTCGACGGCGCCTCGGCGGCGCAGGTCGGTGATGACGGTGCCCGACATGACGGGCTCCTTCCGGTCGCGGGCGGGCTCTGCGGTCCGCCTCTGCGATCCACGGTGCGCCGCCCGCTGTCCCGGCCACACGGGGGTGTCGTCCCGTCCGGCTCCCGATCCGATCCCGGCCTGATCCCGGCCTGATCCCGCCCCGGTTCCCGGCCCGATCCCGACCTGGATCCCGGTCCGATCCCGACACCGTCCCGGCCCGCCCCACCTGCGGTCCCCGCCCACCGTCCGGACCCGCGATTCCGTCCTGCTCCTGTCCTGCTCCCGTCCTGGTCCGGGCCGGTTCCCGCCCCCGCGCGCCGCCCCGCGCGGTGACCTGCGCACGCACCCGGAGCCCCCGCCCGCGAACGCCCCGCGCCGACCGGAACGACGTACGGTGGAACCGGAGGCCGTGTCATGCACGTCACCGGAACCCACTTCACCCACTTCGCCGACCGCACCGAGGCGGGCCGTCGGCTGGCCGCCCGCCTGGGCCACCTGGCCGGCCCCGACACCGTGATCGTGGCGCTGCCGAGGGGCGGCGTGCCGGTGGCCGCCGAGGTCGCCGCGGTGCTCGGCGCGCCGCTGGACATCTGCGTGATCCGCAAGCTCGGCGTGCCCCACCAGCCGGAGCTCGGCATGGGGGCGATCGGCGAGGGCGGCGTCCGGGTGCTGAACGACCAGGTCATCCGGTTCTCCGCGGTCACCGACGAGCAACTGGCCGAGGTGGAGCGGCGCGAGCGCGCCGAGCTGGCGCGCCGGGCCCGCCGCTACCGGGGCGACCGGCCGCCCGCCGATCTGCGCGGGCGCACGGTGGTCGTGGTGGACGACGGCATCGCCACCGGGTCCACCGCCCGGGCGGCCTGCCGGATCGTCCGGGAGCGGGGCGCGGCCCGGGTGGTGCTGGCGGTGCCGGTCGCGCCCGCGGACTGGGCCGAGCGGCTCGACGAGGTCGCCGACGAGCTGGTCTGCGTCGGCACGCCGTCCCCGTTCTACGCGATCGGCGAGTTCTACGCCGACTTCACGCAGACCGGGGACGAGGAGGTGCTGCGGCTGCTGACCGAGGCCGGCGGCGACCCGTCCTCGGCCTCCGCCGGGGTCGACCGCGAGCTGCTGCTGCCCGTCGCCGGGGTCCGCCTCGCGGGCCGGCTGACCGTCCCGGCCGGCGCGCACGGGGTCGTCGTCTTCGCGCACGGCAGCGGCAGCGGCCGGCACAGCCCGCGCAACCGGCACGTCGCCGAGTACCTGAACCGCACCGGGCTGGCCACGCTGCTGTTCGACCTGCTCACCGAGGCCGAGGAGCCCGACCGGCGGAACGTGTTCGACGTGACGCTGCTGGGCGGCCGGCTGACCGCCGTCGCCCGGCGGCTGGGCGCGGCACAGGACGGCCCGGACGCCGCCGTGCCCGAGACCCTGGGCCTGCCGCTCGGGCTGTTCGGCGCGAGCACCGGCGCCGCGGCCGCGCTGCACACCGCCGCCGAGCTGGGCCCGGCGGTGCGCGCCGTGGTCTCCCGGGGCGGTCGCCCGGACCTCGCCGCGCCCGACACGCTGGCCCGGGTCCGCGCTCCGACGCTGCTCGTCGTCGGCTCCCTGGACCCCACCGTGCTCGACCTCAACCGGCGGGCCCGGAGCCGGCTGCGCTGCGAGACCGGGCTCGCGGTGGTGCCGCACGCGAGCCACCTGTTCGAGGAACCGGGGACGCTGGACCGGGTCGCCGAGCTGGCCTCGGACTGGTTCCTCCGCCACCTCCCCCGTCCCGTCGGCCCCGGAAGTACGTGACCGTCCCATTGCGCAGACTTCGGGCATCGTCCCCGGTCAGCAGCACATTTTGCGCAGCCGACAGCGGGATTTTCTGATCAGCTTGTACACATTGAGCAGTCAAAATCCGACCTGTTGCCCAACCACCCCGACAGGAGCAAGCTCTCCGCAACCACACCGCCCACCCGTACGCGGTGCGGTCGCGATCCAGCGGAAGCCTCGACGGCGAGGCCCGAAGTGGAGGAACGAGCGATGACCCCGCAGACCCACGCCCTTGAGCTGACCCCCGAGGAGCGCGAGGCCGGTCTTGACGCCGACCAGCTGCGCCGCCTCGTCGGCCTCGTCGAGCACGACGCCGCCGCCGACCCGTTCCCCGTGACGGCCCAGGACGCGGTCGTCTTCGTGGTCGGCAACGCCACCCAGACGGCCCATTTCTACCAGGTCGTCTTCGGCATGGAGCTGGTCGCCTACTCCGGCCCGGAGACCGGCCGTCGGGACCGCAAGGCGTACGTGCTCCGCTCCGGTTCCTGCCGCTTCGTGATCAAGGGCGGTGTCCAGCCGGGCAGCCCGCTGCTGGACCACCACCGCCGCCACGGCGACGGCGTCGTCGACCTCGCCCTGGAGGTCCCGGACGTGGACAAGTGCATCGAGCACGCCCGCGCGTCCGGCGCCACCGTGCTGGAGGAGCCGAACGACGTCTCGGACGAGAACGGCACCGTGCGCCGCGCGGCCATCGCCACCTACGGCGAGACCCGCCACACCCTGATAGACCGCTCCCGCTACCACGGCCCGTACCTGCCGGGCTACGTCGTCGCGGCGAGCAGGGTGACCCACCCCGAGGGCTCGCCCAAGCGCCTCTTCCAGGCCCTCGACCACGCCGTCGGCAACGTCGAGCTCGGCCGGATGGACGAGTGGGTGTCGTTCTACAACCGCGTCATGGGCTTCGTGAACATGGCCGAGTTCGTCGGCGACGACATCGCCACCGAGTACTCCGCGCTGATGTCCAAGGTCGTCGCCAGCGGCAACCACCGGGTGAAGTTCCCGCTCAACGAGCCGGCCGTCGCCAAGAAGAAGTCCCAGATCGACGAGTACCTGGAGTTCTACACCGGCCCCGGCTGCCAGCACATGGCGCTCGCCACCAACGACATCCTCACCACCGTCGACGTGCTGCGCTCGCGCGGCGTGGAGTTCCTCAACACCCCCGACGCGTACTACGACGACCCGGAGCTGCGCGAGCGGATCGGCAAGGTGCGCGTGCCGATCGAGGAGCTGAAGAAGCGCGGCATCCTGGTCGACCGCGACGAGGACGGCTACCTGCTGCAGATCTTCACCAAGCCGGTCGGCGACCGCCCCACCGTCTTCTACGAGTTCATCGAGCGGCACGGTTCGCTCGGCTTCGGCAAGGGCAACTTCAAGGCGCTCTTCGAGTCCATCGAGCGCGAGCAGGACCGACGCGGCAACCTGTGAGCGTCCGACGGCTCCGGCGAGCCGGTTCCCGACGGGCCGGTTCCCGACGGACCGGCCTCCGACGGACCGGCTTCCGCCCGGCTCCGACGAGCGGGCCTTCGGCGGGCTCCGACGAGCTCTGACGAACACGGATCTCTGCCAGACGGTCGAGGAGGACCACGGAGATGGCGTACTACCGGCAGCTGGGCAGCATCCCGCCCAAGCGGCACACCCAGCACCGCACTCCCGAAGGCGGGCTGTACTACGAGGAGTTGATGGGCGAGGAGGGGTTCTCCTCGGATTCCTCGCTGCTCTACCACCGGGGCATCCCCTCGGCGGTGGTCAACGCGGTGCCCTGGGAGCTGCCGGACCAGTCCACGGTGCCCAACCACCCGCTCCTCCCCCGGCACCTCAAGCTGCACGAGCTGTTCGCGGACCAGGACTGGAAGTCCGCGGACGTCGTCGGCAGCCGCAGGCTGGTCCTCGGCAACGGCGACGTGCGGATCTCGTACGTCGCCGCCGGGGCCCCGAGCGAGCTCTACCGCAACGGGCTCGGCGACGAGTGCGTC
Organism: Kitasatospora sp. NPDC058048; assembly: GCF_042885555.1. Taxonomy (NCBI): domain Bacteria; kingdom Bacillati; phylum Actinomycetota; class Actinomycetes; order Kitasatosporales; family Streptomycetaceae; genus Kitasatospora; species Kitasatospora sp. NPDC058048. Next base: position 3,214 of record NZ_JBHVRT010000002.1, on the reverse strand, counting down.
TACGTGGAGTCCGGCTCCGGCACGGTCGAGACGGTGTTCGGCTCGATCGAGGTCGGCCAGGGCGACTACGTGATCATCCCGCGCGCCACCACCCACCGCTGGGTGCCGGCCGGGGACGAGCCGCTGCGCGCGTACTGCATCGAGGCGAACAGCCACATCACCCCGGTCAAGCGCTACCTGTCGAAGTACGGGCAGCTGCTGGAGCACGCGCCGTACTGCGAGCGGGACTTCCGCGGACCGGTCGGCCCGCTGGTCGTCGACGCCCCCGGGGACGTCGACGTGCTGGTCAAGCACCGTGGCCCGAACGGGGTCGCGGGCACCCGCTACACCGTGCCGCACCACCCCTTCGACGTGGTCGGCTGGGACGGCTGCCTGTACCCGTTCGCCTTCAACATCAAGGACTTCGAGCCGATCACCGGCCGGATCCACCAGCCACCGCCGGCCCACCAGGTCTTCGAGGGCAACGGCTTCGTCATCTGCAACTTCGTTCCGCGCAAGGTGGACTACCACCCGCTGGCGATCCCGGTGCCGTACTACCACGCCAACGTGGACAGCGACGAGGTCATGTTCTACTGCGGCGGCGACTACGCGGCCCGCAAGGGCTCCGGCATCGGCCAGGGCTCGATCTCGCTGCACCCGGGCGGGCACACCCACGGTCCGCAGCCCGGGGCGTACGAGCGCAGCATCGGCGCGGAGTTCTTCGACGAGCTGGCCGTCATGGTGGACACCTTCCGCCCCCTGGAGCTGGGCGAGGGCGGCCGGGCCAGTGAGGACGCGAACTACGCCTGGACCTGGGCCGGTCGGGGGCCCGGGCGATGAACACGCTGCCGCCGGGGGGCGTGATCCCCGAGCTCTTCCACGGGCTGTTCGACGACGCGGCGGTGTTCCCGCCGGGGAACCTGCCGGTCGTCGACGCGGTGCCCGCGCACCGGCTGCACCGCACGGCCTGGTACACCGAGGCGGTCGGCCCGCTCCTCTGCGGGGCGGGCCGGCTGGGCGAGTTGGCCGCGGCGGTCGCGAACTCCCCGGAGACCGCCGCAATTCAGGGGCGCGCAGCGGGGGCGGACGGCTCGGTGGCGGCGGGCGGCCGGCCGCTCAAGGTCGGGCTGGTGCTGCCGGGGGGCAGCACCGAACTCGCCCCGGCGCTCGCCGCCGCCGCGCCGTTCGAGCTGGCCGGCGTCGAGCTGGCCACCCGGGACGCCACCGAGGCGGTGGCCGCGCTGGACCGGCTGCTTCCACCGGACGTCCCGGCCGCCGTCGAGCTGCCGCGCGAACTCCTGCGCGGGGACGGGCTGGACGCCGTCCTGGACGTGTTGGTGGACAGCCCGTACCGGGCGAAGTTCCGCACCGGCGGGCTGGTGGCCGAGGCGTTCCCGGACGAGGACGAGCTGGCCGCCTTCCTCACCGGCTGCGCGCGGCGCGGGCTGCCGTACAAGTGCACGGCCGGGCTGCACAACGCCGTCCGGCACACCGACCCGGAGACCGGGTTCGAGCACCACGGCTTCCTGAACGTGCTGCTGGCCGCGCAGGAGACCGACCGGACGGCGGCCGCGGCGGTGCTGGCGGAGCGCGACGGCGAGGTGCTGGCCAAGGCGGTGCGTTCACTGACGGACCGTCAGGTTACGGTGATCCGCAACTCGTTCACCGCGTTCGGCACCTGTAGCATCGCCGAGCCCCTGGGTGACCTGGCCGCGCTCGGCCTGCTGTCGTCGCCCAGTCCACTGCACCAGGAGGACCGTTGAGCACCACCCCCAGCAGCCCCAGCAGCTGGCTCGCCAGCGCCCAGGACTCGCCGTTCGGCGTGCACAACCTGCCGTACGGCGTCTTCACCGCCGCCGACCGGCCCGGGCGGCGCCGGATCGGCGTGCGCGTCGGGGACTTCGTGCTGGACGCCGGGGCGGCCGCCCGCGCGGCCGGCGCGCCGTCGGCGCTGCTGGACGCGGACTCGCTCAACCCGCTGATGGCGGCGGGACGGCCGGTCTGGACCCGGGTTCGGGCGGACCTCACCACCTGGCTCACCGACGAGTCCTTCCGCGAGGCGCTGTCGCCGTCCCTGCTGCCGGCCGGCGAGGTGGAGCTGCACCTGCCGTTCGAGGTCGCCGACTACGTCGACTTCTACGCCTCGGAGCACCACGCCACCAACCTGGGCCGGATCTTCCGCCCGGGCTCGGAGCCGCTCACCCCCAACTGGAAGCACCTGCCGATCGGCTACCACGGGCGGGCGGGCACGGTCGTGGTCTCCGGCACGCCCGTGGTGCGGCCGTCCGGGCAGCGCAAGGCGCCCGCCGACGCCGCGCCGACCTTCGGGCCGTCGCGCCGGCTCGACATCGAGGCCGAGGTCGGCTTCGTCGTCGGCGCGCCGTCGGAGCTGGGCCGCCCGGTCGTGCTGGACGACTTCCGCGAGCACGTGTTCGGCGTCTGCCTGCTCAACGACTGGTCGGCGCGCGACATCCAGGCCTGGGAGTACGTGCCGCTCGGCCCGTTCCTCGGCAAGTCCTTCGCGACCTCGATCTCGCCGTGGATCGTCCCGCTGGAGGCCCTGGAGCACGCCCGGGTCACGCCGCCGGAGCGCGACGTCGAGCCGCTGGCGTACCTGGACGACCGGGGCAGCGAGCCGTGGGGCCTGGACCTGGCGATGGAGGTCCGGCTGAACGGGCACCCGGTCTCCCGGCCGCCGTTCGCCACCATGTACTGGACGGCGCAGCAGCAGCTGACCCACATGACCGTCAACGGTGCTTCGCTGCGCACCGGCGACCTGTTCGCCTCCGGCACGGTCAGCGGGCCGGAGCGGGACACCCGGGGCGCGCTGATCGAGCTGACCTGGAACGGCGAGGAGCCGCTGAAGCTCCCGGACGGGACGACCCGGACGTTCCTGGAGGACGGCGACGAGGTGACCATCACCGCCACCGCGCCCGGGCCGGACGGCACCGTGGTCGGGTTCGGCGAGGTCACCGGGCGGGTTCGGGGCTGAGGGCCCGGACCGGAGGCCGGGGAGCCACGGCGCACCCGACCACGGACAACAGATCACCGATGACGGATCACGGATGACGGATAACAGCTGACAGATTTCATCATCTGTCAGCTGTTATCCGTTTCCCGTTCGCCCGCCTCCGTCTAGACCCAGACTTCGCACATGGGGTTTTAGGTTTCCAGCCAGCGGGGTCGGGTTTCGTCGATGTCGAGGAGTTCGAGCAGGTGTGCTTGGACTCCTCGG